>CACZAY010000044.1 GCA_902779265.1 uncultured Bacteroidales bacterium | reverse complement strand
CACAGGGTCACCAGCGCAATAAGCGTATGGAGATATATGTGGATTCGTTTCAGCCAATGGGTCAATGCTTGTGAAACTACCCTGCACAGGGTCATACCAGCGGGCATGGAAATCGTAGAGGTCAAGGCCGTCGGTTCGGTCCACTTCCTTACCTCCATACTTGAAGTCCTGAGCCTCTGGCTTGGTGCTGATATTGCCCATCAATTCGCCATACGGATAGTAATGGTTGGTCTGCTCAACGGCTTTCGTTGCGGCATTGACCACCATCCGATTATTGCCTTGATAATCTTGGATATAATAATGGCACCCGTTTAGTTTGCCTTGGCTATCGAATGAATAATAACCACCGTCAAAACAGAACATCGAGGGCTTGCCATTCTGGAAAATGTAATTATTCACATAGTCTTTCGATGTGTTCGTCTTGACAGTCTTTTTCGATGTGGAAGTGTATGTCTTGTGAATAGTACGCAACTTGCGGCCGTCGGGCGCATAGACGTATTCAATCGTACTCTTCGGTCCATTGGCTTTCAACGGATGCCCCAACAGGTCATATTCAAAAGTCATACCCTTGTTGTCATCACGCGTCATGTTGCCGTTTCCGTCATAAGCGTATTCGACAGACTTTTGGGCTCGGTCAACAAAAGTGAACTTCCCGTAATAGTCAGTGTCATCGACCGTACAGATTGTTGCTGACTTGCGCTGGTTCCCATTGTATTCAACCATGACATCGTCAACGGTGTCATAGACGTCAAAAACATCCTCGTCATCCTCTTGGACGTACGCCCAGCCCTGCCGCTCTGCCTCCAGCAGATTGCTGTTCAAGTCATACTGATAATAAACAGTATAATCTTCGTCTGTATATCCACCTGGTATCAGTTCCATTGTCGCTGTAGATGCAGGATTGTTTGCTTTCCTATAGAAACTGAATTTTGCGATATCAAGGCGATTCACATTGTCATAAATATAGTCATACCTGCGCGTCAGAGAGTTGCTGCCCATTCTCCACGTCATGGCCGAAATGCTGCCGTTGTAACGGCGGCTGTTTCCTTCCGTCTCACGATAAAGTTTCTGCTCGAAACCGCCTGACGACGCAATACGCTTCAACCAACCGTGCAGGTTGTCGTATTCGTACGTCATGTCAGCCACAGCACCGCTGCGGTTGTTGGCGATGATTTGCCCGAAAGCATCGTATGTCGGGTTCTGGATGGTATCAGTCATGGTCACATTATTGGCTACGTCATACAGTTTAATAACGGACAACGTGGGCAGTTTAGTGTGCAAGGCATTGTATTTATTTTCAATGTTTCCATCGTATATTTCTGCCAAGGAGTTGTTTCCATTATTATACTTATATTCCGTGAACCATTCTTTTTTGACGTCACCAGCATAATTGTATTGATACTCCATCATTGAAACATGATTGTCAAGTCCCAGTTCAGACTTGCATTCCATTTGACCATACTCATTATATCCGTATGTAGTCAGCAATTCTTCTCCATTGCTTGCCTTCTGCCATGTGCCAGTCAGCTGTCCTTTTCCATACAGCGTTTCGTATGGCTCGAACATCCACATGTGGTTTGGCATGAGATATTCATAATCTGCAATGAAGTCGTATTCGTCATAATAGTTCTGGACATCATATTCTGTGCTTTCCCCATCAGAAACGCCTTGAGAAACCAGTCTGCCCAACCCGTCGTATTCATACGTGCGGAACTTGCCCTTTGCACGCAACAGGCCGTCCTGCATCTTGATGACACGGTCTGACTTGTCGTATTCGTATGTGATGGGCTGGCAGCCAGGCAACTTCTTGCTTACTACGCGGCCGTGTACGTCGTATGTATATTGGAATGCAAACTTGTCAAGGTTTGCCTCGGCTTGATACATCGGCTGAAGCACGAAGCGCAGGCGGTTGTAATCGTCATAGACGAAATAGGTATAGACATTGCTGCCTCGGCGTTCAAGAACGACATTTCCAAACACATCCTTGTAGTTCTTGACAATATGACCGTCGGGATCGGTGGTAACAATACATTCCAAAGAACCCGTGGGATAGTATTGATTTTGTGTCAAAGAATTGCCTGAAACGACGTAGCGTTTCACCTCGTTGACTGTGTTTACCTGATATTGGCAAATGGTCGCCTTGTCGGCATCATGCCAAGACTTGCCGGGCGTTGTGGTCTTCACTACGCGACCCAATGCGTCATATTCGGTCTGGCTGTAGCCATATTCGTCGTTGAACGCAGAACTTGACTGCTGTGCAAAATCGTCATCAGATAGACATTGCGCTTGCGTGTCCTCCGTCGGAATACCCACCCACGATTTTGAAGTGCGACCAAGTTCATCGTATGTCTGCAATCCGTAAGAGTATGCACCCGAAGGATTTGCACCTTGGAATGCGGTGAGTGACGGTCGTCCCCATTGGTCATAATACTGCTTGGATACGATATTATTGGTTGAAGACCCTTCAATGTATGTCGCAAAGTCTTCATTCGGAGAATATTTGCTTCCTTGGAATACAGAACGACCATTCAGATACGTCGTAGTTGTAACACTGTGCCCCTTTTCATATTCATAAGACTTTAACAAGACAGGAGATATGCTGCTCTTGTTTTCATTATTGCCGCACAAAAATGACTGCTTCAAACGATGACAATAGTCATAGTTATACTCATACGAAATGCCACGGTTATCAACGATGCTCATTAACCCTACGAATGGCTTGTATTGGCATATGGTGGTTGATGCTCCGTCAATTGACGTATAAGAAAGACTATTTTTAAGATTTTCACTAAGGCCATTGCCTTTATAGAAAGCACCAATGTCTGGCACGCGGGCTGAGACTTGTGCAAATGTTGCATTCTTGAATTCTGCAATTGGGAACTGTCCCTTATACCCCCACAAATAGGTAATAGGAGTCCCTTTATAATGAAATTCTTGCGGAAGACCGTTGAACGTGTAGCTGTCATAAGAGACAACTGTGTCATATGTACATCTTTCCAGGTCCTCGGTTGCAATCGTCGTGTTTAACTTCAACTGATAAGCTGGTAAAATCATTTGATATAGATCAAGACTGCCTTTTGAATTCATGAACCATGTATCAGAATTTCCCAGCGTTACATTCTTTGACTTAAAATCCAAATTGCCATAAAAACCGTAAACGACCCTGTTTACATCATAAACAGTGCCATTACGAGAAGAAATGGTCACAATAGGCTTCAGCAAATAAGACAGCCGTCGATTTACATTGTCGGAAAATTCAAATGGATATTTGTATTGCTTGACATAGGTGTCCACACCACATGAATCTACACCGTATTTCATGAATTCCTTTGAGAGAAGGAATTTGTCGTTGTACTCGAACTTTTTCGTGGTAACAGGTGTTCCTCTTTCTATCCTAACCGTCTTGCTCAACACTGGATAATCAACTCTAACGTCGTAAAAGAATGGATTTTCGTAAGGATTTTTGATAAAACCAATGTCTTGCATTATAAATTTATCCTTAATTGTATATGTATTACGCGTTTCCGATACCAATGTCCCTATTGCGTCATATTGCTCCATTGAAAGCAGTTGCCCATTTTCCCAATCCGTAAATGCCGGAGAATATGGATAGAAATAGTTCTGCACTATATCTTTCTCGTTGTGATACGTATATTGTGTTTTTGAGCCATCTGAACGAATGACATCTACAACCGAATAACCAATGACGACACCATTTTTGAAGGAAGAAAATGGTCTTATCGGTTCTGAATTCTGCACTAGAACTTTTTGCAGGGAAAACCAGTCGTAAGCATCATTTAAAGGTTCGTATTGTTGTTCTCTATAAAAGAAAGTACATCTGCCCAAAAGTTCTTTGCCACCATGATATTCATAACGTAAGGTCTGTTCACCCTCAATGCTTTTAATGCGCAAGCCACCACCACACACAATTTCAGAACTTCCGCCATGAATATCTTCTTCACATACGACCATGATATATCTCACATTAGGTATGCTGGCATTAACTTTAAATTTATACTGACCAGGCTCCAAAAGTACATTGACAGAGGATCTTTTATTTAAGCCAAGCAGGAAATTGTAAACCAGACTTTCTGTTCCATCATCATTGATTTGATAAACACAAAAAGAATTCCATCCGATATAAAGGCCGATTTCAGAATAGGTCGTTAACATAAGTGAATAGAGCGTTTTTTTGTTCAGGCTCACGTTTAGCGTATTCATGACATGATTTCCCCCAACACTATCTTCAACATATTGAAAAAAGCGTGGGTTAAACTCATTATTCGATTCTTCCACATCAGTCCGATGACATTCATAATTGAATTTTGTCGTACCACCGGATGCATTCGTAATCTTTTCAAGAATACCGACTTTACAATAGCGTTCATCGGCATCCTTGTTAGCACCAGAATACGAGGTTTGTCCCGAAGTGTACCAACCATCAACAGAGTAATCTCGTGCAAATTCTTCGTCCGACTCTTTATGGATATTGACTGCACTACAATAGTATTCTTTCCCTTGCTGCTTGCCATTGTAGTATCCCCAATAATCTGTATTTTTTGTATTTTTCACAGGCATTTTCACGTCATCATAATAAGAGAAAACATACTCTTCATTGTCTGATGAGAACTTGTTAAGTTTCAGTCTTTTAAAAAGGTGTGAAAAGTTTCCTTGGACTTCATTGTTGAAATAATCATAAGTGAAATGGCATCTATAGGCCGAACTATCTTCTTTGGCACCATTGGTTGTAGGTTTTGCGAAAACTTCTATTCTAGAAATTGCATGGGGCAAACCTCCACGTGAAGAATATGCCAGATCCTTACGACTGTTCTTATCTTCAACAAACTTTACGCAACCGCCCCTCCACTTTATAGCGGACAATTGAAATCCCCGTATGGATGTTTTGCACCTCTGGTACTTCGTGGTCGGAGAAACTCCATTTTCCCATGGCTCGTAATAAGGGAAGTTTGAAGGACCCCAAAGAACAACATTTTCTTTAGAACATGTTTCTTGCAGTGGCAATTGATAGGCAATTGACGTATATTCAAAATAAAGCGTATCATACGTCGGCGAAATAATCTTGGTGAGATTCCAACACGAAGAATACATGCTCTTCAATTCCAAATCAGAACTATTTTCTGTCAAAATGTCATAAGCATCTAATGTGTTAATTGACCAATTATTTCCTGGCAAAGCGCCTTTAAAAGAGTATGTATAGACCGTATCTTTTGCATATTTTTCAAAACAATAAGTATTTCCATTTGCATCCAGAAGTTCGAAACAGTAATTATCGAAATCAGTCAATACTTTCACGTTTTTACTTTTGTCGAAATATATCACTTCCCCGCTTCTATTGTGGGTGAATTTGCCGCTATTTCCAGGAATACTGTAATAATATATGTCAGGCTCAGAATCAGCAATCAAAGTTTCTTCTGAATGATTGATTTTAAGACAATTGGTGATGTCCTTGGCATTATCTTGGTTATATTGCCAAAAGAATTTTTTTTTATACTGAGAATCATAATTTTCGAAACGTTCCAAGAAATCATCTGCACATTTCACGGTTCGTGTAATCGTTCCGCCAACATTCAATCGCCAGCCCAGACCGACAGATGTAGCTTCTTGACTTGGCACGATACCTCCGGACTGGTAATCCAGAGTGATAGGAACTGTAATTGAACCAAGTTTGATTTCATAAATAGGAATACTTATTTCAGGTACTCCCGTGTACAGATTGACAGGATAATCAATAGATCTTGCAACCGCTTGCGCCTCTGGCGCTTGTGGAATAAATTGCGGACATTCTTCTGCAAAAGAAGAAATATTCAATGCAAGACAAATTGTTAAAATTGTGTTTATTTGGCGTTTCATTTCTGTTAGTCTTTTATTGATAAACTTTCATATTCTGTGTCTCATTGCCGCTCTCGATGCGGAGCATCACGGTGTTGCCCACAGGTCGGCGCGAAAGCACGATGCTCTCCTGACGCTCGCCGAAGGCGCAATTCGCGTAGTGTGCCGAACCGATGACGTTGCCCACCACGTCGCACGCGATGAACGAGAGGTTGCACGGCTCGGTGACGCTGAAACTGAGGTCGATGCGGCTGCCGTCGGCCGAAATGCCAGCCTGCAGGTCGCGTAGCGCGGAAATCTGTCCGTTTGCGACCGATGTTCCTGCGGCTGCGGCATTGGCCAACAAGGTGCGGATGGAGTCGTTGACCGCATCATCGGCCAAGTCGGCCAGCTGCATTTCGGGAAGGTAGAGATAGGTCGTGCTGTCGGTCGGGATGAGGCTGTCGCCATCGGCCTCGAACCAGCGCAGCGACTCCTGCACGGGGTAGCGGAAGCCAGCGCAGAACCATGCGTAGCGGTCAATGACAGTGCGGAATTGGGTCGTGTCTGCCCCGAAATAGGTGTCGGTGAAGTCGTCGCGGAAGTGGACGCGCGTCACGTTGCGTAGCGTGTCGAGGCCGTCGGTCACAATGCCCGTTCCATCGGCCACGGTGTAGCCGAACCCGGTGCGTGCGGCATCGACATTCTCTTCGCGGCCGATGCCGGAGAACTTCCCCGAAATGCTGTCACCAAACGCGAACGGATAGCGTAGCGAAGGCCGCAGCTCGTCGTAGAGCATGTAGGCGCGGCGGCTCTGTTCGCCCTTGTCCATCAGCGTGTTGCCGAGCATCAGGAAGTGGCGGATTCGCCCTGCCTCGAAGACGGCAATGGTGTCGCCCGACGCGGTGATTCTTTGGCGCATCTGTTGGCTCTTCTTGTTCGGTTCGCCGAGCCGCCAGACTTGATTTCGTCCGGTATCGCCTTCATTGACGAACGAGATTTTCAACTTGCACAGTTCATCGCCGCTCCGTGGCGCATTGGCCGTAGAGTCGATGGGGATTTGTGCCGAAAGGGCTTGACAACTGAATGCCAGCCCTATGGTCAGAAAAAAATTCTTCATTGTTTTTGTTATTAGTAAAATTATTACGGAACTGTTTCAGAATCCGTTCACATATAATTTTCAAGGGAAACGGGCTATTCGTTATCGTCTGTCACGACAATATCCAAGTGATATACACCAGCCAAAGAAAGCGGAACAGATTCCGTCACTGGCTGGTTGCCATAAAAATCGGTTATCATGTTCAGGACACAATCTTCCAAAGCGAAAATCTGCAACTGATAAGTTCCTGCCACAGACAAATCTTCAATGTTCAGACTCCCATTGTTTGAAACCCTTTCTTCTGTTACAACGTAATCTCCATCTGAATCAAAGATTGAATAAAGGGCATTGACAGGCTTACTTATGCCTTCTGTCTTTTCCCCCGTATGAGAGACGCTGTCTGTCGTGATTATAATCTGTTTAAGTGGAGAGGTCCCAGTTTCGTGAGAATTGATACAAACAGTTCCGACATACACGTCAACCTCATTGTGCGCATACAACACATCCATGGTTGCAAGAGCAAGAAATGCGAGTGATAAAAATGCTATCTTTTTCATAACCCAAAATGTTTATTGTGATTTGATTTTGTCGCCGCAAAGATATGCACAAAAAAACAAATGGCCGTTTCAAACAGTTTCATGAAATGTTAAAAGTTTTTAACACAATAATCAATATAGTTTATATCTTATTGATTTGCAATTATTTACAAACCACCGTTTCAAATTGTTTCATTTTTAAGGCATGAAACAGTTTGAGACAAAAATCATAAAAATAAAGGACTTTTTGTTGTCAAAAATGGATTTTCTATGTATCTTTGTGCCGCATTAAATCAAAAAACAAGCACCACAATATGCACAAAGTAACTCTCTTATTGCTGTTTTGTCTGTCTTTATGCTCCTGCGGAAATCATGACGACAGCGAAATACTGACAACATTACAGGACATTCAGGCCATGAAGGATCCTCGTCAAGGCCTTGTCAAATTGGACTCGATAGAAGAAATCGTTTCAGAACAATCCAGATATGTGCGGATGCGGTATGAGATGGTGAAGGCTCGCCTTCACGACAGAGCGGACGACAAGCCAGAATCGGTCAATCTGGCCAGGAAACTTGTTGACTACTTTGAGAAAAAAGGCACACTTCGGGACCAACAGATGGCATATTATATGGCTGGAAGTATTTTCCGTGATTATAAAGATGCCCCCACTGCCATTGATTATTTTTTGAAATCAGAATCTATCGCCGAAAAAATTGAAGGAGAAACCGAATCATTATTATATCTATACACCATTTCCAACCTTTCTTATCTTTATACCAACGTATTGAATTATCAATCGTGTCTGGAATACTCTCTCAAAGAGTACCAATTGTCATTAAAGCTTAATAATTTAGAGCCCACGACAATAACTCATTTAGGGTATGCATATCTTCATTGCGATAGTGTAGATAAGGGATTCGAATACTATGACATGGCCTTGGATGGACAGTTGCATACAGACAAGCGTGATCTAGAAATCATATCCAAATTGCTTTATAATTATGTAAAATACAAACAAGAGACGAAGGCAGATACTTGCGCTCGTATGATTTTGAACCTTTACGAAAATAATGTTGCCCCGACTTCGATCAGTATCAATGCCATGGGGCACTATTACCTTATGAAAGACAATGTGGATTCGGCCACGATGTGTTTCGAAGATGTATTGGCCAAAAAAGAAGATCTGAACGATATGCATGATGTCTCCAAGTCGTTGTTCGAGACATATGAAAAACGTGGGGACTTGAAAAAAGCAGCGAAATATGCACAGGTATTTATTGCCGTCAATGATTCTTTAGATCTCGGCAAACAGCAGGAAAAAGCTTCAACCATCAACAACTGGTATCAGTATGCGCGGGACAAGGAGAAAGAAAACAAGCTATTGACCGAAAATGAATTATATCAAAAACGGAACTTCTATTATGCCCTGACTGGCTCGGTAGTAATCATTCTCTTTTTAATCGTCTTCTACCACATCCGAAAGAAGCAGCTGCTCAAAATCATTTCACTGGATGAAAAGATCAAGGACATCAACGAAGAGAAGAAGAGGGTGGAACTGCAGTTCCAAGAGCGTGAACGCGAACTGAAACAGGCCGAAAAGGATAAGGAGGAAATGGAAAAGACATTGGCCAATGCGAATGACGAACTGCTCCAGATGAAGGCGGAACTCCAGGAAAAGGTGAAGCGAACCCGGCAAATCATCAGCCTGCTGCACCAGAACCAGCTGGAGACCAATGCAGAGGAGATTTTCGAACGGATAAAGATGACCGCACAGAACAAAAACAAGCTATCGGCCAAAGACTGGAACGACCTCTATAGTGTGGTGGATGGCCAATGGCCAGCGTTCAAGGAGGAAATCTGCCAGCACCTGAGTCCATTGACGGACTCCCGCAGACGCGTCTGCTACCTCAAGAAAGCGGGCTTTTCGGCCCGAGAAATCGAAGACATTACTGACATCTCCCACAGCACCATCTGGCGGATTATCGCCCAGTGCGAAGATTGGATAAAATAAAAATTCCCGACTTTTCCCTTAAAGCTTCAGGTTGAGGCCAATGAACCACGTGCGCGGCAGGGCGGGGCCATAGACATAGGCCGCATCGCGATCCATGCCGCGGTCGAGGTCGGGCTGGAACTGGTCGAGCAGGTTCTTCACGCCGCCGTTCAGTTCGAGCGTATAGTGCTTGTAGAGATGGAGCTCCTGGCTCAGCTTGATGCCCAACTCGAAGAAGCGGTCGGTCGTGACCTCCTCGTCATGGGCCACAAATCCCGCAAAATGCTGCACCAGCATCGAGCCCGTCAGCTTGCCGTTGACGGAGACGGTGAAGTCGTGGAGTGGAGTGACATTGGCCAAGAAATAGCCATAGTTGTCCGGCGTGCGGAACATGCGGCGCTGGGGGGCAATGGCGGCATCGTCGCTCCACGTGAACGGCTCGCTGTAGCGGCTGCGCTGACGGGTGTAGCCGCCCTGGAGGAGGAAGAGCTTGCGGTAGGCAATCTTGCCCTCAAGGTTGAGGCCGGCCACGTAGGCATCGCTTGAATTGACGCGTGTGAGCAGGAGGTTGCCCGCCGCGTCATGTCCGTTTTCGACCAAGGCAAAGACGTCGTTCAGACGGGTGTAGAAGCCCTCGACAGTGAGGTTGGTCTCCCAGGCACCGAAACGGTGATAAAGGTCGATGCTGCCACTGAGGCTGTGGGAATATTCGGGCTTGAGGTCGGGGTCGAGCGAAATGAGCGAGACCTCGCCGCCCACGGCGCCCACGTGGAGGTCCTCGTCGTAGGCCTGGGGCGCACGGTAGCCACTAGCGTAGGTGAGGCGGAAGATGGCGTCGCGTGAGGGCGAATAGCGCAAGTTGGCGCGGGGCGAAAAGATGGGATTGTCGAGCAGGTTGTGCTGCTCCAGACGGCCACCCACGAGGAGGCTGAAACGGTCGTCCTTCCACTCATTCTGGACATAGGCGCCACCGACGCGGACAGCCTGGATCATGTCGCGACCGTAACCGAGCATCCGGTCATGCAGGCGGTTGTAGGTGTATTCCGCGCCAGCACTGAGGTCGCCGGTGACATTGGCCAAGAAGGGATAGCTGAAGCGGTATTGCGTGCCGGCGACGGCGGTCACGTCGCTGGTGCGTCCATAGGCATTGGGATTCTTGCCTGTGCCGAAATAGCTCTCGCGGGCGGTGTTCTGGACGCTGCCGTAGAGCTGGAAGTAGTGGCGCGAGTCGCGTGAATAGGCGTCCCAGCGCAGGGAACCGGCATCGATGTAGTGGCGCAGCTGCTCGGCGAGGTCGGTCTCGTGGGGCGGCAGGTCGAGGTCGCAGCCGCCACGGCGATATTCGGTGACGTGGTGGTATTCGGCCGTGAGGCGGGTGTATTCGCTGGTGCGGAAGAAGGAGCGGAGGCCGGCCGTGGTGCTGTTGAGCAGGGGGATGTCCGAAAATCCGTCGTCGTCGCGGTCGTACTGTTCGCGCTTGCGCTGGACGGCAAAGAGGAAGAAGCCAGCCTGCTGGTTGTCGGTCACGATGGAGGCATTCATCGCCGTGTTGTGGTCGCTGGCGCCGGACTCGAGGAAGGAGCTGCTGTGGTCGATGTTGACGAAGTTGCGCGTGGGCTCCTTGGTGATGATATTGACGACGCCGGCAATGGCATTGGCCCCAAACAAGGCCGAACCGCCGCCACGGATGACCTCGACCCTATCGACCATGCCGGCGGGAATCTGCTCCAACCCATAGACGGAGGCGAGCGAGGAGAAGATGGGGCGCGAGTCCATCAGAATCTGGGAATACTGCCCGTCCAGGCCGTTAATGCGCAGGGAGGGGACGCCGCAGTTGGTGCAGGTCTGCTCGACGCGCAGGCCGGTCTGGAAGCTCAGAACATCGGCCATACAGTGGGCTGCCGTATTTTCGATGAGGACGGGCGAGATGACGTTGACGATGGTGGCCGATTCCTTGCGCTTGGTGGCATATTTATTGGCCGAGACAACGACATCGTCCATCATGTAGCTCTCCTCCTGCATCACGATATTGAGTTCGAGCATCTGGTTGTGGCCAAGTTCGACGGCGCGCTCGACGGTGGTGTAGCCCACGCAGCTGAAGACGAGGGTCTGACGGCCGACAGGCAGGTCCTTCAGGAAATAGTGGCCCGTCTCGTCGCTGAGGCTGCCAGTGGTCGTGCCCCGGAGCATGACGTTGACGTAGGGCATGAGCTCGCCCTTCTCGTCGGCGATATGGCCCATGACGTGGGCATCCTGGGCCAGCGCAGTGGTGGTGACTGTGGCCAATGAGAACGCTAAAAAGGATAGAATCGTGCGGATGTAAATCATAACAAATACCTTAACCTTGGAAATCCCTCCCGACCTCCCCAAGGGGAGGTGACTTTTAACAGAATTCCCTAAAAATGAGGCGCAAAGATACGCATTTTTCTCTGAAATACAAAATATTGGATGTAAAATATTCATTTTTCGGCCAATGGCGGTTCATCCATGAGGGCCGGGAAAAGTCCTCTTTCAATAATATCGTCCATCCTTATTCGGACTTTGTGCAAGTTCTCATTGGCCAATGCCCCGTATCTTTGCAGCCTAAATCGAGACTGTATGAAAAACTTAGCTTTTAGCATCATCGCATTGGCCACAATCATGAACGCCGATGCACAACAACTGGCCTTCCCGGGAGCGGAGGGCTACGGCGCGTATGCCAGCGGCGGCCGCGGCGGCCAGGTGGTCCACGTTACCAATCTGAATGCGGCGGGCGCGGGGTCATTGGCCGATGCCGTAAGCCAGCCGAACAGGTTTGTCGTCTTCGACGTGGGCGGCGTGATTGACATCACGGGCAAGAGCATCACCATCGCCAGCAACATCACCATCGCGGGACAGACCGCCCCGGGCGAAGGCATCACCATCTACGGCGGACGCGTCATCGCATCGAAGGCCAAGAACGTCATCATGCGCTACATCCGAATGCGCGGCGGCAAGAGCGTCAACAGCAGCAAGTGTACGCTCACGCTCGACGAGGTGCAGAACTTCATCATGGACCACTGCTCCGTCTCGTGGGGCCCATGGGACAACGTACACATCAAGGACGCCAACAACGTCACGTGGCAATACTGCATCAACAGCGAGGGCATCGAGCCGCAGCGCTTCGGCAGCATCACCGACGGCACACGCAACTGGACCATCCACCACTGCCTGTGGGCCGACAACAAGAGCCGCAACCCGAAGATGAAGTGCTACGTGCAATATTACAACAACGTGGTCTATAACTACGGGATGGGCATCATCGGCGGACACTCGGCGGCCGACAACTACCAGGACGTCATCAACAACTACTTCATCGCCGGTCCCGAAGGCTCGCAGAAGTATTTCGACGACTGGACCGCAACCGACCACCTCTACAGCACGGGCAACTACTACGACGGCAACCGCGACGGCGCCCTCAACGGCACGCTCATCACCGACTACAACAGCGCCACGCCGATGGCCAACCCGAACTTCCGGACGACCCACCCGATGAATGTCGAATCGGCCGAAAAAGCCTACTACACCATCGTCGATCACGTCGGCGCCTCCCGCGTACGCGACAGCCACGACAAGCGCATCATCGAGCAGGTGACCTCCTTGGGCACCAAGGGGTCGTTCATCGCCAGTGAGGACAACGTGGGCGGTATCGGGGTTGTGGCCAATGGCCCTCGTCCCGCCGACAAGGACAACGACGGAATGCCCGACGACTGGGAATCGGCCAACGGACTGAATCCCCTCGCGGCCGATGCCACGGACTACACCCTGGGCGGCGGCTACACGAACATCGAGCACTATGTCAACTCATTGGCCCAGAAGAGCAGCTACCTCATGTATCCGCTCAACCCCATGGCCGAGCTGGTTGACGCCACCACCGTGCGCCTCACGTGGATGAACGGCGAGGCAGACAACGCCACCGCCATCGTCGTCGAGCTGTCGGAAGACAACAAGACCTTCACCGAAGTGCAGCGGCTTGCGGCCGATGCCACTGAGACCACCCTCACGGGCCTCACGCCCGACAAGGTCTATTACTTCCGACTGAAGACCATCGGCCCCGACAATCTCGAGTCGCTCTATTCGGCCACAGTCTCGGTCAACGACGAGTTCATGCGGCCAGGCGGCGGCACACGGGCCGGTGTCAATCCCTTCGTCCCGAGCGAGGGCAAGCTGTACCGCATCATCAGCTATGCCACCGTGCCGTACAATTCGAGCACGTCATTGGCCGGCACCCCGAAATACCTCACGTTCAACGACAACGGCTCGCTGGGCGCGACCGAGGACTACCTGTGGGACGACCCCGCGCTGCTGTGGAGCATCACGCCGGTCGAGGGCGGCTTCGAGATACGGAACTACGGCAACAAGAAGTACATCGGCAGCCACCACTCGACGATAGGCGGCAGTGAGCGAATCGGTGCATCGGCCACAGCCACCACGCTGACCATCAACTACACGGGCGACCAGCGGCCGTCGCAGTCGGGCCTGTACGGTGATGTCTCGATGTATCGCATCAACAGTCCGTCGAATGGCAACCAGCAGATTCGTGCGCGAGGCTTCGCCGACGACTGGATCTGGGGCAGCGGAACGTTCGACCGCGCCGACATGGTGTTCACGCTGGTCGGGATTGACGCCTCGCTCGTGAAGGTCTTCATGGCCAAGTTCAACGGCGCGCTTGAGGCGGCAACTGCATTGGCCAACAGCGCCCAGACCGACGTGACGCTGGGCTACCCAACATCGGCCCTGAACGACCTGATGGACGCCATCAACGCGGCTCAGGTGTTTGCCAATGGCGTGAACGAACAGACCACCCAGGAGGAAATCAACGCGCAGGCATCGGCCCTGAACCAAGCCGTGACACGCTTCAACGAGACACGCATCTACACGCTGGAGGGCTTCTCGACCGAGCTGGCCTACGTCATCTACAGCTACGGCACGCACCCGAACGCGGGCGCATCGTCGGCCGATGGCAGTATCGAGCGGCGCTACCTTTACACGACGCCGTGTAAGGATGGAGTGCACGACTCGCTGGTCTATCGCATCGGCCTGAAGGAGAATGACATCAACGGCGGCAAGGCAGATCCATTGGCCAACGACCCGGCCGCCCTCTGGGCCCTCACCGCGGCCGATGAGCCGGGCTACGTCATCGCACGCAACCAGCAGACGGGCGGCTACCTGCGGATTGAAACGACATTGGCCAATGAACCTGTCGCCATCCGCCCCTACTATGCCAAACACGACAACGGCCACGCGTCCTTCTACATGGATGCCACGGCCGAGGGCAAGCGCCTCTTCAACGTCGGTGCGCCCAACGCGGACGGCAAGGGCGGCCCGCTGGAATTCTTTGCCATGCACGCCGACCGCACGCGCCTGCGCTGGGTCATCCAGGCGACCGACATCGAGGTACGTGACATCCCGGCTGCCATCCGAACGGCATCGGCCAAAAACACGACCTCACGCCGCTACTACAACCTGCAGGGCGTGGCCAGCTCGACGCAACCCGAATCGGGCCTCTTCGTGCAGCTCGTCACCGCGCCCGACGGCTCCACCCAGGCCCGCAAGGTCATCGTCCGTTGAGCCCCTGCCACAACAGAAGGCCGCCCCGAAATGCGAGGCGGCCTTTCTTTTTGTTGGAATGTGGGTGTGGCCGATGGACATTGGCCAAGAAAAAAATCTTCAACGAGAAGTCGAAGTGCGTCCTTTCAGGTTGAAACAGAAAGGTTTGTCGAAGTGGCGGTGCGAATAGTAGGTCACCGACGGGTGGGTAAGGTCCATCACCATGGTCCACAGTGTTCCGCCGATAAAGTCTTCTTTTTCAGATTTTTGCGCTACGGATTGGATGACTTCGGTCAGTTGCTGAGAGTTCATCACGCCGCCCAGGCTGTCGTATTGCGCCATCATTTTTTCGTGTCGGTGGTCATATTCGCTCAGTCCGACCTGGAATTTGTCCTCGCACAGATAGTGGTTCGTCACGAATGGCGTTTCTGTCACAATCATCTCATTGTCAACATATTCCACCACGATACTCTTGCCCGACGCATCGGCCATCGCAAAATGGTAGGCCGAGCCAGGGTCCGTGTTCATGTCAATGCCGTCCAGCAGGCTGATTGCCTCATCGACATTGGCCGCATTCTTCAGCAGATATTGAATCGAAGTGGTGGAGGTCAGGTCGGGCTTGTCGCTCTTCTGGTGCGTGAATTCGGTGTCGCCGGCGCAGAGGCACGCCACCGCGAGACCCTTCTCGTTCAGTCCGTCCAAAGCCATGAAGATGCCAGCCAGCGCCTTGTATTGGTTGGCGAAACCTTCGGGCTTGTAGTCGTCGCCGAAGCCGAAAAAGTCGGTCGAGAAGGTCGTGATTGCCTCGTAGCCTTCATCGGGTACAGTGTGGACCACGAGCGCCGTACCGTACGGATAGTCGAAGTTGCGCGCCATCATCCGGCCGCCATCGGGTGTGCTTACGGCCAATGTGGAACAGCCGACGGTCTTGACAGACGGGTCTATCTTTTCGGGCTTGAAGTGGCCTTTCGACAGGAATTCAGCCACGTAGGTCGCGATGGAGCTGACGTCGGTGCATCCGCCACGGGCCATCAGTTCACGGAAGCCGTCGTCGCCGCTATACTCCATATAGTAGAGACCATCGTCCAATTTCCTGCACGAAGCGGCCCCATTGGCCAACGCGCCGAATTCCATCCAGACACACGCGACAACGACCACCACGAAACCCAACATGGTAACCAGCGTAATCTTCAATGCTTTTTTCATAGTTTCGAATTTTGATTTTTACATCGAAAGGTAAGAAAACAACGTAGTGAAAAATCAATCTCCCGCAAAGGCAAGTTCAACTGGGAAAACTCTTTTCCACTCTGCGGGAGATATCAAAAATCAGTAGATTCAGTCGAATTTACTTCTTGCTGACGATTTCCTCGGTGTCGGTAGCAATCATCAGCTCCTCGTCGGTAGGAACGACGGCAACGGTGACCTTGCTGTCGGGCGTAGAGATGATAGCCTCGTCGCCGTGGACGGTCTTGTTCTTCTCCACATCGAGCTTGATGCCGATGAACTCCATGTCCTTGCAGACCTGTTCACGGACATAGACATGGTTCTCGCCAACGCCGCCGGTGAAGGCAATGGCATCGACACCACCCATGGCAGCAGCATAGGCGCCAATGTACTTACGGATGCGGTAGCAGTAAGCGTCCATAGCCGACTGGGCATCCTTGTCGCCGTCCTGTGCCTTCTGGAAGGCATCGCGCATATCGCTTGAACCGCAGAGGCCGAGCATACCCGACTTCTTGTTGAGGAAGGTATCCATCTCGGCTGGCGAGAGGTGCTCCTTCTCCATGATGAAGGTGACAGCAGCAGCGTCAATGTCGCCCGAACGGGTACCCATCACCAGTCCCTCCAATGGAGTGAGACCCATTGAGGTATCTACGCACTTGCCATTGACCACAGCCGACATAGAGGCGCCGTTGCCGATGTGAGCGACGATGAGCTTCGAGTTGTTGGGGTCAAGACCCAAGTACTGGATGGCACGCTTGCTGACGAAGCGGTGCGACGTGCCGTGGAAGCCGTAACGACGTACGCCCCACTTCTTGAACATCTCACGAGGAATGGCATACATGTAGGCCTTCTCGGGCATGGTCTGGTGGAAAGCGGTATCGAACACAGCTACCTGTGGGCAAGCTGGCATCAACTCCTTGACTGCCATGATACCCTTGAGGTTAGCAGGGTTGTGCAATGGACCGAGGACGGCGCACTCCTTGATGACCTCAATAACCTTGTCGTCGATGAGGCAAGACTGAGTGACCTTCATGCCGCCATGGAGTACGCGGTGACCAACGGCCTCAATCTCGTTGACCGACTTGATGACGCCATACTTCTCCGACAGCAACTGCTCGAAGACGAAACTGACGGCAGCCGTGTGCTCCGGCATGTTGTGCTCCAGGATGACCTTCTCGCCATTGGCAGCAGTCAGTTTGAGGAATGAATCGGGCAGGCCAATCTTCTCTACGCCGCCCTGTGCGATGACGTTCTTGCCATCGAACAACTTATATTTCAGGCTCGATGAGCCACAGTTAAGAACAAGAATTTTCATACTTTAGGACCCTCCCCCTACCCTCCCTTAGGGAGGGAGAAGTTTGAATAAATTATTTATAAATATCGATTACCAACACAAGAAGGACTTCCCCCATTTTATACAATACCTAATTTTCTTTTTGTATCTACTCCCCCTCCCTATTAACGGGAGGGGGCAAGGGGGATGGGTCTTACTTTGCAGCAGCTCTCTCTTTTGCGCCGATGGCCTGGTTGCAGGTCACAACGATTGTCTGATATACCTCGTCGATGTTGCAGCCACGGCTCAGGTCATTGACTGGAGCGGCGATGCCCTGAAGGATTGGGCCAACAGCAGTGCCGCCGGTGAGACGCTGAACGAGCTTGTAGCAGATGTTGCCGACCTCGAGGGTTGGGAATACGAGGGTGTTGCAGTGGCCGGCTACGGTCGAGCCCTTGGCCTTGCTTGCGCCTACCGATGGAACGATGGCGGCATCGGCCTGCAATTCACCGTCGATGATGAGGTCTGGGTTCAACTCCTTGGCGATGCGGGTAGCCTCGACAACCTTATCGACCATCTCATGCTTGGCCGAGCCCTTGGTCGAGAACGACAGCATACCTACGATAGGCTGTTCGATGCCGGCGATGTCGTGTGCGGTCTGAGCGGCGCAGACGGCAATCTGACCGAGCTGTGCAGCCTCAGGATTTGGAGTAACGGCACAGTCGGCGAAGACCATGATGCCGTTCTTGCCATACTGCTTGGCTGCCTCATTGTCCATAATCATGATGAAGGCGCCCGATACGCAGCTGATGCCAGGAGCAGTCTTGATGATCTGGAGGGCTGGACGGAGCACGTCGCCCGTGGTGTTGCGTGCACCTGCCACCTGACCGTCGGCCTCACCGCTCTTGATGATGAGGGTGCCGAGGTAGAGAGGATTCTTGACCAACTGGTCGGCCTGCTCGCGGGTCATGCCCTTCTTCTCGCGGAGCTTGAAGAGGAGGTCGGCATACTTCTGTGCGTTAGGGTTATTCTCTGGCTCGACGATGGTAGCCTTGTCGATATTCTTCAGGTTGTACTCCTTGACGAGGGCGTCAATTTCCGACTTTGCGCCGATCAGGACGATGTCGGCAACGCCGTCACCGAGGATTCGGTCGGCAGCCTGAATAGTACGTGGTTCAGTGCCCTCTGCGAGCACGATGCGCTGCTTGTTGGCCTTGGCCTTAGCAACGAGTTGATCCATTAGTGCCATAAGTTTTATTGTTTTGGGTTAATATTTAATTGAAAATTGATTCTGTTCTGAAAGGGAGTAAAAGGGTAGTGGAAAAGGAGTAAAAAGGACGTTTGCCTTGTTCGTCGGGAAGCGGACATTACTCTTTTAGCTCTGAGTATCGTCCCTTTCACTCCCCTTTTACTCCATTTTTCAGCTTTTCCTTACCTTTTTAGTTATACTGCAAGTCCTTGATATCCTCCACCTTGACGATGCCGTGCACGATGGCGTAGATGACCAGTCCGGCCGGCGTGTGGATGTCAAGTTTCTTGGCGATGTTGCGGCGATGCGTCAGGACGGTGTGCATGGCGATGCAGAGCGTATCGGCAATCTCCTTGTTCGTCTGACCCTTCACCACGCAGGTGATAATCTCCTTCTCGCGTTGGCTGAGCGGGTCTTTTTCGTTCGTCTCATTGGCCAATGCCTCACTCTCGCCATCGTTGACCTCGACCTGGCTCTCCAGCATCGATACAACGGGGATGAAGATGGTGTCCTCCAGCCGCGTGTGGACGTCCATATCCTTCTCGAAGCGGCACAGGTGCATCAGCGCGTCGTTCAGTAGATCCTTGTTGGCCGATGAGGGCGAATAGCGGATGATGATGTTCTTCAGGTCGGCCATCTTCTGGGCGATGAGCTTGTCGTGGTCCAGGTGGACGTGGTCGTCCTCGAAGTGCTGGAGACAGACATCGGCTGGCCTCACACCCTTCAGCAGGTTCTCGACATAGGTGAAGAAGTGGTCCGACTCGTAGTCCTGATGGCACTTGATTTCGGCCACATAGTCATCGAAGAACTTCAGGATGAGGAAACCGATCTCGTTGCGTGTCGAACAATCGACGGCCTCGACAAACATGTGGCGGATGCCGGGCAACAGGAAGTCCAGATAGAACGTGTGGCTCTTGCGCAGGTAGGCGAGCAGGCTCTCCACGTGGAGCGACATATATTCGTCGAACGACGGCTTCAGCCCCTGACTCACGAAGTTGCAGACGGCCAGGAACGTGTCGGTGTCAACATTGTTTTCGCGGCAGACCTCATCGACCGACTTGTCGCCGAAACCCAGCGCGATGCCGAAACGGCTCATCACCTGCAGCAGATTGAAGTCGTCGCCGATCAACTCGGCCAGACTGTCATTACCATGATACTTATGTCCCATAACTTGCAAAAATTTGTCTTCTTTTATGGCCGATGCGCCTCACTACGCGACTTTTCAGCGCGGCACACAGCACCACAACCCTCAATTCTCGCCATTCAGGCGGTCTTTTTCATATTTTTTCGCCACATCGCGCTGCGATTGCTTCACCATCTCGCTCGACACGATGCCCGTCGGCACCGCAATGATGGTGTAGCCCAACAGCATGACAAGTCCGGCGAAGAACCGGCCCAGCGGCGTGACCGGCGTGATGTCGCCATAGCCCACCGTCGTCATCGTCACGATGGCCCAATAGATGCTCGTCGGGATGTCGGTGAAGCTGGTGTCCGGCTCGCCGCCCTCGACCATATACATCACCGTGCCGAGGCAGATGACCATAATGAGCACGAAAAGGAAAAAGACGAAAATCTTCTTGAAACTCTGCCGCAGGCTCTCCAGCAGAGCGTAGCCCTCGTCAAGGAACGAAAACAGCTTGAAGATGCGGAAGACGCGGATCAGACGGATGCTTCGCAGCACAATGACGAAACGCGCGCCCGGCAGCAGCCAGCCCAGATACATGGGCAAGATGGAAATGAGGTCGATGATACCGAAAAAGCTGAAGGCGTAGGCACGCGGACGGGGCGAACAATAGAGCCGCGCCAGATATTCGAACGTGAAGAAAAGCGTGAGCAGATACTCCATCACGACCAGCGCGCCGACAATCCACGGATTCACGAAAATCGAGTCGAAAATCGTAATCAGGATGCTCAGGGCGATGCAAAGCATGAGCACGATGTCGAACATCTTGCCCATCGGCGTCTCGCTGCCGAAGATGATTTCGTAGAGCTTCCGCTTCAGTGGCTGATTGGCCATCAACTCCTGCCAACGCTGCTTGATTGTCATGCCTGTCGGGTTACCTGATTGGTTGTACGTTGCTTTATTTCTGCGCAAAGGTAGTGATTTTGTCGGAACGATGTGCAATTCTGGCCACAAATTAGACACTTTTTTATTTTTTTCCAATGGAATTGCTACGTATTTAATTAAAATGTCGTATATTTGCGGCCGATTTTTGAGACCTGTTTTAATCTTTTACACACATAATTACACATTTCTTAAATTCCAAAGCCATGCGCTTATCTTTCAATCAATCCATTCGCTGCCATGACCTCGCGAATCTGAAGACCGTCATCGGTGGCCTTCCTGCCACGATTTTCATCTCTCATTCCAGCCTTTCATCTGAAATCTGATATTCATTAACCTCTTTACGATATGGACAAAATCAAATTTATCAAACTTCTGATTCCAGTTTTTCTGTTCCTCTTCGCCTGGTGCGTGCCGACGGAATTCTATGGAATCGACACGTTGACTGTGGTTCAGCAGCGAGTCATCGCACTTTTCATCCTGGCGGCCTTCCTCTGGATTCTGGAGCCGATTCCAAATTGGACAACCTCCCTGCTCGTGATTGTCATCGCGCTCGGAACGGTGTCGAACAAGGGAATCGGCTATTTCTGTAACCCTGAGTTCGGCAAACTCGTACCCTATTCGCGCATCATGTCGGCGATGGCCGACCCCGTGGTCATGCTCTTCCTGGGCGGATTCGTATTGGCCATCATGGCCGAAAAATATGGACTCGACGTCACCATCGCACGCGCCCTGCTGAAACTCTTCGGCAAAGATCCGAACTACGTGCTGCTCGGCTTCCTCATCATGATTTCCGTCTTCTCGATGTTCATGAGCAACACCGCAACGGCTGCCATGATGCTCGCACTGCTCACTCCGGTGCTCTCGAAACTCCCATCGGACGACAAGGGCAGAATCGGCCTCGCACTGTCAATCCCCGTTGCGGCCAATCTAGGCGGCATCGGCACCCCAATCGGCACTCCCCCGAACGCCACAGCCCTCGGCCAGCTGGACTTGGCCGGCGTCAAAATCACGTTCGGCGAATGGTGCACGCACATGATTCCGTTCGTCTTCATCATGATCCTGCTGGCTTGGTTCCTGCTCCGCTGGATGTTCCCGTTCAAGACAAAGGAGCTCGTGCTGGAAATCCCCAAAAGCGAGCAGAAGAAGGACTGGCGGCTCTACACCGTATGGGCCACATTCTTCGGCACCATCGCCCTCTGGGCCACCGAAAAGTGGACCGGAATCAACTCGAACATCGTGGCGTGGGTTCCGTTGAGCATCTTCACCGCGACGGGTCTGTTCGGACAGGATGAAATCAAGAACATCAACTGGAAGGTGCTCTGGCTGGTTGCTGGCGGCTTCTGTCTGGGCTACCTCATGCAGGATACTGGCTTGGCCAGCGTCCTCATCAAGGCTATTCCGTTCGGCGAGATGTCGGTCGTTGCCGTGCTGATTATCGCCGGTCTGGTCTGCTACGTGCTCAGTAACTTCATCTCCAACTCGGCTACGGCTGCGCTGCTGATTCCTATCCTCATCGTCGTGGCAGGCGGCATGGCTGATCCATCGGCCACAAACAACGCCGAATTCCTGTCGCTGGGTGGCACATCGGCCATGATCATCTTCATCGCCACGTGCGCTTCAATTGCCATGCTGTTCCCGATTTCGACGCCACCTAACGCCATCGCATCTTCGACGGGTCTGGTCGAGACGCGCGACATGACGAAAGTCGGCCTGATCATCGGCGTGGTCGGTTTCGTGTTCGGCTACTATTGGCTGACCAAGATTTTCCCATTCTGATCAATTGTCCCAAATTATTTATAAGGTTCGGGAGGCAGACGCTACATTGGCGCATCTGCCTCCCGTTTTCCTGTTTTCCGGACTTTTTTATTTATGGCCGATGACGCACATCGCCACGCCGTTGTCGTTGACATCGACTTCGCGGAAACCGGCGGCTTTCATCATGTCGGCAACTTGCTGTGAGGTATATACATTCATGATGCTGTGGCCATTGGCCCATTTGCTTGCCATCTGCGCGCTGTCGCCAGCCACCATGAAGCGTCCGCCCGGCTTCACAATGCGGCATACGCCGTTGAAACACTGCTGGATGTCGGGCCAGAAATAGATGGTCTCGAAGGCGGTCACTACGTCGAAATTGTCGGCCTCGAATGGCAAATCGGCCACATCGCCCTGACTGACAATGCATCGGCCAGCCTCAACTGCCTTGGCATTCACCTGCTTCGATAGGGCTACGCTCTTCTCTGAATAGTCGAGCCCGTAAACCGTTGCTTGCGGCGACATGGCGAGCATTTGGCCGATGTTGTAGCCACCACCGCAACCGATGTCGAGCAACTTCTGTTCGTTGCCCGTGAGCGACAACATGCCGAACGCATAGCGCGACAAGGGTCGATGGCCGATGTTCATGCCCCACTTGAGCATCAGTGTGCCAAACCAGTTGTTTGCGGGACGTGCACAGGTGTCGAGCATGGTTTGATAGGCAGTTTTCCGATAGCATACCAACGCCATAATTATGGCCAACAGCGCCGATGCAACAATCATTGCGGCCAATAGCCACGGCGAGAGAACTCCGGGCATCTGCGCTGCATATTCATCGCCCATTTCCTCAACGGTTTGTGCCATCGACACGTCGGGATAAATCCACATACGTAAAGTGTTGGCAAATGGCAGGAGTGTAACTACGGCGTAGCTCAATATCTTGCTCGTCAGCGACTTATATTGGCCGATTAGTCTGACCAATTCTGCCGCAACAGCAATGACGGCTGCAATGCCGAGGAAAAGTCCATCGCCCTCGCCCATAGCCCAATAGAGCAACGTAGTGACGGCGACAACCCAAAATGCCATACCGAAGTGCGGATGCCTATCGACCAAACGGCAATAGGGCCATGCGCACAACACGGCCGACGTGAGCGACGAATAGACCCACAAGAAGGGGTGGAAAAATCCAAGACAGCAGCATGCGAACGATGCCACGAAAAAGAGCAATACAAGCCCTACGACTGAAAAAAACTGTTTCATAGTTTAATGTTAATATTTTTTGTTTGGAAGGGGAGTAAAAATGAATGTAGAGACGTACCGTGGCGCGTCTCAAGGAGTAAAAGGGACGTTTGCATCGGCCGTCAACATGTATTTCTGGGGCGTTGTGCACCACAGAACGCATCGTCATTTTCATTCCAGAGACGTGGCACGCCGCGTCTCTACCCGTCCCTTTCACTTTCTTCAACATACCTTCTTTCATATTTTCGTTACAAACCATTTCGGATCGACGTTAAGGGTATTGGCCCAACCGTACATCTCGAACTCGACATACTCGCGTAGCACCTTTTCGGCCTCGTCGTTGGTCAGGTTATGGCCGATGACCTCCTTCAGCAGCGTGAAGATCCACACCGTGTTGATGTGGACGAAGAGGTCGGACACCTCGACGCGGGCCGACGGGCAGATGGCCTTCAGCCGGCGGAACCAGTCGCGCACGAGCACCGTGCTCCGGTCGGTATATTCATCGACGAAATGTTCGAGCGACGTGCCCTTGGCCTGGAAGAGCAGCAGTTTGAGCAGCGCGCGGTGCCTCTTCAGGATCATGCTGTACTCGTGCATGACGGACTCGATGACGTTGTCGTCAACCACCACATCGTCCACATCCAGCTTCGCGCTGTTGCCGTGATGCTCCTCCAGCAGGTCGTAGAGCACCGTGACCACCGGCTGCACGATGGCGCAGAAGATGGCATCCTTGCTCTGGAAGTAGTTGTAGAGGTTGCTCACACTGATGCCCACCTTGTCGGCAATGTCGCGCATCGACGACTTCTGATAGCCATCGGCCAAAAACATCTTGCGCGACACAGCCAGAATTTCCTCCCGTATGTTGTCTTTCTGTACCTGCATAAGCGAACGTGATTCGTTTTTCGGGGTGCAAAGATAGGGGGTTGGCCAATGGCTTTCAATCCCTAAATGTGGGTATTTCCTGATTTACGCGCCGGATAGTGCACAAAAATCCCCCGGAAACAGGTCGCTTCCGAGGGTCTCTTGTTTCAATTCATTGGCCAATGTCCCTTACTTCTCGCGCATGAAGATGTTGATTGGCGTACCGCTGAAGTCCCACTTCTCGCGTATCTTGTTCTCCAAGTAACGGCGATACGGCTCCTTGACCCATTGCGGCAGGTTGCAGAAGAATGCGAACGACGGCACTTGCGGCGCGTTGATGATCTCCTCGTGCGACTTGTCGTCGGTCGTGGTCGTGGTGGCCTTGAGCTGGGTGACGTACTTGATCTTGACGAACTTGCCCTTGTTGTTCGGCGGCGGATAGGCCGAGATGCAGTCGAGCATGTACTCGTTCAGCTCGCTTGTCTTGACGACGCGCTTGCGGTTCTCATAGACCTGGCAGGCCGTCTCGATGACGCGGTAGATGCGCTGTTTGGTTACGGCCGATGCAAAGATGATCGGGAAGTCGCGGAACGGTGCAAAACGCTCGCGGATGGCGTCCTCCATGCACTTGACCGACTCCTTGCTCTTGTCGGCCATGATGTCCCACTTATTGACGCAGACGACGAGACCCTTGCGGTTCTTCTCGATGAGCTGGAAGATGTTCATGTCCTGCGCCTCAATGCCACGTGTCGCATCGATCATAAGGATGCAGACGTCGGAGTTCTCGATGCTGCGGATGGAACGGAGCACGGAATAATATTCGATGTCCTCGTTCACCTTGTTCTTCTTGCGGATGCCGGCCGTATCGACCAGATAGAAGGCAAAGCCGAACTTGTCGTACTTGGTGTAGATGCTGTCGCGCGTGGTGCCTGCGATGTCGGTCACGATGTGACGTTCCTCGCCGATGAAGGCGTTGAGCAGAGACGACTTTCCGGCATTTGGACGGCCAACGATGGCGAACTTGGGCAGCTCCTCAAGGTCGTCGTTCTTGTCGTTCTTGAAGCGCGAGCAGATTTCGTCCAAGAGGTCGCCCGTGCCCGAGCCATTGGCCGAAGAGATGATGAAAGGATCGCCCAGACCGAGGCTGTAGAACTCGGCGGCATAGGCGTGCTGGTCGTAGTTGTCAGCCTTATTGGCCACAATGATGACCTCCTTCCGGCTCTTGCGCAGGATGCGGGCCACCTGATCGTCGAGGTCGGTCACGCCGTTCATGATATCGACCAGAAAGAGGATGACGTCGGCCTCCTCGATGGCGATTTCGACCTGCTTGTTGATTTCGTCCTCGAAGATGTCCTCCGAATTGACGACCCAGCCGCCGGTATCGACCA
>CACZAY010000043.1 GCA_902779265.1 uncultured Bacteroidales bacterium | reverse complement strand
TCGGCGTGCTCAACCAGCTCGTCGAACGCGGCAATTCGGTCTTCGTCATCGAACACAACATGGACGTCATCAAGTCGTGCGACTACATCATCGACATGGGTCCCGACGGCGGTTCGGCAGGCGGTCGCGTAGTGGCCAATGGCACTCCCGAAGAGATCTGCGGTCTGGCCGACGACAAGTCGCACGCGGCCGACACTCCGACTACGCGATTTTTGCGCGAGGAGCTGGTACATCCGCTGCCCAAGGACGCAAAGTGATGAACATTGGCCGAAATAATGATGATTGTGGCCAATGGACTTTCCTTAAAAAACTATAGACAATGGCAAAAAAGACAATGGTCGAGCAGATGTTCAACGACATCGCGCCGACATACGACAAACTGAACCACATCCTGTCGCTCAACGTCGATAAGGGCTGGCGGCGCAAGGCCGTGCGGCGCATCGTCGAGACACGGCCGGCCGACGCACTCGACATCGCGTGCGGCACCGGAGACTTCGCCATCACATTGGCCCAGAGCGGCGTCCCGCACGTCACCGGCATCGACATCAGCGAGGGGATGCTCGCCATCGGCCGAAAAAAAGTCAGTGACCTCGGCCTCGACATCGAGATGCACGTCGATGACAGCGAGCGGCTCTCCATGGCCGATGCCTCGTTCGACGCCATCAGCGTGGCCTTCGGCGTGCGCAACTTCGAACATCTGCAGGTCGGCCTGAACGAGATGCACCGCGTCCTGCGGCCCGGCGGCATCGTCTGCGTGCTCGAGCTCTCGGTGCCCGAAAATCCCGTACTGCTGTGGCTCTACAAGCTCTATTTTCTGCACCTGCTGCCCTTCTTCGGCGGCCTCATTTCGGGCAACCGCGCGGCCTACCGCTACCTGCCCACCTCGGTGCTCAATTTCCCGAAACCGAAGGCATTCTGCGAGATGTTGGCCAATGCCGGATTCCAGCACATCGAGGCCCGCGCCTTCACCTTCGGACTATGTCGAATGTTCATTGGACAAAAAAATGACACCCCGAAATAACCTTCAGGCATGGTGGTGGGCCGCACGCCCCAAGACGCTGACCGGCGCCTTCATCCCCGTCATCCTGGCCGGAGCGCAGGCTTGGGCCGATGGCGTTTTCCGGCTCCACCTGTGGCTCTGCTGCCTCGCCTTCGCCGGGCTGATGCAGATTGCGGCCAATTTCATCAACGACCTCTACGACTTCCTCAAGGGCAGCGACCGCGCCGACCGCCTCGGCCCCGAACGAGCCTGCGCCCAAGGCTGGATAACACCAGGCGCCATGAAGCGGGGCATCGCCGTCGTGATCATCGCAGCCTGCGCCATCGGACTATTGGCCGTCATCCTCGCCGGACAGATTTTCCCCACGATGGGCGCCGAGTTCATCGCCGTCGGAGTGCTGTGCGTCGCCTTCGCCTTCCTCTACACCACGCGCCTCTCCTACCTCGGCTGGGGCGACGTGCTCGTGCTCGTCTTCTTCGGCCTCATCCCCGTGTGCGGCACCTATTATATAATGAGTGAGCGGCTTTCGGCCGATGTCCTCCTGCTCAGCCTCATCAGCGGATTGGCCATCGACGCCCTGCTCGTCATCAACAACTACCGCGACCGCGACCAGGACAAGCTCTCGGGCAAGCGCACCCTCGTCGTCCGCTTCGGCGCCCGCGCGGGCAGCATCCACTACCTCATCATCGGGCTGTTGGCCGATGTCCTTATGCCGCTGGTCGTCCCCTCCCCCTGGGTCCTGCTGCCGATGGGCATCTACACGGCCCTGCACGTCTCCACCTGGCGCAGGATGAACACAATCGGCCAGGGACGCGCCCTGAACGCCATCCTTGGCGAGACCAGCCGCAACATGTTCCTGATGGCCCTCCTGCTCTCTTCCGTAATCTTGTCGGCCAATGCATAGACCATAATGCAATCTCCATTGGACAAAAATAAAAATATCGCACGCGACACAATTGAATTTTGACAGATTTTCAGATAAATCGCTTGCGATATAAATTATTTGCCGTATCTTTGCATCGTAAACGATATAAAAACGGAAATTTCAAACCAGTATTTTTTTTAATCAAAACTACAAGAAATTATGGAAAAGATCTATGACTTCAAGGCTCTGACGAGCAAAGGCAAGGAACTGGACTTCAACCAGTTCGAGGGGAAAGTCCTGCTTATCGTCAACACGGCGAGCAAGTGCGGATTCACACCGCAGTTCGCCGGACTGGAGGAGCTGAACCAAAAATACAAGGACTGCGGACTGGTCATCATCGGCTTCCCGTGCAACCAGTTTGCCCAGCAGGATCCGGGCAGCGACAGCGAAATCGAGGGTTTCTGCCAGCTGAACTACGGCGTCTCGTTCCAGATCATGAAGAAGATTGACGTGAACGGTGCATCGGCCGACCCGATTTTCGAATTTCTGAAGGCCAAGGCTCCCGGCGAGGAATACAAGGGACTGAAGGCCAAGGCCGCCAAGACCCTCTTCAAGACCATCAGCAAGAGCGTCGAGAAGGACAGCGACATCAAGTGGAACTTCACCAAGTTCCTGATTTCCAAGGACAGCGAGACCATCAAGCGCTATGCGCCGACCACCGAGCCGAAAGCCTTCGAGAAGGATATCGAGGCGATGCTCTGAACCATTGGCCAAAAATAAATTGAAATCTGTAATTTTGCAAAAATAATGTCACACGCAGAACTGCAGCTGAACAACCAGATCTGTTTCCGCCTGTACGCGGCGACGAGGCTCATCACACAGGCCTACACTCCGATGCTGAACGCATTGGGCATAACCTACCCGCAATATCTCGTGCTGATGGTGCTGTGGGAACAGGACGGGCAGACGGTGAACGACATCGCGCACCGGCTGCTGCTAGAGACGAACACCGTGACGCCACTCCTGCAGCGCATGGAGAAGCAGGGCATCGTGACGCGTACGCGCGGTGAAAAGGACAAGCGCCAACAGATTGTCAGTCTCACGGACCAGGGCAAGAAGCTGGAGGACATCGCCTACGAGCTGATTCCAGCCGGCATGGGCGACCGGCTCTCGGCCTGCCCGCTGGAGCTGGCGGACTACAAGCATCTGGCCGGCGAACTGGACGCCATCATCTCAACGCTGAAGCACTGAATGTAGGCTTCGGCCAATTAGTTACCAACTTTCTAAATTTCAAAAAAATTATGGCACACGCATGTGAAAATTGCAAGTTCCGAGCTCATTATGACCAGAAGCCGGATTCCCTCCTCGGAAAATTCTGGCGCTGGCACATCAACTTCTGTCCCGGCTGGAAGCGCTATTTCAACAGCCGCACCGACGAACAGAAGGAAGAGCTGCGCAAGAAATATAATTTCACGAAATATTGAAAAAGAGCAGTGAGTATAGTTTAATGATCAGTGGGTATAGAATAATCAAACGGAATCCATAATAATGAAGTCCCCGCCTGGCAGTGATGCCGGACGGGGATTTTCGTTGTGCGGAATTGGGACATTGGCCAATGTCATGAATCGACATAGCCGTTGTGGGCGATTTCGTCGAGGCAGCGCGCGTTGTATTCGTCACGCTCCGGGTCGGTCCACCAGCCCCACTTGTTGAAATACTTGACGATGCTCGTGGCGTGGAACCAGAAGAGTTTGAGGCTGTGGTGGGACGCACGGCTGAACTTGTGGTAGATGGACAGCTTGGGATAATAGAGCGTGCGGTAGCGGGCATGGATGCGGCGCGTGATGTCGATGTCCTCGGCATAGAGGAAGAAATCCTCGTCGAACATGCCGATTTCCTGCAAAGCCGACATTCGGAACATCATGAAGCAGCCCGAGAGGAACGGTACGTCGAGCATCATGGTGAATCCCGACTGACGCAGCTCGAAACGGGAATTGCGTGAATCGAACAGGAAGGCGGGCAAGAAAAATCGGCCGAAAAAATCCAGCGGCGTAGGCAGAAGTTTGGCCACACGTTGGGTATAGCCATTGGGATAAAGCACCTTGGGCATCATCTGGCCGACCTCGGGATGGAGCGTCATGTAGCGGATCAGCTCGGGCATCACCTCGGGACCGAACCAGACATCGGGATTGACCACGAGATGATACTGACTGCCAGCATCGGCCGCCATACGGATGGCATAGTTATGACCGCCGCCGTAGCCGTTGTTGGGATGTTCGAAGTAGATGAGTTTGAAACCATTGGCCACCTTACGACGCAATTGGGGTTCGCCCTCGAGGACGTGTGCGGCAAATTCCTGCAGCTCGGCCTTGAGCTCTGGCATGTGTTCGGAGTGGTCGATGATGTAGATGACATCAACGGGCGAGGCGAACAGACTGCGCAATACCGGCTCGAAGTCGAGCAAGTGGTGATCGTAGGTTACAATCGATGCAGTTATCACGGTCTAAGTTGTTACGGATTCTTCAAAAACTTTAGATTTATAGATTCAACGCACGGAAACTGCAATTATTGCACGACCCGAGCATTTTTTTCAAATTTTCGAGGAAAGGCTTGGCGCTATGGAAAAAAAACAGTAACTTCGCGGCACTAAAACAGAACCTGTATCATTTATTCGGATGAAGAGACATCTGCTGCTAACCTTATTAGCGCTTACCATATCATCAATATGTAGTTTTTGGCCAATGTCGGCGAAGAACGACAAGGTCACTGGAACGATGGAGTTCCAGGCATCGGGCTGTGAGGGCCAGACACCGCTGTGGCTCAATGCCAACAAATATGGCCTGAGCTGCCTCTCGAACGCCAATGCATACGCCCGCGGCATGATGTACTACGATGATGAATACAAGCCATGGGGCGTTTCATATACCATCGGCAGCGACCTGGTCCTCCCCCTGCGCTACTGGCACCGGGGCTACAACGAGTCGGAGTACCGCAGCAGCATCATCATGCAGCAGCTCTACGCCGAGGTGCGCTGGCACAAGGGGACGATTACCATTGGCGCAAAACAATATCCGGCCGAACTACGCGACAATCTGCTGTCGAGCGGTGCGCAGACATTCGGCATCAACGCGCGCCCCGTGCCGCAAGGCCGATTGGCGATGGCCGACTGGTGGTCCATACCACGCACAAACGACTGGTTGGCCTTCAAGGGTCACATCGCCTACGGCATCATGAGTGACGCAGACTGGGAGGAGGCATTCGTCTATACGAGCGGCAATTCGTACAACCGCTGGACACGCTACCACGAGAAAGCGGGCTACCTGCGCATCGGCAAAGAGGAGAAGTTTCCGCTGACGCTGACCATCGGCCTTGAAATGGGTGCCGAATTCGGAGGTTCGCTCTACAACTATCATGGTACGGACGAAAACCATTTCCGTGGTAGCAGCGGCATGAAACTGAAAAGTGACATCAGAAGCTATTGGAACGCCTTCGTCCCTGGCGGCGGTGACACGAACGAAACCGAATTCCAGAATGCCGAGGGCAATCAGGTGGGCAGTTGGCTGGCACGACTGAACTGGGAGGGCGAGAATTACACCATTGGCCTTTATTATGACCACTTTTTCGAGGACCACTCGTCGATGTTCCTGCTCGACTATAACGGTTATGGTGAGGGTGACCAATGGCGCGAAAAGAAGGAGCTGAAATTCTTCGCCTATAATCCTGTGGATGGCCAATGGGGATTGGACATCAGACTGAAGAACTTCCCGTGGCTGGAGGCCATGACCTTGGAGTTCATGAACACGAAATACCAGAGCGGCCCGGTCTATCACGACCGAAATAGCGGCAACAGCGACCACCTGGGCGGCATCGACGACTATTACAACCACTCGACGCTTCCCGGCTGGCAGCATTGGGGACAGGCCATCGGCAACCCGCTGTACCGCTCACCGCAATATAACAAGGATGGATATATCCGCTTCGAGCACAACCGGTTCATCGCACTGCACGGCGGCGTGCGCGGACATATCACCAAGGGGCTGGACTATCGTATGCTCTACACGTGGCAGAAGTCCTTCGGCAGTTACCACAAGCCCATCGCCCGCCCTGTCGAAAACACGAGCGTCCTTGTGGAAATGACCTATCAGATGCCCGAAAACAGCTTCCTGCGCAACTTCATCGTGCGTGCGGCCTATGGCATGGACAAGGGAGACCTAATGGGCGACAACAAAGGGTTGCAAATTACGGTCCAATACAAACTGTAAATTATGAGGAAAATACTTATACTTCCCTTGCTGCTCGTCGCGCTCTCGGCCTGCGAAAGCTCGAACAACGGCGACCTGGACGGCATGTGGCACATCACGCGCATTGACAGCATCGGGAACGGAACATCGGCCGACATCCGGAAAGAATTGAAATTCTGGTCATTCCAGGACAAGCTCATGCAGCTGTTCTATTATGAAAGAGACTGGGAATACAAGGAGATTCTCATGACGCGATTCGAGAACAGCGAAGGGAAAATGATTCTTTCCACGCCATTCATCTACAACCGCCTGGACGGAGACATTTTCCTTTCGGCCGACAGTTTTTACCTATTACAACCCTATGGTATCAACAGCGTGCCAGACACGTTCGAAATGGAACACCTCGACCGCAAGAAGATGCAGTTGTCAGACGATGTTGTCCGGCTCTATTTCGAGAAATATTGATTTGTTTATGGCCAATGTTCCTGACGCGACGGGACATTGGCCATAAAACTGAAGAAAGAAAAAAAGCGACCGATGAGGCCGCTTTCTTTGTATTCAATCAAGTGCTTGATATTTCGAGTGTTGCGACTTGAATTCGGGCACTATCTCCTTCATCTTGCGAACGATGTCCATGTCCGATGCCGTGAAACTCAGTTGGTAGAGTTCATCAACCTGACGGCTCACATCGACAAAAGGATATTCGCGCACCTGAGCCACGAAAATCTTGGCGTGCGGTGTCGGCTTGGTGACCTCGGCCGTGCTTAAAACCTCCTCGAAGAGCTTTTCGCCGTCGCGCAGACCTGTATATTGGATTTCGACATCGGTCGCACCGGATAGGGCGATCATCCTCTTGGCCAAGTCCGCAATCTTGACAGGTTTGCCCATGTCGAACACGAAAATCTCGCCGCCCTTGCCGAATGTGCCCGCTTCGAGCACGAGCTTGCACGCCTCGGGAATGAGCATGAAGAAGCGGATGATGTCGGGATGCGTCACCGTGACGGGACCACCGCGCCGGATCTGTTCGCGGAAAATCGGGATGACCGAGCCATTGGACCCCAACACATTGCCGAATCGCGTAGTGACGAACTGGCACGTCGTCTGAACATTGTTGAGCGACTGACAGTACATCTCGCAGATGCGTTTCGAGCAACCCATCACGTTGGTCGGGTTGACAGCCTTGTCGGTCGAAATCATGACGAACTTGCGCGTGCCGTATTTCACAGCGAGGTCGGCGATGACCTTTGTGCCCTCGATGTTGTTCTGGACGGCCTCCGACGGGTTGTCCTCCATCATCGGGACATGCTTGTAGGCCGCAGCATGGAAGACATATTCCGGCCGATGTTCCGCGAAAATCTGCTCCATGCGCCGCTGGTTGGTGATGCTGGTGACGATGGTCTGCGACGGGACATCGGCAAAAGAACGCGCCATGAGCAGACGGATGTCGTGCATCGGCGTCTCTGCCTGGTCGATAAGGATCATTTCCGATGGCGCGAACGACGCAATCTGCCGCACCATTTCGCTGCCGATGGAACCGGCCGCACCCGTGATGAGGATACGTTTGCCGTACAGCATCTGGCCGATGGCCGTCATGTTGACCTCTATTTCCTCGCGTGGCAGGAGGTCTTCAATCTCCACCTCCTTCAGCATTTCCTGCCGCAGCGGACTCTTGCCGTCCCACTTCTGCACCTCGGGCATCATGTAGATTTGGATTCCCGCATCGGTCAGCTCGCTCACAAGCCGTTCGTTGTTTCGGAAGTCATCGACCTGCAACGGTGCAACCATGACGGCTTGAATCTCCTCGCGCATCAGCACACTGATTAGCCGCACGTCATCGGCATAGACCGGCAGTCCTGCCAGATAGCGCGACTCAAGGTTGCATTGCGGTGCAATGAAACCCAAGACGTTATATTTCACAGGTTTCTGGCTGCGGAAGCTTTTGGCCAATGAGACTCCACCCTCGCGCGTACCATAGATGAAGATGCGCTTGGCATCGGCCTCGGTATTGACTACATCGAACACCGTGCGGCAAATGATGCGCCAACTGCACATCACCATTGTGGCCAATGCGAAGGCTATCAGCACGATGCGCATTCCTGGAAAAATCTCGTCATTGTACTCGAAGAAAACGGCACGGATGGCAATCACAACGAGCGAGCCAAGCACATTGGCCATCAACACATTACGCAGATCGATGAACGACGAATAGCGCACCACGTTGGCGTAGGTGTGGAAGATGCGGAAGAAGATCAGGTAGGGAATTAGACAGAAACAAATCAGAGACAACTTGACCCAAAAATATTCCGCCACGCCCTGAGAGCCCAGCACACAGAAATAGCCGATGTAGTAGAAGAAAATCAGGCTCAGGCAATCAATCGCCAACACGCACCAATAAGGCAGCGAGTCGCGGCTGAAATACCAGTGGACAATAGCCGAAAATTATTTTACTTCAAAAAATGCTTCTTAAAAGCGTACAGACAGAAGAATAGCGTATTCCACGCAGCATAGACCGGATTCAGCCCTTCATTGCGGGTCTGGATTTCATACACCTGCCGGACGCTCTTCAACTTATTGGACGACAACGAATTGCGCGAAATGCGATACCAGACCAACGGTTCGTCGATTCCGTATGCGCGGTCAATGCGCCGCAACAGCATCAACCACGTGGCATAGTCCTGCCCCGAACGGCGCAACGGCATCGAGAAGTCGCCCACCTTCTCCATGTCGAGCAAGACGGTCGAGGTCGCAATCACCGTGCGTTTCAGCAAGTGGCGGTAGTCCGTCCACGCAGGCACGGGCGTGTAAGCACACAACGGCTTGTCGTCCTCGTCAATCATCTGCGTGGCCGAATAGACGAACGCACAATCACGCCCGCGCATCAAGTCCAGTTCCCGCTGCAACTTGTCGGCCAGCCAATAGTCATCGGCATCGAGGAAGGCGACATATCGGCCATGAGCCTCGGCCAAACCGCGATTGCGGGCGACGGCGGCACCGCTGTTCTGCTCCAACTTGAAGTATTTGATTCGGGCATCGGCCAATGCCATCCGGCCAATCAATGAGGCGGAATTGTCGGACGCACAATCATCGACCATGATGAGTTCCCAGTTCTGATAGCTCTGCGCCTGCACCGAACGGATTGTCCGCTCGATGACCCTTTCGGCATTATAGACGGGAACGATGACCGAAACGAGTCCTTCAACGCGTTGTTTTTCCATCGTCAATCACTTATAAATCGGTGTCAGCCAATTCTTTCTGTTCGCGAGTTCACCGCGTGCGGCCTCCAAATATTTCAGATGGATTTCCTTGGTCAACGCACCGGTTTCACCTTGGCCGATGGCATAGCGGTCGATGCTGTAAACGGGCGTGACTTCCATTGCCGAGCCACACAGGAAAGCCTCATCGGCCAAATAAAGTTCGGTACGGTCGATGGTGCGCTCCTCGAATTCAAGGCCGAGTTCCGTGGTGGCCAATTGGATGATGGTGTCGCGCGTGATGCTCTCCAGAACGCTGTCGGTGAGACGCGGCGTAATCAGCCTATTGCCCTTGATCATGAAGAAACAACTGCCCGGCCCCTCGGCCACCTTGCCCACCTCGTTGAGGAAGATGCAGGTGTCGTAGCCGTTGCGCAAGGCTTCACGTTGGCCGACGCGGCTGTTGATGTAGTTCGCGCCGCACTTGATGCGTGGGCTGAGGTTCTCGTCGCTGATCCTGCGCCACGAGGTGACACAGCAGTGCAGCCCCTTTTTGTTGTATTCGGCACTGGTGCGTCCACGCGGAATGGGCGCGACGAACATCTCGACCGGACCTTCAGAACCCCACGAGCCGAAACCATCGACGAAAAGCGTCTGCCGCACCGAGAGATTCTCGTCATATTCATTGGCCACGACCGTATCAATCAATGCCTTACGCAGCTCGTCTTTGGTGAACCGGCAATCCAACTGAATCAGTCTGGCCGAACGGAGCAGTCGGTCATAATGGTCGTCCAACCGGAAGGCATAAAGCTGTTTCTGCGTGTCGTTCCAATAGCACGGAATGCCCTCGAACACGTTCAGTCCGAACTGCGATGTGGGCGAAAGCACGTTCACCTTGGCATCGTTCACGTTCATTATCTGTCCCTTGAACCAGATAAAACGATTTGCAACATCTGTTTTTGCCATATCTCAATCAATTTTTTTTTCATTTTCATGGCCAATGAACTCCATCTGCCCAAAAGTTAATCCTCGTCGGGCAGATGCGCAAGCCGCTTGACCTCTTCGTCACTCATTTCGGCCGATTCCTCGGCTGTCATGCCCTCGCGCTGCGTCTCGTTGATGTTCGCGCTCTGGAAGACCTTGGCCAATGACCACCACAGGATTTTTATGTCAATCCAAATGCCCTCGGAGCGGAACAAATCGACATATTCACCATCGAGCGTGGCTTTTTCTGCCCACGAATTCTCGTTTCTGCCCTTGCACTGTGCCAATCCCGTAATGCCGCCCTTCACCTGAAAACGCTTGCGGAATTTCTTGTTCAACGTGTCGAAGTCGCCCAATTCATACGATACGCACGGCCTCGGACCGACAATCGAGATGTCGCCCGCAATCACGTTGAAGAACTGTGGCAACTCGTCCAGACTGGTGCGTCGCAGGAAGGCTCCTACGCGGGTCACGCGCGGGTCATTGTCGTAGGAGAACAACCCTGTACCCTGCCGTTCGGCATTGTCCACCATCGAGCGGAACTTCAGCATCTGGAAAATACGGCCGTCCTTCGTGCGACGTCCCTGCTTGAAGAACACCGGCCCGCGCGAATCGACCTTGATGGCGATGGCTATCACAATCCACACGGGAATGAGCAGCACCACAGCTATCAGGCAAGCAATCAGGTCAAAAGCCCGTTTGATGAATAGATGCAACTTATACACAATCAGTTATGGATTAAAAGTTGAACGTATGGAACAAGTCGTCGAACGTCTCGCCTCGCTTGATGACCTCCGTCTTCCCCTCACTGATGTCAAGCACCGGGAAATTGGGCAAGATGAACGGCGGTTTCATGACCAACGAATAGCTGCCGCAGTTGCTTATCACGATGACATCGGCCAATGCCAAGTCGCCCGTGTAGTTGCGGTGCAGCACGTCGCCCTCGATACAGGTGAAGCCCACGAAGTCCAAATCCGCGTAGTGACGGCGCTCCCCTCCCATCGCAACAACCTCGATGGGCGGATTGATGCCCGTCATGCTGATGTTCTTCTGACTGCCCAACACGGTAGCGAACCATTTTCCGCGTACCTGCTTGATAGTCTTGACCGTAGCCAAAAATTTCATGCAGTCGCCCACCACCGCGCTGCCCGGCTCGATGAGCAGTTCCGGCTGCACGCCCTTGGCCTTGAAATAGTCGGCAAAGACAGTCGCTGCGGCCTTGGCGTAACTTGCGTAGTCGGGAATCTCGCCACAGAACTGCGCACGAAGGTCATCGGCCATCTTCCCATACAGTCCGCCGCCGATGTCGATGCGCTCGGGGATGAAATCGAGCCGTTTGAGCAGGTCAACCATTCCCTGTGCACGGGCTGGCCAATATTCAATCTGACGCTTGGCAAAATGGCATTGCAAGTTAATCAGTTTCAAGTTGTTGGCCGATGTTACAAAATCGAACGCCTCGCGAAAATCTGCACCATCGACATCGAATCCGAATCGCGAGACAACGCCATCGGCCACATCGTAATTGCAGCGCAGGCCCACGTGAAGCATGGCATCCGGATGTCGTTGGCCAATGCCCCTGACGACATCAAGTTCCTCACGGTTGTCGATGTTCACCGTGCCGCCATCGAGCAGGAATTGCTCCATGACGGAGACATTCTTGATGGGGCCGTTCCAGATAATCCGATTGGCCGCACAACCCACCCGACGCGCGATTTCAAGCTCCATTTCGCTCACGACCTCGGCATAGCCGCCCATCTCGTTGACGATGCGGCACAGCTTCGGTGTGTAGTTCGTCTTGTACGAATAGGCAATGTTCGAGTGCGGATAAACGGCATTGAACGCCGCCTTCAGCTCCGTGAAATTCTGACGGAACTGCGCACTGTCCAACAGGTAGAATGCCTCGCCGTAGTCGGCCTGCAACTCTTTTATCTTCTTGCTGTTAATTTCCATTTTCTCTCACTTTTTCACGATTTTGTTTACGGCCAATGCCACTGCCTCGCGGTTCTTTTCCAGTTCGGCCGATGGCATCCGCTGTGCCTCCCGCTCCAATGCGCGAATGGCCGACACACCCTCACTAAAAATCCTGCGCACCTCGTCAAGGTCGCTGATGGCCTCCGAATTGCAGAAACTGCGGCTCAAAATCACCATGCTTGACCCGAGACGGACGTGCTCCTTCAACACTGCCGCGCCGGGCAACATTCCCGTGTTCAGCTGCGCGATGCCGCCGAAGCCGAACGGAATGCCATTGGCCTTGATCTTTTCGGACAATCGTTCAACAGTGCCATTGGCCAACAACTCGAACATGAACTTCATGCCGAGCTGCAAATGCATGTCATTCAGGCCGATGTGAATAAAATCTATGCCCTTCACCGCAAGGATTTCATCCAAAAGCGCGGCAGCCTCGACCGTTTCGAGCAGCAGGCACGTCTTGGCCCGACCGCCCACCAGAGCTATGAAGCGACGCACCTCATCGATCGTCTTGAAATAGGGCAGCATGACAATGTCTGCTCCAGCCTTGATGACGGCATCAATCTCCTCGGCCGAAGATGGATAGTCGGCCAATGCCTCATGTATCGGATTCACGCGCACAAGCACCTCCGACCGCGTAACTGCGCTGCGGATATTGGCGACATCGGCCACCGTGTGATGATTCTGCTCGAGAAAAATCCAATCGACGCCCGCCTGCTCCGCAATTCTTGCCACCGCCGGACGGTTGGTAATATACATTAACTTTAGTGCCATACACTATCGAATTTTTACTGTAACAAACTCTGATACAACAAGTTGGTTTCGGCCGATATTTCAGCCCAGTCATAAGCTGCGCGAACACGCTGGAAGGCCTCGGCATTGGCCCTCACACGAGACACTTCGTCGGGATGGGCGGCAAGCTGTTCCATGACCTTGGCCAATGGCTCTTCACCGGGTCGGCCAATGTTCCAGCCCACATCGGCCACAGCCAACGGCTCGGTCAAGCCGCCCACGTCGCTCACCAGCACCGGCACGCCTGCCTGGATGGCCGAGAAGAGCAGGCCACTCTGCGAAATACGTGTGTAGGGCAACAGGACAACCGACGAGAGCCGCAGATAGGCCTCGAAATCCAGATTGCTCACCTTTTCGTTCAGAATATGGACATTGGCCAATGAAACGACTTCGGAATAGTCAATCGACTCGACGTTCTTGCCGACAATAAGCAGGTAACAATTCTTGTCACAAAACACCTTGGAGCGGCTCCAGACGCGCGTCACAAGATTGATGCCCTTGTACTTGTTCTGCATTCCAAGGCAAGAGAAGATGACGGCTCCATCGGGCAGATGAAGCTGGTCTCGAAGTTCTGCCATTCGCTGACGGACGGCCGATTCATCGACCTCGGAGTTGAGTATTCCATGATGCAGCACGTGGATTTTTTTTCTTTCAATATGCAGATTGTCAATCATTTCCAATCGCGTGCGCTGCGTGTGGACAATGACAGCATCGACCTTCTCATAATACCAGCGGAACAGGTGTCCGTCGCCACGCCGCCGTTCGTGAGGCAACAGGTTATGGGCCGTAAAGACGACCTTGACGCCCAACAGGTGCAGGAATATGACGAACAGATAATCCAGCGGCCAGAAGTGAATCCATTGGACATGAACAACCGACGGCCGATACCGCAAGGCGCTCGCCATAAGGCGGAACAGGCTGCCCGAATAGCTGAGCACCTTACGCCACGACTTGCGGTAGTCACTATAGCGGAAGATCGGATAGACATGCACCCCGTCAAGCGGCTTGAAATCGTACTTCCGATTGCAGAAATAGTGTATCTGCCAGTCCTTGATGCCCTTCAGCAGCGAGTGGTCATAGACTGACAGATTGTTGTACGATTGCGGATCTATATAGAAGACTGTTCGATTCATTTCTCTTCTTTCAACCGAGTCTTAAGATAGGTCTTTAACTGTTCATTCACAGCGCGTTGCTCCCGACTTGTGCCGAAACAGCAATCGCGCATCATCACAAACCGCAGGTTCTGCAGAAAGTGGTTCAGGATAATGGCCGATGCGACTCCCTTCTTGCGATAAAGCGAGACATTGGCCTCAACGATTCGCTTTTCGTAGGCCAATGAGGGGGCACGGTCTTCCGTCTGGTGGATGTAGCGCAGCCCCTTGTCGTAGGCATAGCATGACGCGCCGTAACGAGCCAGCAGGCGGTAATGGATATCCTCCTCCTCGCCATACATGAAGTGCTCCTCGTCGAACATTCCGGCGCTCTCGAACATCGACCGTCGCACGAAGAAGCATGACCCCTGCACATACATCCGCCTCGGCCAGAACCAGTCGAACCTATTGGCCAATGCGCTTATCACAGGCCGCAGATAGCCGCTCATCAGCCAGTCGCAACAGATGGAGTTCGTGCTGACCCTATTGGCCGACGTCATCTGCTTCAGTCCCATGACGGCCAAATCTCCATTGGCCTCAAACCGCGCAGCCGCACACTGGAACACAGGCATTACAAGCCGCACGTCGGGATTCATGATGAGGGCCAATGGCGCTGACGCGGCTCGCAGGCCGACGTTGTTTCCCTGGCCGTAACCGCCATTCTTCGTGTTACGAATCAGGACCGCATCCTCACCCCACAGCTGCCTGAGCTGGGCGAACATGGCTTCGGGCTCACGGCTGCAGTTATCGACCACGACGAGTTCGAGACACTCGCGCGGAACATCGGCATTGGCCACAATCGACCGAACACAATCGTAAATATCGCGCTCCGAGTTGTAGGTCACGATGATGATAGATACAACTTTCTGACTCATAATGACTTCATCCATTTTTTCTGCCGACGTGGGATCCACAGTTCCTCCACAAGCCATCGGCGCAGCAGGTCAAACGCCAAGGGCAGCTGCCGTGCCACCCTGTAGGGCAACAGGCTCATCAGCCGGCGCGTGAGCCACATCTGGAGGCGGAACCAGCGGCCATAAAGAGGGGAATAGCGGGCAATGACCCGAGCCATCGCAGCGACAAAATCGGCTTCGTAGCCCTCGCGCGCCACCTTGACATAGACGTAAAGCGCACCACGATAGAGTGCAAGGTCATAATGGTGTGCAAACCTCTGTTGCACAAGGCTGTAGGCGATCTCGGTGGCCAAAACGTTGCTGCAGAAATGCGCCGCACCGCCAATCTGCTTCGAGACCGAGCCGCCCGTGGAAAGGCGGTAGGCGTAGTCGGCAGCGACATCGGTCGCATAGGCATATTTCAACCCTTTGGTCAGCACTGCGAGGTTGAACGCCGCATCCTGCAACGAGAGCAGACGCTCGTCCCAACGAATGCCATTGGCCAAAAGCGAACTGCGCCGATACAGATTGTTCCACACAACGAACGGCAATGTCCGGTTGCAGAAGGCCGCAATGTCGTCACCGTAAATCGGGTATCCGAACATGCTGCAACCCGGCTCGACGAGGATGCCACCATCGCGATAGACACCTGCCGGAAAGACCATGAAATCGAGTTCGGGATGTTGGCCAATGACCCGAATACGCTGCTCCAAACAGACGGGCGTCACCCAATCGTCCGAGTCGAAAAAGGCGACATATTCGCCACGTGACATCGCAAAACCGATGTTGCGGCACGTCTGAGCCCCCTTCGGTTCTCGGTCACGACGTACATACCGGATACGCTCGTCTCCCGCGGTAAATTCTGCAACCAGCTGAAAATCGGCCACGTCCGATCCGTCATCAACGGCAATCAGCTCCCAATCCGTCCACGTGTTGGCACGGATGGAAGCCATCATCTCAACCACGAGTGCAGCGTGGTTGAAGACGGGCATGACGATGCTGAGTCGCGGCGGTTCAATCGACGAGTTCTGTTTCATTGGCCAATGTCATTATTTCATTCCGATTTCAGCCAGATCACCCAGCCGGTTCAGGAACTCCTGCGAATAGAAATAGTTGAATCCCGCGGCGGGCGTGAATGTCATTTCCCCGAAATAGGGCTTTCCATCCACCTCGTAGAGGTCCACCCGAACCACGGGGAAACCCTTGGACAGACGGGCGGCAGCATCGATCATCCGATCGAGCGATACGGGACGAGGCACCGCAGTATGCGTCACCTTATAATGGTCACGATCGACGCAATATTCGGGATGTGCGTTCCAGTCCAGATCATAGGTCATCACCTCGCACGAATGGTGCGTACGGTTGAAACAGACCCAGATGTAGGCCGGCCGGCCATCGAAACTCCAGATCTTATAGTCGATGAGCGAAGACGAGACGACAGACTGTTTCGTGCAGTCGAGCAACTCCTCGGCCACGATACAGGGCGGCATCTGCACATAATGAGGCTCGGCGCGGTCCAGACCGAATTTCAGATTGAGCAAATTGTGAAACCTGCGCGTCCAAAGCGTTGTGTCAAGTTTAGACTTGTCGCGACAGATCAGGACATCGCCACTACCATTGTTGGTCTTCATGACAAACCGTTCGGGCAGTGCGTTCCAGTCAATCTCTTCGGCGTGGTCCCATCGGCCATAAAGAGACACCAACATATCGCCCAATCCACATTGCTCGACATAGGGCCGCACACGATATTTGTCGGCCAATGTCACCCATCGGCTCACATCGGTGTTAAATTTCAGCCAATTGATTTTCTCGTCGATGTCACGCGGATGTTCCCAGTTCAACGCACGATGGTAGCACCGCCTGTAGTGATAGTCGGCCAACCGGCGAGGAGAAATGTGCCACAAAAGCGACATCTCCACCCGTTCCCACTGCCTGTAAAGAGGCCGAAAAATATCCTTTATCTTTTCAGTCAACATAATTCTTCAAACGATTTCTTAACAGCTGGACCACAAATCTCCGTTCGGCATCCTCCAACGCGAAAAACCAAACCGTCACCGCAGCCGTCACCACCGAAACGCAGCCCGTCACAAGGAAACGGTAAGGGAAATTGGCCATAAAGACCACCGCCCAGCAAGCGACAATGATTGTGGCCGATGGCACCAGGACGCGTCCGAAGACATGTTTGGCATAATGGCCAATGGACAGTCCCGCCGTATATTTCAGGAACGGCAGACGCCCGATGGCGCAGATGCACTCGAAAGCCAGATAGATCCACATCACCACCTCGACAGACTCTCCGCGCCACAGGGCGAACCAGACAGCCGGCAGGGTAAGCAGCTTGATACTGTTGATGGTGAGCGAATAGTTACGGATTTGGCCAATGGCCTGATTAGCCGTACCCAGACCAATCGTCAACTGGTCACACAGCGCCGCGATGAGGATGAACCGCGCCAGCACAACGGCATATTCGGGCACCTTGCCCAGCCACCACAGCAAGACAGCCGGCATCTCGAACAACAACGGAATCACAACCACGGCAAGCAGCAGATAGGCATATTTGCTCAACGACTCGCTCATAGCAAGCATACGCCTGCGGTCTCCCATACCCTCGGCCTTGATGACCTGCGGACTTATGGCATTGACAACGGCCTGCGCGACGAATTGTAACGAGCCGAAAATCTGCTGGACAATGCCATAGGCCATATTGATGAGTGTGCCAAAGAATTGGTTCAGGATGAGGTTTACACCCTGTGTCCGCCCGATGATGCAGCCCAGACTATAGACAGTCCATCCGGCAAAGCCAAGCAACTCCCCCATAGCCTTCCGGTTGAAATGGGCAGGACGCGGCAGGACGCGGCTCTCTTCAAATTTCGGGACAGCCCACGCTACCAGTGCAGTCATGTTGAAGGCCGTGATGCCGGTCACAAGCCAGGCGTAGGAAATGAGCCGATCAAACGGACAATGCAACAGCCACACGGCAGCCAACAGCCGGAAAACGCCATCAATCACATCGACCACCGATAGGTAAACGATGTTTTCGCGTGCAATGAAGATGGCCCGATATGGAGCCGTAACGAATGAGAGCAACAGGGCGACAATGACCAGCCGATAGACCACCACGGCAGCCTCGATGCGTCCGGGCTCGATGTTCAGGAATCCGTTGAACAACAACGGTTCACATCCGTACAGGACAAAGGCAAGCAAGGCTCCCAACACGACGTGTAGCAGCAGACTGTTGGCAAACATGCAACGCACCTTGTCCATGCGACATTGGCCATGATAAAAAGACAATTGCCGCTGGGTCGTGACGACCATCGCATTGGTCACAAAAGCCAACATGACAACCACGCCTGCCACCAGTGAATAGACACCATAGTCCATATCTCCCAATGCGCTGGTTATCAGTCGTGTCGAATAGAGCGACATACTGATATTCAGCAGCGAGCGAAGGTGTTGTGCCAATGTATTTACAATGATGCGCGTATTCTGATTCATTCTTCTGCGGGTTCTTCTGTTGTCTGCCGATGAAATTCCGGATAGTAATAGGCCAATGCCAACATATAGAAGTAGAACGGCAGCGGAAAATACTCCATCAACATCGTCAGACTGAGCACGACAATAGCGGCGTAAACGCTATTGGCCACACGCCCCTCAACACTCCAGACACGACGAAAGGCGGTCCACATCGTGTAGAAATAGAGCACAAGGGCAATGACTCCGCCATAAATCATGACGGCCAATATCATATTGTGAGGGCCGACAGCACGAGATGCCATATTGGCCACAAACCAGTCTGCATCGACATACCCGTAGCCCCAGACGGGCGACTTGGCAAAACACTGGATGGCAGCATCCCACATGTAGGTGCGATTGGTGAACGTCAGATCCTTGCCCATGACATCAATCACAAGCCAACGGGCGAACTCGTTGTTCTGCAATCCGTTACCCTGGAAACAGACAAAGGCCTCAAACAACAGGATTCCGACCATCAGGGCCGATGTTCCCCACCGCTGCAACCTGAGCGACGGAAACAGACAGATGATGACCAGCAGCAACAGACAGCTGAGCGATGTAGTGGAATGGACGATGACCAATATTCCGAAACATGAGCCCAACAGCGGGATAAGGTTCAGCCAGAACCAGCGGCTGATGCGCAGGCACATGATATTGGTGATGACTGCGGCAATGAGACGACATCCCATCTGGTTGTAGTTGTTGCCCAACAGGTAGCCGCGTACGAGTTTGGAATCTTCGACAATCCACATCTCGGGATGACGCAACAACTGGAAGAATCCGGCATAGACGGCCAATGAAAGTGCCACAAGCGATCCAATCAACAGCGGCGAAAGGCTGTCGCGGTAGTAGCGGAACAGGAATACCAGCAGCAGTATGCTGCATCCCTGATAGATCCAGTCCTTGAAATCGGTATCGGCCATAAGCGAAACGGCCAAAATGACCACCACCATCGCCGAAATCGCAAGGTCGAAGCGTGTCATCGAAGGTTCATTGGCCAAAAGACAACATGAAAGCAGGAACATGGCCAACATAACGGCCAACGACATATACGAAAGCGTCATCATCTCAATGGCCGAGAATGAAATCGCATTGTATATGCCGAAACTGGCTATCATGGCCGCTGGAACCAGCCGGAATTCCTTAAGATTCAGTGTAAGTTTCATGTCCAATGAAACGATGCCGCATTACTTGAAAATCAGGTCTCGGACCAGCCAGACCGATGTTACAAGGCCTGCAAGAATGCACATGCCCAACATGAACAGGACTCGCTTCGGGCCAGCTGGCTTGATGGGCACAGTGGCCGACTTCAACATGGTGAAGGCCGGAGTCTTCTCCTGCACCTTCGAGCGCATGGCCTGCACCTGAGCCTGATAGGCCTGATAGGTGGCCTGCTTCATTGACAGGTCATTCTGCAATTGATCCTTACGAGTCATGTCAACCTGACGGAAGATGTTCTTGTTCGCATCACAGAAGTCGCTGAACTGTTTGGCCGATGCCTCATATTCCAACAAGGCAGAATCGGACAACGACTGGTAGTAGGCCAAGTCCATACGTGCCTTGCGCGTGCGATACTGGATGAGAAAATCCTGCAGACGCGCGCAAATCGAATCGGCCAAAAGCGCACAGACCAACGCGTCCTGAGCCTCGACCTTGATGGTGGTCACATCTGTCTGCTTGTCATTGGAACAGACAATCTTATCCTTCATCCCCTCCATGATGCCATAGTCGCGTTCCGACAACGAAAAGGCATTGATGCCTGCATCGTCACCCAAAACGCTCTTCTTCGGCGAGACAAAAAGGCTCTTGACCCAACGCGAGGCATCCTTGAACGGCTTCGTGTATGGATTCTTCTTCTGGTGATCCTTCAAGTAGGTGTAATAGTCGCATTGCAGTTCTCCATCGGCCGTACGAATCTCTATATCGAACAGACTGACAAGGAATTGCGGCGACTCGAACAGTTCCGGATACAGCAGCGGATAGATGGCATCATTGCTCGACAGGCCACCCAGATTGAAACCGAACGACGAGGCGATTGAGGCCAATCCGCCGCTCAGCTCCGTGCCTCCCGTTTCGGGCGCAAGTGAGACCTCGGCGCGGTAGTAGCGCGGCTGCGGGAAGATATAGATGGCCGACAGCACCAAGACGACAGGCAGGACTTTGACGAAGGCCATGCGCCGCTCCCACAGACGCGAAACGATGGCGCCCAAATCTATCACATGATTCTTTTCTTTTTCCATGATTCTTTCAGGTTTATTGGCCAATGTTCCTTACTTTAACACCGCGATAACGACGGCGGCGGCTGTGGCAAATGTGCTGGCCACCGAGGTGAAGATGGCAGTCTTCTGGGCCGTGGTCATTTCGGACGTGGTCTCTCGCAAGTAGATTTCGCTACCCGGCTCAATCTTTCGCCAACGACGGTAGGACATGGCCTGACCGTTCTGTGAAATAGTATATGCCATTTTCAGGTTGCGGTGTGTGGGTCGGATACCGCCTTGGCGCAGATAATATTTCAACGTCTTGCCCTTGACGTATGGCACAGTCCCGACATAGGGCACATTGCCGCCCAAAGTAACGGTGTTCTTTACCTTCTCGACCACAATGATGTCACCGTCACGCAACACGAGGTCTTCAGCACAGCCTGGTTTCTTGAGTACCTTGCGCACATCGACCGCCACTTTATACAAATCTTCGCGAGTGTCGCGTACAACCATCAACGAGTCGGTGATTGGCAACTTGGTGACACCCTGCATCTGAGAACTCCGCTGAATGGCGACGTGTGAATTGTAATAACGGTTGGCATCCAGTCGGTTACGACGCACGCGCAACTCCTCGTCGTCCATCTGTCGCAGGACGTAGACGCCATTCTCGGCAGCCGATTCGGTCAGGCCACCGGCCATGGCGATGACGTCGCTGATCCGGCTATGGTCATTGGCCAATGAGAACTCGCCCTGGAAGTTCACCTCGCCCTCGATGCTGACTGTCACCTTCTCGGCATAGCCCTCGATGCGCTTCACGAGCACCTCGTCGTTGGGTTCAAGGATGAACGATGACTTGGCGTCGGCCGAAAGGTTATGGTTGAGGTCGATGGTGAAGGTCTTGATGCGGCCTGCCCTGTCGCGGCGGGCGATGCTTACCTTGTTGGCCGATGCCGATTCCTTCAAGCCGCCGGCCTGGAGCACGAGGTCTTCGACGGTGGTGTTGTGGGCGAACTGGTAGATGCCCGGCTCGAACACTTCGCCACGGATGGTAAGCGTCTGGTTTTCTTTCTGTTCCTTGGTGTCGGGCACGAAAATGACATCTTCGTTCTGAAGGGTCACATCGGCCGCCTTTCCGCTGACGATGGACTCCAGATTGAGCGGGATGACCTCCATCTGACGGTCTTTACGCATACGTTGCAGCACGGCGCGCGAGGTGAATGCGGTCTCGGTCAGGCCGTCGGCATAGGCCAAAAGCTGGCGCACGGTGCGTGTCTGTTCGTTCAGCTGGTACATTCCGGGGCGGAACACGGCACCCTTCAGTTCGACCATGTTCTCGTAGCGCATCAGCACCGAGTCAATGAAGAGTGAGTCGCCATCGGCCACCGTGAAATCGTTCATGTTGTCGGGCGCGATGTTGAACACCTGCATTCCGCCCGAGGTGCGCACCAGACGCATCGACTTCTGGTAGGCATCGGCCGCAAAACCGCCCGCATATTCGAGGGCCTTGCCGATGCTTTCGCCGGGCTTCATTTCGTAGAGCATCGGACGCTTGGCCTTGCCCGCGATGTTGACCATGACGGAGTAGGGCGCAACCACAAGCACGTCGTTGTCCTGCAAGCGGATGTCGCCCGAAAGCTGGCCGTTCAGGATGTAGTCATAGACATCGACATCGGCCACCAACTTATTGTCTCTGAACAGTTTGGCACTGCGCAACGAACCGATTTCGCTCACGCCGCCCGCGTAGTAGAGCGCGTGGAAGACGGTCGCAAAGGCCGACAGCGTGTATGTGCCCGGCACCTGCACCTCGCCCATCACATTGACCTGGATGGTGCGCGTCTGGCCGACGGTCAGCTTGATTTTGGAATCCGCGTAGCAGGAGCTCAGCTTCTGGCGCGCACGGCGGTTGGCCTCCTCGACGGTGAGGCCGCCCAACTGGAGCGGGCCGAAGTCTTCGATGACGATGCAGCCGTCGGGCGAGATTGTGCCCTCGATGGTGAGCTGCGACGCGCCGTAGATGTCGATGAAGACCACATCGCCCGCACCGAGCACGTAGTTGGCCGGCGTAGCGATATTCATGTTCGGCTCGAAGCTGATATTCTCGTTGTTGAACATTTCATGGCCAAAGATTTTCGGCTTTTCCGGCTCCAACGGCAGGAGCATCGACTGGTTGGTCGAGTCGGGCACGAGGCCGGTGAGCGCGTCCTGCATCGAGAGGTAGTCGGCCGATGTCTCGTCGAACTTGCCGCTCTTGGCCGATGTGCCCATCAGGCGTCCGTTGGTCTTACTCGTTGTGGCCGATGCCGCACGTCCCTCGCCGTTGTTGGTGCGACGGCGGTCGGTTGTGGCCGATGTGCCTTTGCTGCCCGACTGCGACGACTTGAACTTCTCTTTCAGCTGTTGCAGACGCTGCGGACTGACGCCCTGACTGAGCAGGTACTGCACCATTTCGGCCTGGCTTGTACCCTTGGCCGATGCCTCGCTGACGTATTTGATGATTTGCTGGTCGGTCATGTCGGCCAATGCCACAGCGGGCAGCAGCGCAATCGACAGCAGAAGAAGTGCTTTTGACAATTTCATAGATAAGAGGTTAAAATGACATTTGACGGCTGCAAGACGTTCGGTTTCCACGCCCGCACCTTTACTTTAACGAATGTTCACACATTTTATTATATGTTCACGTAAAATTTTCTGTCCAACTTGCCATTGTAGGTGCGCGCGATGCTCCCGACGGCCTCGATATCGACCGGCATCTTGTACGATTCCAACCTCGCACGCAGGCCACGGGCGGCGGCCTTCTTGTCCAATGCAACACCATCGGCCATAACCACAAGCAGCTTCGGCACCTGCCCCATCACGGGGTGTTTCTGGCCGATGCAGATGCAGTCCTTCAGCCCCTCGATGACGGCGGCGGCGGCATCCTCGACCTCGACGGGCGACACCTTCATGCCACCCACGTTGATGATGTCACTCTGACGGCCGATGAGGAACAGACGCCCCTCGCTGTCGATGCGGCCGAGGTCGGAAGTGACAATTTCCGATGGCGGCGACGTCAGGTCCTGCCCCAGGTAGCCCATCATCAGGCCATCGCCCGAGCAGACCACCACGCCGTCGCGTAACTCGATGTGCGACAACGGATAAGGTCGGCCGACGCAGCCCTGGAGACATTGGCCGTCATTATAGTTGTAGGTGCAGACGACGCCCGATTCGCTGCCGGCATACGTGTTGAAAAGTCGCGTAGCGGGCAGCAGTTCGGACATTCGGCGCATGTCGGCCTGCGTGATGGGCGCGGCGCCGGTCTCGATCATCTCAATCCGCGTAGCGTTAGCGGCAAGGCGGTCGGCCGTGAACTGGACGAGCATACGGATGCTGGCCGGCACGAGGAACGTCGCTACGTGACCTTCGATGTGGTCGATGGCGCAGTAGAAGTCGTCGAGCCGTTTCATGCCCTCCATCACGTAGAGCGAGCCGCCCGTCAGCACCACGGGAAGCACCTTCGAATGGCTGCCGAAATGGTTCAGCGGGCCGTTGATGAAGAATGTCAGATTGGCATGGAAACCAAGCGTTTGCGCCAGATTTTCGGCATCGGCCATAAGCGCCTTGTGGCTCAGCACGACGCCCTTCGGCGCACCCGTCGTTCCGGTCGTGAAAAGCACGTCGGCGGCATCGTCGGGGAAGGTCACATCGGCCACCATACGCTCGATTTCGGCCAATTTCTCGGCGGGCAGGTCATGTTCGACGGGGACGGCAACGACATCGGCCAAATGGCAGGCAAAATAGTCGGCCAAGTAGCTGATTGTCTGCGATGTACGCAACACGCGGGCAGTGTGCGGCCGATGCTCATCGGACAAAACCCCAGCCCGACGACGGACATCGGCCATGAACGCGCCATAGGTCACGCTCGTGCCGTCGGATTGCGTGGCGAAAAGCTTGTCGGGCGAGGCCGTGGCATGCCGTTCGAGGCAGTCGATGATTCTCATTTTGCGGCCAGTTTTTTCTCGACCAATGCCACAAGCGCATCCAGGTTACGGAGGTTCTTCGGCGTGGCATCGCGCGTGTCGAGTTCGATGTCAAATTCCTCGGACAAGGTCATCAGGATGGTGGTCACGCCGAGCGAATCGAGGTCGTCGTAGAGGCGTTCGGAATCCAAATCGACCAACGGAAGCTGGTCTTCGAGCAGTTTTTTGATTTTTTGTTTCATATTATCTATCAATGATTTAAGTCGGAATTTAGTGAATATCTCAAGAATTTGAGAATTCAATCTCTTGACATTCAGAATTGTTGAGAATTAGAATTAATATTTATTATTTAATATTTAATATTTTGATTTTCAATAGCCAATGGAAAATCATCGGCGGCAGCAACCACGCCATCATGACGACAACGCCCATGCCGATGATTGTGACTTCGGCCAATGAGTGCATCGCGGGATGCTTGGCCAGAATGAGCGAGCCGATGCCGACCAGCATGATGGCGGCCGACAGCAGAATCGAACGCTGGTAGCCGATGAGCGTGCGCCGTCCGGTGCCCTCGCGATAGTCGCGTAGCAGCCCCTCGGTGATGAAAATCGTGTAGTCGTCGCCCTGTCCGAAGATGAACGTCGCCAGAATGATGTTCACGATATTGAATTGGATGCCAAGCAGTTGCATCAGCCCGAGAATCCAAATCCAGCCCACAGCCATCGGCGTGAAAGCGATGACGGCCAATTGCCATCGGCCAAAAGAGAGCCACAAGAAGAGGAACACGATGCACGCGCACGCGAGGCCGATGAAGTTGAAATTGTCGGTCAAGGCGTTCGCTACGCGACTGTTGAGCGACGTGAGGTCGAAGCTGCCGGGCAGGACGGATTCCACGCGGGCGGCTGCATCGGCATCGGCCACAATGAGGCGCGTCACGAGTGCGTCGGGCGAGACGTAGCCGGTCAGCACGGTCGATGTGAGCGGCTCGAAGTCGCTGTAGGCCAATGGCTTGTGCTCCATCTCGACCATCAGCTGGAACGGCTCGAACGCCTCTTCGCTGAAGCCCGCATCGCGCGCCTGCGAAAGGAAGATGTGGTAGTTGTGCGTCTGCCAGAAGTCGTGCCAGAGTTGCAGCCGTTCGCGCTGTTTTTCGGCCGACGGGAAGAGGAACGAGGCGTTCTTTTCGGCCAATATCTCACCCGCGCGCCACAGGCTGTCGAGCATCGGCCGCATCGCCTCCATCGCGGTCTGGGTGGCCGGCAGATAGACCGTCACACCGTCGCTCTGTCCCTGCATGGAGGCGAGCTGCGACATGTCCGCGCGCTGCTCATCGGTCATAAAATTGAGGTGCGACACATCGCTGTCGAACGTCGTCTGGAGGCTGAACCAGCCGAAGAATGCGGTCAGCAACGCGATGATTATCAGCGAGAACGGACTTTTCACGACAGCCTCGCCGACGATTCTTTTCCGTGTATCGGCCAATGCAGCTCCATCGGCCATAACCCGACCCTTCACCGGCCGCAGATGCGGCATCACGACGAGCACGAAAAGGATGGTGCCGACCAGCATCAGCGCGCTGAAAAGGCCGAGTTGGCGGATGGCTTCGGCCTTGAGCGGAACGAGCGTCATGAAGGCTGCCACGGTGGTCACGTTGCCCACGAGCAGCGGTTTGATGAGTTCGGCCAATGTGCGTCGCCCCTCGCCCACCTCCTGGCTGTGGCACGCGAAGTGCAGCGGATAGTTCACCGCGATGCCGACAATGATGGACGCGATGCCGAGCACGATGAGCGACAGACTCTGTCCCATGAGCGAGATGGCGGCCAATGCGACGAGGAATCCGAACGACGTGGAGAGCACAATGTACCACAATGAACGCAGACTTCGGAACGCCCAGAGCAGCAGGGCCAGAATCAGCACGACCGAGACGGAAAGCGACAAAACCGTGTCACGGCGAATCTGCGTAGCGTTGCCGGCAGCAATCACCGGCGCACCCGTCGGCCGCATCGTAACGCCGTCGGGCAGAGAGGCATCGGCCACACTGGTGAGCATTTCGACGAGCCGCCCGTTCATGTCCGATTCGCTGCTGCCGAAGGGGCTGTCGATGGTGACGAGACAGCACGCGCTATCGGCCGTAAAGAGATAACCGTCGTGCTGCACCCACGACATTTCCGGCTGAAAATCACGCAGATGCGCCGCTACGCGATTTCCCATGCCCATCGGGTCGAGCTGCAACATCAGCTGCATGAACGAGCCTGTCATCGAGGTGAGCTGCTGCTCAATCCACGCGAGACGGCGCGGCGCGAAATCGGCATCGGCCAAAAGCGAATCCATGCGGGCGTAGTCGGCCTCGTCGAGCAGGTAGGGCAAATGGCTGTAAACGAACTCGGCCACGTCCAATGCGACGGTCATGTCCATCTGCGGCTCGAAGGCTCGCACCCAACCGATTGTGTCATGTTTGGGCAATTCCGCGCCGAAACGCTCGACGCCCGCGATGATGCTGTCCATGCCCTCGTCCGAGCGGAACTGGAGCACTATCTTGTTGGCCGATGCGACCTCCTGATAGACCTGCATCGAGCGGCGGTAATGCTCATCGACGGGCAGGAAATCGGTGATATCCTCCTTGAAATCGAGCCGCGCGACGAGCGCGACGCACACGGCCAGAAAGAGCGTGAGCGCGGCCAATGCCATTCGTCGGTGACATTGGACCCAATCGTGGAAAAGGAGGAAATATTTTTCCAAAATATTAAATATTAAATTCTAAATATTATAGACCAATTCAAACCGCACCTCTCCCCTCGGGGAGGACGGAAGGGGTCTTCTTAATACTGCTTGTTATTCACCGGGTTAGCGTAAATTTCGAGGAACATCTCGACCAGACGGTCTGCATCGAAATCATCGGCCAACAACTGCCTTGCGCGCTCCAGCAGAACCTCTACGCGGGCATCGAACGCAGCTTTCTGCACGTCGTCGTACTGGCGGCGGTAGGTCGTCTGGCCATAGAGCCGGTCGTGCGCGATGTAGTTGTTCGGCCACAGCTTGTAGTGCGCGCAGATGCGGCGGTCGATGAGGCGCGCCACCTGCAGGTGATATTCGTTCTGCGTGCGGTTCTGGAAGGCCATCAGTTCGGGCGGCTCGATGGGCGGACAAATCTCGAAATGCACGCGTCCCTTCGGCTGCATGATGCCCTTCAGGATGCTGCGGATATCCTCGCCGGGCTGCTTCACGTAGCGGCCGTCGCGTTCGCGGCAATAGCGTTCGATGGCCTTCTCGACATCGCACGACTCCCACTCGTACGACACGCTGACGGGCAGAATGTGAAGTTCGGCCAATGACTCAATCTTGTCGTCCGACCCGCTCATCGAGAACATCTTGATGATGCCCTGGTCGGTGCGGTCGTTGCCGTCTTTGGTACGGCCGTTGCGTTGCGCAATCCACACGCTGCGCCCCTCGCGGATGGTCTCGCGGATATAGTCCGACAGGTGCGACGAAAGGCGGTAGAACTCCTTGGGCGTGGCTCCGCGCTCCACACGGAACATCTTGTTCGACTTGCCGATGTCGATGACCAGCTGCCCCTGCATGAGGTTCGCGCCGAAGGTGATTTCGGTCGTGTCGAAGCCGTTTTCATGCAACACCGTCTGCAACAGGCTGCTGTCGAGCACGATGTCGCGGTGGTTGCTCACGTAGAGGTATGCCTCGTTGCGGTCGATGCGGTTCAACCCGTCGAACGAAAACTCGCTGATGCTGCGTCGGATGACCTGATGGTTGAACTCGTTCATCACGCGGTGCTGGAAGTCGGCCACCGTGGTCAATGAGGCGACCATGCGGCTCACATCGGCCACATCGCGGTCGGGAAAGACGAAATCGGCCAACTTCGGGAACAGTTCATGGGCCGCAATGCGTTGCATCGCAGCGGGAATCTCGTCCTCGCGATAGGGACGTATATCATCGAATTTGCACATCTTTCAACCAGTTTAAGAATTCATTTTTCCAGACGATGGCCTCCGCGCCGGCCTTTGCACTGTCGGCACCGAAACCGTGTCCGCCGTGCTCAAATTGCAGATAATTATGGCCGATGCCCCTCGCCGTCAAGGCCGAATCGAGCAGTTCGCTGTTGTGGTAGTGGACGATGGGGTCGTCCTTGCAGTTGGCCAAAAACACGGGCGGCATGTCGTCCGGCACATGATTTTCGAGCGAAAGGCTGTCGCGCCAAAGCCGGCTCCATCGGCGATATTCACCCAACAGGGCACGTCGGCTGCGTCGGTGCACGTAATCGCGCTGCCGCAACGTCACCACGGGATAAATCGGCACGACAAAGTCGGGTCGGCTTGCGCTATCGGCCAATGCCCCGACCGAGGCCACCAGATGACCGCCCGCCGAAAAGCCCATCGCGCCGATGCGGTTCGGGTCGATGCCGAGGCTGTCTGCATTGTCGCGCAACCAAAGGATGGCCTGCTGCAGGTCCTCTTGCGCATCGGGATACTGATGTCCGCGCACGATGTGACGGATGCCCGACGCGAAAGCGAATCCGCCCTGCACGCGGTAGCGAAGCACATAGGCCGAAATGCCCCGGCTGGGCGGCGAAAAGAGAAGAAAACGACAAAATAAAAAAAAGAAAAAAGACCCCCACCCGTCCTCCCCGAGGGGAGGTGGAAAGTTTCCTGCCCATGTCGGCAAGGAATCGCATTAGCCATATCTTCATCTTTCTTTTATACATCGGTCGCAAACTTCCAACTCTTATTTCTTAATTCTTGTTTTTTAACTCATTACGTCGAATTTCTCGACGTAATGTCTGTGCCACGCGCGCGTCTTCTCGCGGTAGTTCGTGCCCATCGAGGTGTCATCGGCCGAAATGCGTTGGCCAATGCGGATCGTCACACGGCCGGGACGCAGCGTCAGGTCGGTCTTGGGCAGGACGCGGCCAGGGCCATCGAGATAGACGGGAACGATGTCGCAGCCCAGTTTCTCGGCCAAATAGAATGCGCCGCGATGGAACTTCAGAATCGTGCAGTCGGCCGAGCGCGTGCCCTCGGGGAAAATCACAATCGAATAGTTGCGCGCCGTGAGCGTGGCGAGGTGTTCGACGCTGCTTTCAAGCCCCTCGGTCGCGGGATAATACTCCAGATAGCGCAGCACGGGCTTGTAGATCGGAAAGTTCCAGACCCAAAGGTTGGTCAGGGCGACGATGCGCGGCGAGAGCGACAGGATCGAGAGCAAATCGATGTGCGACTGATGGTTGGCCACGATGATGCAAGGCCGCTCGAACGTCTCGCCGTGGGGATTCTCGACCGCCACATCGACGCGCGGAATGGCGTGCAGCAAGTGTCCGAAATAGCGGCTCAGACGGCGTCGATACCACATTTTCGCACCTTCGCTCTTCAGGCGCATCAGCCGCATCGCGTTCAGGATGAGCAGCGGCCACAGGAGCGCGGAGATAAGCGCATAGGCCAAGAAACTGAAAGTAAGGATTTTACGGTCGATGCGACTGTCCCACACACGATGCCACACGATGGACCACCAGCCGAAGCAGATGCAGAGCACGCACAGCACGCAGTTGAGCAACGAGATGCGCGCGAAATCCCACACCGGCCGGAAGTGGCTCACTCGTTCGCCGCGCGGTGCATAATAGACGCGGATCGGGACATTGGCCAATGCCACTCCCCTCCACGCCGCGAGCACGAGCAGTTCCAGTTCGGCTTCATAACGACTTGTGAGCCAACGCAATCCGCACAGCCGATGCAACGGATAGACGCGGTAGCCCGTCTGCGTGTCGGGCAGATACTGCCACGTCTGCACCATGAACCAGAAGTTCGAGAAATAGTTGGCGAAGGTGTTCTTGCCGGGCATGTTGGTTGCGGCCAATGTGCGTCGGCCGACGAGCAGCGCACCCGGATTGGCGGCCATCGCATCGGCAAAAAGCGGCAGGTCTTCGGGGAAGTGCTGGCCGTCGCTGTCGATGGTAATCGCGTAGTCGAAGCCGCGTTCGATGGCGGTGCGGAAACCGACCTTTAGCGCGTGTCCCTTGCCCCGATTTTTCGCGTAGCTGACCACCGTGACCGATGCGTCGTCGGCCAACGTAGCCAACAGCCGCGCGGTGTCGTCGGTCGAACCGTCGTTGACGACAATGACATCGGCCACAAACGGACGCAACCGGCCAATCACGTCGAGCACCGTCCCGGCATTGTTGTAGGTCGGAACGATGGCACACGTGCGCGTGCGGCGGAAAAATGCGAGGCAATCGGACATTTCTTTACTTTTTTATATGACCAATGTCATCTTGGCAATGGCAGTCTCATCGGCCATGACGGACACATCGACGGGCGATTTTGCGGCATCGAACACGAACGTGAGGCGGGGCTGCGCAACGGGATTGTGCGGGCTGAGGAACTTGACATTCTTCAACTCGTCCACATCGGTCGTGGCACCCTTTTCGCTGGTCACGAGGTCGATGGCGATGGAAATCAGCATCGCGCCGGGCGTGATCGGTTTCGAGGGGAAATGGGCGCGGCAGATGTCGTGCTCGCTGTTCACGCGGACGGTGACATGGGTCAATCCATCTACGTTCTCGACACTCTCTATTTGATAGAAATCACTCATAATCAACTTTTTATTTCAACGTAATCAGCATACAGCCGGCCACGATGCAGACCACGCCGAGCCAGCCCCACACCGAGACGCGTTCGCCCAGCAGGATGATGGCCAACAGGATGCCGAACACGAAACTCAGGCTCGTGAGCGGATAGGCCTGGCTGAGCGGATAGTGCTTCACGATCCACAGCCACAGGAGGCCGGCCGCGCCGTAGCACAAGCCCATCATGGCCAATGGCACATTCAGCAGCACACTGCGCCAGTACGTCCAATGCCACCCGAAGGGCTGCAGTTCGTGCGTGGCCAGCTTCAGGAAGACCTGTCCGACGGCCAGCAGCATCGACTGAAGGAGGCAGAGCAAAAGCAGCTTCATCGTTTCAAGAGGGTTATGGCCGACGAACCTTCGCGACCGATGTTCAACAATATCACGTAGCGCGCGCGGTCGGCGTGAATCCAGTGCGCAGCGGCGTAGAATCCGAGGGCCGAGGCCGAAAAACACTCGCCGAACCATCGTTTGTAGCTCACTACGCGGTTTTTCGGTGCGAAACGGCTGAGCCATTGGCCATAAAGTTCATCATTTTTCGGATGGCCGTTCTCGCCGCTCATCACCACGATGTCGTCGGCCAATGCCCCATCGGACAGAACGCCGAGCTGCTCCAGCGCACGTTGCCAGTCGTCGGTCGTCGGCCGATGCAGCAGCTTCACGCCGGCAAGTTCGCACAGGGTCTTTTCGTCCGATGCATCGGCCATAAGCATAGCCGCCACCGATGCCTCGCCGCACGCGCCGTCCATGCCGTTGCCCACATAGTCGATGAGTTCGAGCAGGTGGAAATAGCGTTCGGTCGTCACGTCCTGACCCAGCACCAGCGCGTTGCCGATGTCACCCACACGCAGTTGCAGATAAGCATCGGCCAAAGCACTCTCGAAACTGATTGTGCCGTGGCTGTAGGTCGCATTGTAGCCGTGCGTCTTGGTCTGGATGGCCACGAGCGAGCCGATGGTGTTGTGCGTCGATTGCATGAAATGGGTCGGCTTCAGGAGCTGTTCGCCGTTCTGGCAGAGGTCGAGCAGGAACGCCTCGGTGCTCTCCACGCTGCCCAATCCCGTACCCGTCACGATGGCATCCGGCTGGTCGATTTCGCACTCGCGCAACGTCTTGAGCGATGTGGCCAATGCCCTTTTCATCAGTTTGCCCATGCGACGGCCTTCAACCGGCGACACATAGTCGCGGAAGTCGGGGTCGATGGCACGCACGAACGGTTCGCGGTGTTCGACAGGCTCTACGCGGAGCTCGGGCACGAGCTGTTCACGAGACTCTTCCCGGTCATCCTCACCGACCGTGGAACGGAGTTCTCCTACCCCTCGCGCATCGAGGA
>CACZAY010000042.1 GCA_902779265.1 uncultured Bacteroidales bacterium | reverse complement strand
CAAGAGCACAAGCGACTACTGGTACTTCTCATGCTCCAGCGCAATCAACGTCAGCGGCAACATCATGTCGTTGCTCGACCCGACGATGGACGAAACCGCCGTGCCCGACTATTCGTTCTACAAGCTCTTCAAAGGCTGCACGAACATTCAAGACATCACAGGCCTGAAGCTGCCCGCCACCGAGGTCGGAGCCTATGCCTACGCTGAGATGTTCGACGGTTGTACGTTCTTGTCGGCCAATGCCACATCGACGCCGGCACTGCCCGCCACGACACTGGGCAACTACTGCTACAAGGACTTGTTCAGCGGATGGACGGCATTGGCCAATGCCCCTGCCCTGCCCGCTACACGTCTGGCCGAAGGCTGCTACCAGAACCTGTTCAAGGGATGCACATCGCTCACGACTGCGCCGACGCTGCCTGCCGAGACGCTGGTCAAGGGCTGCTACGAGTCGATATTTGACGGATGCGAGGCATTGGCCAAAATCGACGTGAGATTCAAGACCTGGAACGAGGACGAGGGCGCGACGACGAACTGGGTGCGCGATGTGGCCAATGTGGGTGAAATCGAGTGTCCGTGGTCGATGCTCCAGCACGCCGTCGAGCTTTGGGCCTCGGGCGACGACTACAGCGCGGTCTATGGCGCAAGCCAGATTCCGAAGGATGCGGCCAACCAGTGGAAGATCCTGCTCCACACCGATATGGAGATGAACTACGCGACGGGCAAGCTGACCATCTCGGGCGGATCGCCGATCTACTATTCAACGGACGAGACATTGGCCGAAACCAACAAGACCGAAATCGGCACGAGAGTGGATGGCAGCACCTGCGAAATCGACCTGAACGAGTGGCTGAACAAGGCCACGGACGAGCTGGAGAGCATCACATACTACGCCATCGCGGGCGACGCGAACGAGGGTCTCTATTCGACTACGGTCAACTCACTCACCGTCTATCGTATGCGCCGGCGTTCGGGCTACATCATGGCCAAGTCGGCATCGGCCATCATCGAGGCACTCGACTACGCGCTGAAGGTCTCGAGCAAGGACTATCCCGTCAAGATCTTCGTGCCGGACGGAGTTTACACGCTGCCACAGACGGCCGAGGTCGGCAACTGGGTCTCGCTCATCGGCGAGTCACGCGAGGGAACCATCATCCGCTCATCGGCGGCCGACGGAGCCCTGCTCATCACGGGCGACTACGCCTACATCCAGGACGTGAAGCTGGGTTCGACATTGGCCAATGGCGTTGCCTTCCGCGACAATGCGACCTACGACCACACGACGCTCCACATCGCGCTGGAGGTCGGCGACAAGTACACCTTCAACCACGGCACGTCCGGCACGCGCACATCGGCCCCGATCTGGAATCCGGACACCGATGAGACGCAGGCCCACGTCACAAGCTTCACCGTCAACGGCAGCACGGTGAACGTCACATCGGCCCCAACCCCGAACTACCTCATCGAAATCTGGAACGGTACGGACTGGGACTACACGATGATTGACACGCCGTACTTCTACGTCCTGGCCGGGCTGGATGGCAAGACCATCCGGCTGCGTGCGGCCAACCGTCGTGGCGCGTTCGGACCGGCTTGCACCAACATGACTCGGGTTGTGGCCAATGGCACAGCCTACGACAAGGTCAGCGTCTCGCTCAACAGCGCAGGTTTCGCCTCGTTCAGCTACGACGACGCGGAGGTGCCGCAGCTTCAGGTGAGCGGCGCATCGGCCTACCGAGCCATCTACAACAAGGACGAGAACGTCATCACGCTCTCGCACCTGAACGAAGAGGACATCATCCCGAACGGCGTGGGCGTCATCCTGTTCGGTATGCCCGGGTCGAAGGTTTCATTCTCATCGGCCAATAATCCGAGCATCAACACCACGCCATACGCCGGCGTCACCGCTCCGTTCTACGCCCTGACGGGCAACGGCAACGAGACCATCAGACGTACGGCCGGCGACGGCAAGTACTATTTCGGACTGTCGGGCAACGAGTTCCGCAAACTATCGGAGACGGGCAGCATCAAGCCGAACAAGGCCTACTTCGACCTGAGCGGAACAGGTGACTACGGCGCATCGGCCATCCGCATGATCTTCGAGTCCTGGCCCCTCGAGGACGAGGAAGAGGCATCGGCCATCACCGACCTCCCATCGGCCCAGAACGACGGACACAGAAGCTACTCGCTGACGGGCGCTCAGACGCAACAGCAGCGCGGCCTCTACGTGCGCGACGGCAAGGTCGTGATGGTAAAGTAAGTGACGGACTTGGCATTGGCCATAAACAACATAAAATCATCCCCGCAATTCACTAAAACGGTGATTGCGGGGATGTTCGCTTTCAATATGCGAAGAAATCAATGCGTATTGGGCGTGTCTTCCGGAACGGGTGCGACAGTCTCTCCGCAGCACACGGGTCGAATCGGACTGCCAATGTAACGCGGCAGGGAGATGACAAGCGGATCGGTCTCGGTGCTGATGGCAAGGCCATACGACTGGTTCGGCATCTTCGTGAAGAGCGATGATGACCAATAGTATCCGGCCTGACGATTGCCCGTGAGCTTCTCGTTGCGATAGGCTCCCACAGCGGGCAGGAAGATGCTGTTGCCGTTCGGGCCATAAACCTTGCAGCCTGATACGCCGTCCATCGAAGTCCATTCCCAGACACATTCGTTGACGAGCTTCTCGAAATCGGCCGATGTAGGGATGCGCCACGGACTGCCGAAGAAAAGGGTGGCTGCATCGTCGGCCGATTCGAGTTCGGTCAATTTATCGACTGTGCCATAATCGGCATCGCTGCAATATTTCGTCATGGAAGTCTCCGTGCCGGCACAATAGGCATAATTTGCCCAGTCGTAGATGGTCTTGGCGGAATTGGATTCCCCCTCGATGATTTCGGAACTGGGCTTACCTCCCCCTTCTTCGATAGGCTTGACGATGAACGGCTCCTGACCATAGGCCACAACCTCACCCCACGCGTAATAGAATCCTTCATCCTGGGGCAGATATCCGCCCAAGTTGCTGACGGCCCAGAGCAGCGGGGCTCCACCATCGTCAAACAGGCCCAAATCGACGCAACCCATCTGGTTGACATAGGTTGTGGCCGATGACACGTGGCACTCGCCATTGGTCTCTTCTTCAAGTGCGGCAAGGTACTGCTCGACAACGGCATCGGTCACATCGGCCGTCAACTCTTTGGTAGTACCATCGGCCAACAACACACTTACGGTCAACATGTTGCGCTGCTCCACTTCGTCCAATGCGGCACGAGTTCCATTGGCCAAAGAAACACCGAACGAACCGAATCTGGCGGTCAGTACCGGGGTCGCATCGGCGTCATCAAGCGTCGATATTGTCCAGACATCGGCCGGCAAAGCCTGTTCTATCGTCTTTTCCAATGGTTTGCGGTCGCGGATATTGTATCCGGCACTCAGATTAGTCAATGTACCGCCATTCACGCGGGCGGCTCCTTGTAGCCCTGGAGCGGGGATGGAGATGGAAAAAGGTTTAATGAGGCCTATCGGTGTAAGTGCGCCTTTCCTATTGTGTCCTCGCGTTCCCTGAACCGATTTCATTGAGGTAATGGCCAATGTCCCTGCCTTCAAATCATCGGACGAAAGCGCCGTGACGGATGCCGTTTCATAGTCCTCAAGGTCGAACTGAAAGTTCTGGAACTCCTCGACCGACTGGTTGAAGCAGATGAGCGAATAGTCCTGATCCTCCAAAGTCACACTGACCATATCGACCGCATCGAAATGGTAATTGAGCGCCTTGCTGCCATCGGCCGGATAAAACAGCATCGTCAGCCCCGTAGGTTTCTCGGCCAATGCGCTCCAGTCGATTGCAAATCTAAGATTCAGGCCATCATTCTCCGGGTCACTCCCTTCGCCGTCCTTTTCGTGGCAAGAGATAAGAGTTGTGGCCAATGCCAAGTAAAAAAGTAGTTTTTTCATAATAAAGAGGAAGTTAAATTAGTGGATAATAGCGGCCAATGTTCCCCGATAAAAGGACATCGGCCGCCATAAAGATTTCAATCATAGAAATGGTGCATCATTCCTCCTGCACCTCCTTGGCATGTTGTTCAATGAGCTTCTGCTGTACATCAGGCGGACAAAGCTCGTAGCTCGAGAACGCCATCTCAAACGACGACGACGACTTGGTGCAGGCCGTGAGCGACGGTGCATAGTCGAGCAATCCGGCCAACGGCACCTTGGCGCTGATCTGCTGTCGGCTGTTCTCGGCATCCAGACCGAAGATGATGCCGCGCCGGTTCTGCAGGTCGCTCATCACATCGCCCATAAACTCGTCGGGCGTCTGCACAACGACATCGTAGATAGGCTCAAGCAACTTCGGCCCGGCCTCGCGGAAGGCCTGGTTGAATGCGCTGCGTGCGGCCAACATGAACGAAAGTTCGTTGGAATCGACCGGATGCATCTTGCCGTCGTTCACCACTACACGGACGTCGCGTGCATACGAACCGGTGAGCGGACCCTGCTCCATGCACTGCTGGATGCCTTTCAGAATGGCCGGCATGAAACGCGTGTCGATTGCGCCGCCCACGACGGAGTTGATGAACACGAGCTTGCCGCCCCAAGGCAGGTCAATCTCCTCTTTGCCCTTCATCGTTACGCGATATTCCTTGCCGCCGATGTTGTACGAAACGGGGTCTTCCATGCCTTCGCGGTACGGCTCGATGATGAGATGCACCTCGGCGAACTGGCCGGCACCGCCCGACTGCTTCTTGTGGCGATATTCTGCGCGGGCGACCTTCGAGATGGTCTCACGGTACGGAATGCGCGGCGCATCGAACGTGACATTCAGCTTGTCGATGTTCTGCAAACGCCAGTTGAGCACGTGGAAATGCAGTTCGCCTTGGCCATGAACAAGCAATTGGCGCAACTCCTTCGACTGCTCGACGACCCACGTCGGGTCTTCCAGGTGCATACGCGTCAGGGCCTGCATCAGCTTCTCGTTGTCCGCCTTGTTTACGGCCGATATTGCCCGCGTATATTTCGACGACGGATATTTCACGAGGTTGAATTTGCAGTCATTATCGACGGAATTCAGCGTGTTGCCAGTGCGCACATCCTTCAGCTTGACACAACAGCCGATGTCGCCCGCCTGCAGCTGCTCGACCTTGTCGCGGTTGGCACCCGAGCAGACATAGAGCGCGGCCAGATGCTCCTTCGTGCCACGTTCGGCATTGATCAGGTCGTCGCCCTCCTTGACCGTGCCGCTCATCACCTTGAAATACTGCACTTCGCCGATGTGCGGTTCGACGCCGGTCTTGAAGAAATAGAGGCTGGTTGCGGCCGATGGATCCAACTTGACCTCCTCGCCGCGCGTGTTGTGGGCCGATGGCATCTCATCGACGAACGGAACGACATTGCCCAAGAACTCCATCAGTCGGTCAACGCCCATATTCTTGCCGGCGCACACGCAGAACACCGGGAAAATGTTGCGCGTCACCATGCCCTTGCGGATACCCTCGCGCAGCTCATCTTCGGTCAGCGTGTCGCACTCGAAATACTTCTCCATCAGTGCCTCGTCATTCTCGGCAGCCGCATCAATCAGATAGCGGTGCATGGCCTGGGCGCGGTCTTTTTCGGCCGATGGGATTTCCTCGACCGTCAGTTTTCCGTCGGCGCTGTAGGTGAGCTGCTTCATCAGGATGATGTCGATGAGCTGGTGGAAATTCTCGCCCGTCTCGACAGGATACTGCACCGGAACGACCTTGTCGCCGAAGGTGAACTGCAAGTCCTCGACCAAGTGGTTGTAGTCGCACTCGGGGCGGTCCAGCTGGTTGACGAGGAAGATGACCGGCTTCTTCAGGTCTTCAGTGTAGCGGAAATGGTTTTTCGTGCCGACCTCGATGCCTTCGCCGCCGTTGATGAGCAGTATAGTGGTGTCGGTGACGGTCATTGCGGCCAATGCCTGACCCACGAAATCGGTCAAGCCAGGGCAGTCGATGATATTCAGCTTCTTGCCGTTCCATTCGGTGTGGAAGACGGTGCTGAAGATGGAATAACCATAGTTCTTTTCAACAGGGAAATAGTCGCTCACCGTAGTCTGCTGCGACACGCGACCCTTTCGGTCAATCTGTCCAGAGACGTAGAGCATCGTCTCGGTCAAAGTTGTTTTTCCAGAATTGTCACTGCCCAACAGGGCGATGTTCTTGATTTCTTTCGAACCGTAAAGTTTCATAAGCATTAGTAATTTTAGTAACGTCAATTGTGTAAAAGACGGATGAATTCCGATTATCGCTACAAATGTATGCCTTTTTTTCATGTCATACAACATTTCAAGATGAAAAACTTCCCCTTTTATGCTGAAAAACATATTTTTATCAGAAAATGGGATTGTTTCCTATCGCTTTTTTATGTCAGATTTGGATAATCTCACAAAATTCCATAACTTTGCGACTGCCTTGCAAGAGACAGATATTTTTTTGGTCGTCAATCATCAACTAAAACATACTCCCAATGAAAAAAATCTACCTTCTCCCCGTGGCCGCCATGCTTGCCATCTGCGCTGCATTCAACAGCTGCGGTTCAGTCGGCCAAGCCGCATTGACCCAGTTCGGATTGGACAGCAAAAGCGCCCGTGCCGCCGCCATCGCCACAATCATCGAAGACGGACTGTCGGCCATGACGGGCGACAGCACATCGTATCTCGCAGGTGTCTGGGCCTACTCCGACGGCGCTTCCGTGTTCGACACGCTGTGGTTCTACCGCGACTCGACGGTCACGAGCCACTACATCAGCGTCAAGGACACCATCGACCTTCTGCAGACGGGCGGCTACCTCTACTACCCCAGCTACAAGCAGGCTCTTGTCCAATACAACGGCGCGCACAACTACCTGACCAAGAGGGACATCCCGAACTGGAGCATGACCTATATCTACAATGTCTCGAAGATGAAGATGACGTTGCTCAACGTCAACCAGCTCACTCTCGTCGAACTCGACCAGACCACCGGCGAAGAGCTCGGCAGTACGACCTACACCTACCTGAAGGACGTAGAATAGGGCTAAGCACCCGACCTCCCCGTGGGGAGGAGATAATTGGCACACCTCTCGAATGAATTAAGAATCAAGATTTATCTCAAATATATGAAGAGAATCCTCACCACACTGGCCGTCACCGCGATGGCCAGTTTTGTGTTGGCCGACATCACATCATCACCTTGGATTGCGATGCAGGCCGATGACACCATCGTCGCACCGCTCGTCCATGCGCCGTTCATCAAAAAGACCTTCGGACAGAAGAAAATCGGCCTTTACAAGATGCCGATGATGCGCCGCGTCTTCACCATCAACCATCGGAAAAGAATCCAGTCGGCCACACTCCAGGTGTGCGGATTGGGGCATTTCGAGTGCTATCTGGACGGTGTGAAGGTGGGCGACCACTTTCTCGATCCGGGTTGGTCGGACTACAGAAAGACGGCCGAATATGTCGAGTTTGACGTGACGGAGAGGCTTGCGCCATTGGCCAAGAAGATAAAGAAACGGAACGCGACGCACGTACTCGGCGTGATGCTGGGCAACGGGTTCTACAACATCCCACGCGAACGCTACACGAAGCTGGTCGGCTCATTCGGCGCGCCCAAGCTGAAACTGTCGCTCACGGTGCGCTACACGGACGGCAGTGCGGACGAGATTATGGCCGATGAGACTTGGCGCGTGACGGCCAGCCCCATCACGTTTTCGAGCATCTATGGCGGCGAGGATTACGACGCGCGGATGGAGCAGCCTGGTTGGGACAGCGACCCGAAATTCATCGACACGACGTGGCAGGAGCCGCTGCGCGTCGAACCGGCATTTGCCATCGGCCTCAAACGGCAGAATGGCACCGAGATGGTTGTGGCCGATACATTGGCCGCACAGAAAATCACACCGTTGACGGTCACCGAAAAAGACGGCTCGACCCACGACGCATGGCTCTACGACTTCGGCCAGAACCTGTCGGGCATCGTCGAGCTAAGCCTGAAACAGCCCATCGAGAGCGGCCGCACAATACGGATGCGTCCGGCAGAACTGCTACGCGAAGACGGCACCCTGAACCAGCGCGTCGCCCAACCCTATTGGTTTGAGTATGTGGCCAATGGCACTGCCGCCACATGGTCGCCACGCTTCTCCTACTACGGCTTCCGCTACGTCGAGATGAGCGGCATCCACCCCGACAGCATCGAACTGCAAATGCTGCACACATCGGCCAAGACCTGCCAGTCGCCCATCGGCTCGTTCCGTTGTTCGAACGACACGCTGAACCGCATCCACAACTTGATTGACAACGCCATACGCAGCAATCTGGCCAGCATCCCGACCGACTGCCCGACGCGCGAAAAGCTGGGCTGGCTCGAACAGGATTATCTGATGCTGCCATCGATGATGTGCCGCTACGACATGAAGCCGCTCTACGTCCGTCTGATGCAGGAGATGGCCGATGCGCAGCAACCCGACGGCATGATTCCCACCATCGCGCCCTACTACACGTGGTTCGGCTACGGGTTCGACGACACGCCGGAGTGGGGCTCGGCCTTCATCCTCGCGCCGTGGATTCTCTACCAGTACGACGGCGACGACAGCCTGATCCGCAAATATTACCAGCCGATGCGCCTCTACGTTGACTATCTGCACTCACGCGCACGCGAGGAACGCGACAGCCTCGGCCAAATCTCCAAGCCCGAACACATCATCGCCTACGGCCTGGGCGACTGGTACGACCTCGGCCCGAAAGGTCCCGGCTACTCACAACTCACGCCCAACGGACTGACTGCCACGGCAACCTACTACGAGGACGTGCAGACGATGGCCGCGATTGCGAGGACCATTGGCCAAGGCAATGATGCACAACGACTTGACAAGCTGAAAGACAGCATCCGTACGGCCTACGTCACGCAATATGACACCTGCCGCAGCCAGACGGCATTGGCCATGGGGCTCTCGCTCGGCCTGCTACCCGACACGCTGTGCTCATGGGCCAAATCGCAGCTCCTCACCGACCTTGCCTCGGCCCACACGACCAGCGACGCGCGCGGCACCCGGCACTGGAACACCCTGCTCACGGCGGGCGACATCGGCTACGTCTATCTCGTACGCACATTGGCCGACATGGGACAGCACGAACTCCTGATGCAGCTCTGCACGCGCACCGACATTCCGGGTTACGGAATGCAGTTGGCCAAGGGAGCGACCTCGCTCACCGAATCGTGGCAAGCCCTTGACAACGTGTCGAATAACCACCTGATGCTGGGGCACATCATGGAGTGGCTCTACGGCTACGTGGGCGGCATCCGGCGGGTTGATGGCCAATGGATTGTCGAACCCGCCAACCTGCCTGGCGTCGATTGGTGCGAATGTACGTTGCCGACGGCCGATGGGCCGATTTCCGTCTCGTGGAGGAAGAACGCGAAAGGCCGGATCGAGATTGTAAAAGGCTTGTGAGGGAATGTGCCATTGGCCATAAACAGACAAAAAAACAGGTGAAAGCAGCGATGCCTTCACCTGTTTTTATAATTACATTGGCCAACGCCCCGATCAACTGCGGCTGAACAAATGGCGGATGCGCGAGAACATGCTCTGACGCCTCTCTTCCGTGGGTTGCAGGTTGGCCGATGAACGGAGCGACTCGATGGTCTTGCGTTCGCTGTCGGTCAGCGTCTCGGGAACATAGACCAACACATTGACAATGAGGTCGCCCTTGCCGTAACCGTCCGCCTTTGGCAGACCTTGACCTTTCAGCCGCAGCATCGAACCCGACTGCGTGCCCGACTTGACCGTGAGGCGCACACGACCCGTCAAAGTCGGGACTTCGGCCGTGCCACCCAATGCCGCCGTGTAGAACGGCAACGCCAGATTGTAAACCAGATCCTCTTGGTCACGTAGCAACTCCTTGTCAGGAATCTCTTCGATGTTGATGAGCAGATCGCCAGGCTCTCCGCCAGCGTATGGCGACGGATTGCCCTTGCCCGGGATGGTGAAAACTTGTCCTTCACTCACGCCTGCCGGCAATGGTATGGAAATCTCTTCGCCTTGAATCTTGCCCTTCTTGGTGACGCCGGTAGCGACCTCCTGGAGCGTGACCTTCAACGTGATGCGTCGGTCAGCACCCTTTGTGCGCTGTCGGCCGAAACCGCCGAAACCGTTGCCGCCGAAGTTGAACGATGCACCGTCGAAACTGAATCCGCCGAAGTTGCCTCGACCACCACGTCGGCCACCCGCACCGCCAAAGAAGGCGTTGAAGATGTCCATCGGGTCGAAATCGGCACCGAAACCGCCGTAACCGGCACCGCCATTACCGCCAAAGCCACCGCCCGGAGCATTGAATCCGAACTGGTCATAACGTGCGCGTTTCTGATCGTCAGAGAGCACATCGTATGCCTCGGCAAGCTCCTTGAAGTTCTCCTCGGCCTTCTTCTTTTCAGCGTCGGAGGCTTGCTGCCACTTGTCGGGATGCCACTTGACGGCCAACTTGCGGTAGGCTTTCTTGATGTCGTCGAGGCTCGCCCCTTTCTTGAGGCCGAGCACCTCGTAATAATCTCTCTTTGCCATAATTGTCTGTTGTTTTATTCGCCGACGACGACCTTGGCAATGCGGATGACTTTATCCTTGTATTTGTAGCCCTTGGTCGCACAATCGACAAGTTTGCCCTTCAGTTCGGGCGTCGGAGCGGGACACATGGTGATGGCCTCGTGGACGTTTTCGTCAAATTCGTCACCTGCATTGGCCGCAATCACCGTCACGCCGTTCTGCTCAAGATAGGTGCGCAGTTTGCCGAAGATGAGCTTGAAACCTTCGCGCAGGGCGGCCACATCCTCGGTCTTCTCGTTGTGTTCGACGGCCCGTTCGAAGTCGTCGATGACCGGCAGCAGCTTCTTGAATGCCTCCTCGCCGCCGTAGGTCAGCAGGTCGTTGGTCTTCTTCAGCTGGTTCTTGCGATAGTTGTCGAAATCGGCCATGAGGCGCAGATACTGGTCCTTCTGGGCGGCGAGCTGAGCCTTCAGTTCCTCGACGGGATCGGTCTCTGGCTGTTGCTCGGCAGAGGCCTCAGGGGTTTCGTTTTCTGCGGTTTCTGCCTGTACTTCGGCCTCTTTCTTCAACTCTTCGTTTTCGATTTTTTCGTTCTGTTCCATATTTATTTGATTTTTAATTTCTTGTCCAATGTCCCTGCTGTCATCATTGTGGCCGATGCGCATTGGCCAAAAACCGGATAGCAGGGAACCTGATGGCGGAACACACCGCCGCCGATGGTTTTACAGCAATAATCATACCAACGCACCATTGGCCAAGGTCGTATGCCATTTTGTCAGCCTGAAATTTGGAGAAAACGGGCAGATTTGCTATCTTTGCAGCCGAAAAAATCACATTCTGTTATGAAAGACAAGGAAATTGCATTCCCCAACGCGAAAATAAACATCGGCCTGTTCGTGTGCCGTCGTCGGCCGGAAGACGGCTACCACATCCTTCAGACGCTCTTCTACCCCATCGACTGGCGCGACGCGCTCGAAATACTGCCCGAAGGCGAGGCGGGACACTGCCGGCTTGTTCAGACGGGCATCGCCATCGGCGGCGACCCCGAACAGAACCTTTGCGTGAAGGCCTACCGCCGGTTGCAAAACCTCTTCCCTACGCTGCCCGGATGCTGCATCCATCTTGAAAAGCGCGTTCCTTTCGGTGCCGGATTGGGCGGCGGAAGCAGCGACGGAGCCTACACTCTGTTGCTGTTGCGCAGGCTTTTCAACCTGCCGTTGACCGACGATGAACTCGTCCGCGAAGCCGCCGCAATGGGTGCCGACTGCGCCTTCTTCATCCGCTGTCGCTTACTGCTCGACGAACCGGCATCGGCCAACGCCCAATACTGCGAAGGCATCGGCCATGAACTGGTTCCGCACCCGCTCTCACTACGCGGAAAATTCATCGTCGTGGTCAAACCGCCTTTCGGTGTGAGCACCAAGGAGGCCTACAGCAACGTGCATCCGGCCGAGCCTGAAACATCGCTCGACGAACTGCTGCAACTGCCCATCGAACAATGGAAAGACGCCGTGCGCAACGACTTCGAGACATCGGTCTTCCCGCTCCACCCCGAATTGGCATCGGCCAAAAAGACCCTCTACGACCACGGCGCGCTCTATGCCGCAATGTCGGGTTCCGGCTCGGCAATGTTCGGCATCTTCGCCAATGCTCCAGCCGACGTAAGCAACTGGTTTCCTGCCGATTGGGAGGCCCGCGTGACCGAAGCGATGATTTGATGACAAAAAAAAGCGACCTGAAAGTCGCTTTTTTGTTGTATGTCATAATCATCGACACTCAATTCTCCTCGTAATAATACGAATAGTCGATGCCCTTCATGAAGATTTCGCGGTCGTCAATACGGTCGGTAAGGGCATTGGCCAACAATCCACGGATGGCAGAACTGTCGGCACTGCTCCGCTCCATAGCACTCAGATAGTCGTTTTTGTTGATTCGGCTCCAATCAACACACCGTTTCAACCGCTTTTTCAAAATCAAGTCGAGCCAGATGCGGGTGCTACGGCCGTTGCCCTCCATGAAAGGATGCGCCACGTTCATCTCGACATATTTATCGACAATCTCGTCGAACGTGTTTTCGGGCATTCGGTCGATGGCCTGCAATGCCTGTTCCAAGTATTGCGCAAGGCAAAAGGTGAATCCACCTTTCGAAATGGACTTGGTGCGGATTTTGCCCGCGAAATCATACAATCCACCGAACAGATAGGCATGAATCTGCTGCAACCCCTTGGTCGTACCGACATCGCCATCGGCCACAAGGTTGCCCTCCATAAATTCGTACGCCTTTTTCTTGCTCTTTCCGTCGATGGTGTTGTCGCTATAGGTAAACCAGTCAAGGAAACCGACTGCCTTGTCGTTTTTGATGGTTTTGGCCAATGATGTAATCCCATCAAAATCAAGCACATCAGACAAGCGCATCTTTCCATCCGGTGCCATCAATTTCAACTGGGTAGTGACACTAACCAGTTGATTATCGCTCTGTTTCAGCTTGTTTTTCAGATACTTCCAATAGTTACGATTTTTTGCATAATCGTCCTGCTCGTTGATTGCACCCACCACGTCAAGCACGGAGAACCACCACTTGGCACGTTCTTCGTCCCAAATGGCACGCACTTCACGGTCTTTATAGAAGCGGATGGAGGTTTTCATTTGTTTAGATTTTCATCGGCCACAAACCATCACTTGATTACGCGGATATTCATGCGCACATCCTTGCGGGGACGGTCGGCCGCATTGGTTTCAAGTTCGGCAATCTTGTCGATGACGTCCAAGCCCTCGACGACCTCGCCGTAGATGGTGTAGTCCATATAGAGGTGGTAAGCGCCGCCGATGGTGCTGTAGGCCTCCAGTTCGTCGTCGGTGAAGAAACGGGTGCCCGGCGTAGCACGCGCCACGCTGTCAATCTTCTGGTTCAGGGAGCGCACATAGTCGTTGTATTTTTGGCCCATGGCGTTGCTCTCCTCCTTGACCTGCTGCAACTGCTTGATCAGCGTGCTGTCGGTCACAACGGGCAGGCTAATCAGCATGTTACGCACCGTCTGGACGCTGTCCTTCATCAGTTGGATGCTGTCCTTCAAGACCTGCATACGCGTTTTCACGGCCGATGTCATCACCTTCTTCTTGGCGGCATTGCGCGCATCGGCGTTGTTGACCTTCTCCCAGCCTTTCCAGTACTCCTTGCTCTGCACATAGCCCTGCACGATGAAGAACATCGACATATCGCTGTTCTTGATATGTTCGCGATGGGGTGCGGCCAATGCACCTTTCTTCGGGATGTGGTTCGCGCGGATTTCGCCGTCAATCTCCTCGTCGATGTCGCCATAGCCGAGGCTCCAGCCAGGACCGGCGTTACGCGAGTCGGGCGCACCGCCCTGAATCATGAAACTCTGGATGACGCGGCCGAAGAGGGTCTCGTTGTAATATCCCTCGCGCACCTTCTTGAGGAAATTGGCCGTCGTATTCGGCGTGTCGTCATAGAGCATCACCTTCATGTTGCCCATATTGGTCTCAATCATCACATAGTGCGTCTGGGCCTTGGCCGATGAGATAATGCCATTGGCCAAAAACAGGAAGAGCAGGGAACGCAGGAAATTTTTCATTAGAATCAGATTTTGAACGCGTAACTCTTATTTCTTAACTCTTAACTCATAACTAAAACGTAGCCCCCTGTCGATGGACAAGGGGCTGCGTCATAATTATTGTCTTACATTGACGGTGCAGAATAGTTCGGAGCCTCCTTGGTGATGGTGACGTCGTGTGGATGACTCTCCAGAATGCCCGCGTTGGTGATGCGGGTGAACTTCGACGTAGCGTGGAGCGTCGGGATGTCCTTGGCGCCGCAGTAGCCCATACCGGCACGCAAGCCACCAATCATCTGGTAAATCACCTCAAGCAGCGTGCCCTTGTACGGAACACGGCTCACGATGCCTTCCGGAACGAGTTTCTTGACATCGACCTCGCCCGACTGGAAGTAACGATCCTTCGAACCGGCCTGCATGGCATCGAGCGAACCCATGCCGCGATAGGCCTTGAACTTACGACCGTTGAAGAGGATAGTCTCACCTGGCGACTCCTCGACGCCGGCCAACAGACCACCCAGCATGACGCTGTAGCCACCGGCAGCAATGGCCTTGACGATGTCGCCCGAATAGCGGATACCGCCATCGGCAATGAGCGGAATGCCCGTACCACGCAGGGCTGATGCAACATCATAGACGGCCGAGAGCTGCGGCACACCGATACCGGCCACAATTCGCGTAGTACAGATGGAACCAGGACCGATACCGACCTTGACGGCGTCGGCACCTGCATCGGCCAAATACTTTGCAGCTTCGCCGGTTGCGATATTGCCGACAACGACGTCGATGCAGTCGTAGGTAGCCTTGATCTTCTCCAACACACCGACCACGCCGGCCGAATGACCATGAGCGGTATCGACCACGACAGCATCCACGCCGGCCTCGACGAGGGCTGCTACGCGATCCATCACGTCGCCCGTCACACCGACACCGGCAGCTACGCGAAGGCGACCCTTCTCGTCCTTGCAGGCATTGGGCTTGTCCTTGGCCTTGGTGATGTCCTTATAGGTGATGAGGCCGACCAGACGGCCGTCGTTATCTACCACAGGAAGCTTCTCGATCTTGTTTTCCTGAAGGATGTCGGCCGCAGTAATCAAGTCGGTTCCGACGTGGGTTGTAACGAGGTTGGCCGATGTCATTACCTCGCTGATCTGACGGTTCATGTCCTTCTGGAAACGGAGGTCGCGGTTGGTGACGATGCCGACCAACTGCTTGTCCGAGCCGACAACTACCGGCACACCGCCGATGTGGTATTCGGACATAATCTGAAGCACGTCGCGCACGGTGGCATTGGGCGTAGTGCAGACAGGCTGGTAGATCATGCCGTTCTCGGCACGCTTCACCTGGCTCACCTGATGGGCCTGGGCCTCGATGCTCATATTCTTGTGAATCACGCCGATGCCGCCTTCACGCGCCATGGCAATCGCCATCTTCGACTCGGTGACGGTGTCCATTGCGGCCGATACGATAGGCACGTTCAGCGTAATGTTGCGTGAGAACTTGGTCTTCAAATCCACGGCGCGTGGCAGGACCTCGGAATACTGGGGAACGAGCAGGACGTCGTCGAACGTCAGACCGTCCATCACAATCTTATCTTCCAAAAAACTGGCCATATACTTGTATAATTGATATTTGACAATTGATAATTGACAGACCCTACGGTCAAATTTCTGTAACATCCCAAACACCCGCCCTATGGGAGGGCTGGGGAGGGGTCTAAATAAGGAACTGAGGCGAAATAGGTTCGTTGTTCATCACGCGGCGGATGGTCTCGGCAAAGAGGTCGGCAATCGTGATGGTCTTGACCTTCGAGCAGCTGCCACGGTAAGGAATCGAGTCGGTGAAGACGATTTCCTTCAGGACGCTGTTTTCGATGCGCTCATTGGCCGGACCGCTCATGACGCAATGCGAGGCGATGGCACGGACGCTCTTGGCTCCATTCTGCATGATGATTTCGGCTGCCTTGGTGATGGTGCCGGCCGTATCGACCATATCATCGACCAGGACGACATCCTTGTCCTTCACATCGCCGATGAGGAACATCTCGCCGATGGAGTTCGGCTTGTCGCGATGCTTGTCGCACATCACCATCGGGACGTTGAAGTACTTTGCATAGGCAAAAGCTCGCTTCGAACCGCCGGCATCGGGCGATGCCATGACGAGGTTTTCGAGGCCGACGTGGCTGGCGATGTAGGGAGCCAATACGTTCGATGCACGCAGGTGGTCAATCGGCACATCGAAGAAGCCCTGAATCTGGTCGGCATGCAGGTCCATCGTAATCAAACGATTGATGCCGGCCTTGCTCAACATATCGGCCACAAGCTTGGCACCGATGGCCACACGTGGCTTGTCCTTGCGGTCCTGACGCGCCCATCCGAAGTAGGGAATGACAGCGATAATCTGGGCGGCCGATGCACGCTTGGCGGCATCGATCATCAGCAGCAGCTCCATCAGATTGTCGGCCGATGGGAATGTGCTCTGAACCAGAAAAACATGCTTGCCACGGATGGTCTCTTCAAACGACACTCCGAACTCACCATCGGCAAACGTGGTGATGTTCA
>CACZAY010000041.1 GCA_902779265.1 uncultured Bacteroidales bacterium | reverse complement strand
GCCAGCTGAGGAAGACTCCGGCATTGTTCTTGACCGCCACTAGACCTCGGTCCAGCTGGTCGGTCCGTCGTTGCGCTTGCGCAACTGTTGCACTACCTGCAAGGATTACAGTAAGGAGCGCGTACCGCACTCCACGGCGCATGGCTTCAAGCCTGCGTGCCTTGTTAAGTAAATAGCCCATAATTAGATAATTAGATAAAGGTTTGGTGATAAGAAGAATTAGGTTAAAAGGTAATTAACGCGGCACAAAGATAGCATATTCCTATGAAATGAAAGATGGATTATCTGCGTTTTAAAGATGGATTATTCTTCGTTTTATTTCAAATCATTTGTACAATAACCTGTCGCCACGATTCCGGTTGCATGGGTTTCATTGGCCAATGTGTTTCCCAGAAATAACTGAACGGCCTCGGCCGTGGTGCGGGCGGGGAGAAGTGGCCCGAGTTGGAACCATTGGTCGAAATCGAAAATCAATTTTGTAACAAACATGACCCTCTTTTGAAACATTGGCCAAAAAAAGCGGTTTTTCCTATTTTCTTTTTCAAATAAACTGCGTATCTTTGAGGCTCAAAAACACCGTTACCTTATATATTCCTTATCCTATAGGTCTATGTTGAATAAATCACTATTTACTTTTGCAGTTTTGGCCTCCATCGGCATGGGGGCTGTCAGTTATGCCCAACCACCACGTTTCCGCTTCCAGAAGAATCCCGAGGAGCGTCACAAGTTGCAGGTGGGTAAGGTCAATATGGAGATTGACGCTGCCAATGGCGCCAGAATAGTCTCCTTGAAGTATGGCGACACAGAAGTGTTGTCTCAAATCAATTTCCCCAACCAGTATGGCAGTACCTTTTGGACAAGTCCGCAGAAGGAATGGAATTGGCCACCCGTCTTTGAGCACGACATGGCTCCGTACACTGTCCAACAGGAGGGAGAAGCCATTGTGATGACCTCTCCGTTGTCCGAGAAGTTGCCACTGCGCATCGTTAAGCGCTTTGAGGCCGATGCCAAGAACCAGGGCTTCAAGGTGACCTATACCCTCAAAAACGAATCGGCTGCTGCCCGCAAGGTGGCACCGTGGGAGATTACCCGAGTGTTGGCCAAAGGAAGTATCTACTTCGATGCCGATGTCAACAAGATTACGCCGGCGGGCGAGATGAACTTTCGCCGCAACGCTGCCGGATTGGCACAATATGACATCGACCATGTGGAGGGCAAGAACCGCAAGATCAATGCCGACGGCAAAGGGTGGTTGTCGTATGTCAACAATAATCTGGTACTCACCAAACGCTTCCAAGACCTGACGCCCGAGCAGCCGGCACCCAACGAGGCCGAGATACAAGTCTATGTGCATCAAGGAGATGCCTACGTCGAACTGGAGAGCCAAGGTGCCTACACCGAGTTGCAACCGGGTGAATCTCTCCAGTGGAGTGTACAGTGGAGTCTCTATCCCACCGACGAGCGTGCCGGCGAATACATCTACCCCTATCGCAACCCCGACTTGAAGACAGAGGACCGCGTCGAGAACCTGCTCTCGATGCTCACTCCAGAGGAAAAAGTGGGATTGATGATGAACAAATCCATCTCGGTGGACCGTTTGGACATCCCCAGCTACAACTGGTGGAGCGAGGCCTGCCACGGAGTACGTCAAGGTGGTTATACCGTTTATCCTCAACCGATTGGCATGGCATCGGCCTTCAATGCCCAACTGGTGCACGACGTATTCTCGACCGTCAGTGACGAGGCACGTGCCAACTGGAACCGCTCGGACCACAATATATATAATGTGCCGATGGGCGTGACCTACTATCCCGGCAACCCCGAATTGACCTTCTGGTGCCCGAATGTCAACATCTTCCGCGACCCACGTTGGGGGCGTGGACAGGAGACCTGCGGTGAGGATCCATACCTGTCAGCCATCCTGGGCGTAGAGACCGTGAAGGGTATGCAGGGCGACGACCCACACTATTTCAAGACCCATGCTTGCGCCAAGCACTACGCCGTGCACAGCGGTCCGGAGCCGTTGCGTCACAGTTATGATGCCCGCGTCTCGATGCGCGACTTGTGGGAGACTTATCTGCCCGCTTTCAAGGCCTTGGTGCAGAAGGGTAATGTCCGCGAGGTGATGTGCGCCTACAACCGTTACGAGGGCAAACCCTGCTGTATGAGCGACCGATTGTTGATACAGATCTTGCGCAAGAAGTGGGGCTTCGATGCTATCGTCCTGACCGACTGCGATGCTATCAACAATTTCTACAACAAGGGACAGCATGAGACCCATCCCGACCCATTGTCGGCGTCGGTGGATGCCGTGATGAACGGAACCGACCTGGAGTGCGGCAAGGTCTTCATGGTATTGACCGAAGCTTTGCAGCAGGGACTCATCGAAGAGAAAGTGCTGGATGAGCACCTCCGCAAGACGCTGACCGGCCGTTTCGAGTTGGGCATGTTCGACCCAGCAGACCGTTTGCCATGGGCCAACCTGGGTGAGGACGTCATCAGTTCGGAATCGAACCATCAGTTGTCGGTTGAGGCAGCCCGTCAGTCGATGGTGTTGCTCAAGAATGCCAAATACAAGCAAGCCAACGGCACGATGAGTGCCCAGCCTTTGCTCCCCTTGTCCAAGAACTTGAAAACCATTGCTGTGGTAGGTCCTAACGCCGATGACGTCGAACTCCTGAACGGCAACTATGGCGGTACGCCAACACGTGCTCACCAACACTCTCTGTTGGAGGGAATCCGCAAGGCCGTGCCCGGAGCGAAGGTGATATACAACAAAGCCTGCGAGTTGCAGGACGAATACGAGACCCGATATCTGTTGCCGCTCTTCAACGATGGCAAGGGTGTCAAGGTTGAGTTCTTCGAGAACCGACAGATGGAGGGCGAGCCCGTAAAGGTGGACTATATGAACAAGCTACAGTTCAGCACCTTCGGCGCCTGGGGCTTTGCAGAGGGCGTCAAGAGCGACTCGATTGCCGTCCGCATCACCGGTACATTGAAGAGCGACTTTACGGGCGAAATGAGTTATACCTTATCGTCCGATAATGGATACAAGTTCATCGTCAACGGACAGGTGGTGGACGAGCAGCAGGGTGGCGGTCGCCGTCGCGGTTTCGGCTTCGGCCGGGTGCCCGAATACAAGACCTTTGCAGTCAAGGAGGGCGAGACCTACGACGTGGTTGTGGAATACCGTCGTGGCAACGGTCACTTCGCTATGCTCAACGGCGACTTCTGCCGTCGCAAACTCAATGAGTTCCAGCAGGTACTGGCCGATGTGAAGGAGGCCGACGTGATTATTGTCATTGGCGGTATCTCGGCCCGCATGGAGGGAGAGGGCGGCGACAAGAAGGACATTGACCTGCCTGTTGTGCAGCAACGTCTGCTCCGAGCCATGCGTTCCACCGGAAAGCCAGTCGTGATGGTCAACTGCTCCGGTTCGGCCATCGCCTTCGGCAACCTTGAGCAGGAATACGATGCCCTCCTACAAGCCTGGTACTTGGGCGAGGGTGGTTCGGAGGCCTTGCCCGATGTGCTGTTCGGTAACTACAATCCTTCGGGTAAGTTGCCAGTGACCTTCTACGCCTCGAACGACCAGTTGCCCGACTTCCTGGACTACAGCATGGACAACCGTACCTATCGTTACTTCAGCGGAGAACCGCTCTATGCCTTCGGTTATGGTCTGAGTTACACCACGTTCCAGTACGGCAAGGCCAAACTGTCGGCCAAGAAGATGCCACGCACAGGCAAGATGACCGTTACTATCCCAGTGACCAACACCGGTCGGGTGGCAGGCGACGAGATTGTGCAGGTCTATATCCGTGCATTGGACAACGAGACTGCGCCTATCAAAGAACTGAAAGGCTTCCAGCGTCTGACCCTTCAAGCAGGAGAGAAGCAGGCGGCCGTCATCGAACTCACCGGCGAATCGTTCCAATATTATGACGAGAGCATCGATGAACTCTCTACCCGTGTCGGAAAGTACCAGATCCTTTATGGACCCTCTTCGCGTGCCCAAGATTTGAGACTGGCAGGAGAGATTGAGGTGAAATAAATGGGAAGGGAAGTGACAAAGGATTGACCGAGAAGAGACAAGGACGATATCTTCCGCGTTTCGGGAATTTTATCTCACATAGGCCCCGTTGAGCAAACGTCTTTGTCACTTCTCTGTCACTTCCTTGTCACTTCCCTTTCGCTTCTTTCAAATACTTATATTTCCTAAATTATAAAATCATGAAGAAACTCGCATTTCTTTTGCCCATGTTGGCATTGGCTGCCTGTGCTCCCAAAGAGGAGGCAGTCCTTCCGAATCCCATCTTGAACATCGAAGGTGGACAAGTACAAGGTGTTATGGCCGATGACCATCCCGATGTTTATGTCTATCGTGGCATCCCGTACGCAGCTCCACCTATTGGAAATCTCCGTTGGAAAGAGCCTCAGCCCGTTGTGGCTTGGCAAGGAGTCAAGGTGTGTGATAAGTTTGGGCATCCCGGATATCAGAGTGTACACTATCCCGGCGGATATACCACCGAATGGGGCTATGGTGATGAGGCCCCTTACAGCGAAGATTGTCTCTACCTCAACGTGTGGACCAAGAACCCCGGCAAGGTAGATGCCAAGACTCCAGTCGCTCTGTGGATACATGGTGGCGGTTATCGCGAAGGTTGGGGTTCCGAGCCAGAGTTCGATGGACAGGAGTGGGGCAACAAAGATGTGGTACTTGTGACCATCAACTACCGTTTGGGAATCTTCGGCTTCCTGACACACCCGTTGCTGACGGCCGAGAGCGAACATAAGTCATCGGGCAACTACGGTATCCTCGACCAGATAGAGGCACTCAAATGGGTGCGTAAGAATATTGCCCAGTTTGGTGGAGATCCGGAGAACGTCACGATCTTTGGACAGAGCGCCGGTGCCGGCAGTGTCAAGACCCTTTGCGAGTCACCCTTGGCTCGTGGTTACTTCCAGAAGGCGGTCATCATGTCGGGTGGCGGTATCACCCGTCCAGGCACCGATGCAGGATTCGGAATGGCTGGTCGTAAGATGCCGAAGGACTTCATCTTCCGCAACGTGACCTTCGACGAGGTACAGAAGGAGGCAAAGGTTGTCTTCGATTGGGCCGGTCTGACCGACTTGGAGAAGATGCGTCGTGCTTCGACCGAGTTCCTCTATTCGTTGGGCACAATCTATGCCGCATCGGGTGGCAAGGATGGAGCCATTGCCCAGCGTCCTTTGATTGATGGATATGTCTGCACCAAGACCTTTGACGAGGCTGCTTTGGAAGGAACATTGGCCGATGTACCTTATATGATTGGTTACACCATGAACGATATGGGTAACATGGCAGCCGGCATTGCCGACTTCTGCAACGTGCGTGCCGAGAAGGGCGGCAAGGCTTGGGCCTACGAGTTTGCCCGTCCATTGCCAGACGATGGTTCTCATCCAGAGGTAACAGCTCGATTGAAGGGTGCTTTCCACTCCAGCGACCTTTGGTTCGTCTTTAAGTCGCTCAAACACTGCTGGCGTCCTTGGACCGATGGCGATTGGAAACTCTCCGAGCGGATGCTTACCGCTTGGAGCAACTTCGTCAAGTTCTCCGACCCGAATGGTCAGGGCGATGCCGTCTGGACTCCTTGCACCAAGGAGAAGCCCGACTTCATGCTCTTCAAGTTGAACGACCAGAATGTTGAGGCCTCTGAGATGGGTCAACCCATTGTGGCTGGCAAGTAATCCCTCTTCAGACCAAGATTATTTTCGATTATGGCCAATGGAGACGCGTCATCGACGCGTCTCTACTTCGTTTCGGACGTGGTCAGCAGGGACATTGGCCAAAAAGAACAAATTGGATAGAATACTCAGGGAATTTTTATCGACAATTTTACAGAAAACTGCTCAAACGACCTAAATTTTCGGCGTTTGAGCAGTTTTTAGTTTGTTTTAGGGAGCATGAAGTCCCGTTAATTTTGGTTGTTAGGGTTTGAATACGGGGCGGATGACCTTGTTCCAACGGCGCATGTCTTCCATATCGGTGATATCGACATACTCTTTTTTCAGTTTTGCCTTGAGGGCACTGACACTGTATTTCACGCCGAGGGCTTTCTGCTTCTCTGCCCAAGCGCGGTACTGGTCGTCGGTCCAATGATAGATTGGGATGTCCTTGGTAATCTCGTAGTTCTTGATACCCAATTCGTTGAGGATGCCCACGGCTCGGTCAATCTCTGCCTGGGTGGCCTCCGTGCTGGCCTGGATATAGACTTTGAGGTCGGGCTTCCGTTTCGTGAAGAAGAAGCACTTTCGGAAACTGAAATCTTCTTCTTTCTTATCTTCCCAACTGATATTGAACATGTTGTAAGACCAATCACCGGCAATCCAGAGACTATCCACGACAATTACATGGTTCTTGCCAGGTAAAATGACCGTCTGTACACGGGGAACATTGTCTTTGACCGTGTCGGGAACAATCACATTCTTGGTTAGGATGTTGACAGCCTGAGGGTTCTTGTAGAACTCGACTTTTTTAATCTCCGAGAAGTGGCGCTTGGGCAGATTATTCTTATCATACACCACTCCATCTATCTTGATAATGGCGGTGTCCGGATAAGTTTTCAGGAAGTAAGGTTTTTTGAATTCACTTGGCAGAGGAACGCCGAGTTCTTCGATGTAACTTCTGCCTTTGGGAGTAACAATCCAAGTGCCTTTGGGGATACGAATCGCATAGTATTTTACTATGCGCCCTTTGATGGTATCTGTGGTATTAAAAAACATCTCTTCTTCGGGGCCAAATTCCTTGGGAACGGGATTGCTTTCCTCTGGTGCACTGGCTTGTTCAAGGGTAGCGACCGTCTTTTCTATCGGTTCAATAATACTTGGCGTGGCGAAAACGCTCAGGGCAAACATGGATAAGGGGATGACGTACAGCATCTTGCTGCGCATCCAGGCTTTGGGTTGAGGTAATGACATCATCTTGATTCTGTTTTTGATTAGACTATGGTTGAAATTGTTGGCCAAGGGGAAAGTCGTCTCATGGGCGACCGACCGAAGCAGAAGCATCTGATAGGTTTGCGGGTCAATGTCGTGACGGAGCACATAGTCGTCGGCCTCATATTCATGCACATCACGCAGGTGGCGGGCCAGGAGGAAGACGAAGGGGTTCCACCATTGCAACATCTGCACCAAGGTGAGCAGGATCATGTCCAATGAGTGGCAGTGACGGATGTGCCCTTCTTCGTGCAAGATGATCTCGCGGCCATTGAGGTCATAGTCCTTGTCGCCGATGACGATGTTGTTCAGCCAACTGAACGGAGCGACCTGTTCTGAATGGCAGAAGATGTTGATGCCGTCCACTTTTTCCTGCCACAGGCTGCCCCGACGGATGACAACGCCCATGCGGCAGAATTGTGCCAGACGCACTCCCAGCACCAAGATCATGCCGATAGCGAAGAGGATGCTCACTATCTGGAACCAGTCGTGCGAGGCGGGTTCTTCCGTTGGGTCAGTGACAGAAGCACCGGGTGTCTCTACTGTCGTGTCGGTGTTCGATGTGGCCGACAGGACAGACGTGTCCAAGGTTGGTTCTGCTTGTGGCTCGATGTCTTCCGACTCGGCTTGCGCCGTATGGATAGGGATGCCCGCTTCAATCATCTGCATCTGCGCCTGATGCACAAGGGGTTGGTCGTCCATCGACCAACTGGATATATTACACAATGGTAAGAGCAGCGACAGACCCAGAATGGAGAGTAGCGTCAGTCGGTTGCGGCGCAGACATTTCTCGTGGTGCAACAACAAGGCGTAGGGGGCATAGAGCAACACCAATACAAAGGCCGACTTGATAGAGTAGAGAAAGAGTTCGGTCATCATGGTTGTTTGTGGTTTATTTCGTTCAACATTTCCTGAATATCATCGGCCGAGAGTTTCTCCTCCTGGACGAAAAAGCTGAACATGGACTTCAAGCTGCCGTCGAAGAAGTTCTTTTTGACTTCCTGCATGGTGTGGTGCGTGTAGTCCTGGCGGGAGATGGTTGTCTTGTACCACTGCGTCTTGCCTTCGCCCTCCCGTTTGGTGTACTCGACGAATCCTTTTTCAAAGAGTATGCGCATGTACGATGCAATGGTCGTGTAGGTGGGTTTCGGCTCGGGATAACGTTCCAGGATGTCATGCCCGCAGGCGGGATGCCCCAAGTCCCACAGGATGGACATGATCTGAAACTCGACTTTGGTGAGAGTTCGTTCTTTCATTGATTTAGATGTTAAGTTGGTGCAAAGGTAGGTCGCTCTTATGGATTTTGCAAGTTTTCGAAATCGAAATCTTTCGAAATTGCCGTTTTTTTAACATATTTTTTGCGAAATACCCCAGAGACTTTGATATGGGTCATCGATTTCCCATATCCTCTTGAATCATTGCAACGAAGTTGCTACTCTTATTCTTTTTCTAAAAATAATCCCCATTTTCGTGGGGATTTTAATTGTCTATTCCAAGACGATTTTCATGGCCGTGCTGAACGATAGCACCTTTGTGCCGAACCGTTGTTGCAGCGTGGCCAATAGAGCATCGCCGGTCTCTTTGCGCCATTTCTTGATGTCGGCCGCCTCGCCTGCGCAATCGGCCATCACGGCATAGCCCAGCAGTCCGTCGCCGATGTCGCCCAACAGGCGCACCAGACGCGGACGTGTCATGTAGCCGCCGGTGGTGACGGCCGGAAAATATTCGTCCTTGACGAAGCAGAGGAAGGCTTGCAGTTGTGCCTCCTCAACGTGGAATGTGGTGTTGTAGATAAGCATATTTTCTGAAAGGAAGTGAAAGGGACGTTTGAACTGGGTGTCTCCTGAGCACTTTTTTCTTGCGCGGACTATTCCTCCCCCTCGGGGGCGTCGGAGATGGGCCTCAGAATTCAAGAGTTCGGCTTCCGTCCTCGGCCACAGTGATTTTGACGTTCACGACATCGCCGGGCAGCAGGTCTTCGACGTTTTCAGGCCATTCGATGAAACAGAGCGCGCCCGAATCCATGTAGTCCTCAAATCCGAAGTCCAGCGCCTCTTCCTGCTTCTTGATGCGGTAGCAGTCGAAGTGGTAGATCAGTTCTGCGGTGGCCGAGCGGTATTCGTTGACGATGGCGAAGGTCGGCGAATTGACCTCGTCCTCCACGCCAAGCACGTCGCACACGGCCTTGATGAATGTCGTCTTGCCTGCGCCCATTTCGCCACGGAAGGCAAAGACGGTGTTATCGCCCATGTTGGCGATGAATTCGCGTGCTGCGTCGTGCAGCGCCTCGATGTTCTTGATTTCGATTTTCATTTTGAGTTGAATTTTTGTTTTTCGCTTTGTTTTAAATCTCGCAGAGTGTAAGTGAGTGGAATGGATTTTTTTCGTTAAATCCTCAATTTCACTCCATTCTCTCTGTGAGCCCAAAAAATCTTGGAGCGTCAATGTGGTATCAACACTACCCTCTACTCATTACTCACTACACACTCTTAATACACTCTCGGGCCGAAGATGCTCGTTCCGATGCGCACCATGTTCGTGCCCTCCACGATGGCAACCTCGTAGTCGCTGCTCATGCCGTATGAAAGCACAGAAAAGGTTTCTTGGCCGATGCCTTGTGCCTTCAGCGGGCCGTCGAGCAGGGCCTTGTGGCAGGCGCGGATGGCACGGAATTCCTTGCGCCATTGCTCGGTATCGTCCACAAACGAGGCCATACCCATCACGCCGCGCAGACGGAGGTGAGGCCAGCGTTCCGCTACGCGATTTTTGCCGATGAGGTCAACGATTTCGTCGGGCGTAAAGCCGCTTTTCGTCTCCTCTTGCGCTACGTGGATTTGCAGCAGTATGTCGATGCTTGTGCGGCCGATTTTCGCCGTCTGCTTCTCGATTTCGTCCATAAGTCGTTCGCTGTCAACGCTCTGAATCATCGTGGCGTAGGGGACGACATATTTGACTTTGTTGGTCTGAAGGTGGCCGATGAAGTGCCATTCGATGTCTTTTGGCAATGTCTCGGCCTTCTGCCGGAACTCGTTCTCGCGGCTTTCGGCGAAGATGCGTTGGCCGCAATCGTAGGCCTCGGCAATCATTTCTGCCGGATGGAATTTTGAGACGGCCACCAGCGTTACGCCGTCGGGCACTGTGGCGCGCACTTTTTCCAGATTTTCTTTGATCATCGTCGATGAATCTTTTTTGTAAAACGTGGGGAGCGGACGTCTTGTGTCACCGCTCCCCTGAGTTTGTCGTTTCTGTCTTATTCTGCTGGCTGTGCGGCCGATGTCGTTTCGCGGGCTGCCACGCCATAGACGTCCATGATGACGGTCTCGCTGATGGTGTTGATTTCCCAGTCGCTCATCGTGCCCTTCATTCCGTCCTCCAGATTCTTGATGGCGGTCTGGAAGTCCTTGGCCTGGACGAGCATGATTGAGGCCGATTTCTTTTCTGCGCCGCTCTTCTCATCGAGCGTGATGAACATCACCTTGCAGCGGTACCACTTGTCGCCTTCGGGGTCGATGAACATCTCCGAAATGCGGTCTTTCTTCACGGCGGTCACCTCAAATTCGCCGCTGATGTATGGCGTCATCTCTTCGATGATGCGGTTTTCGGCCTCTGTAAAGCTCATTGCATCAACGAGATACACTTCAGTCACTTTCTTCTGTACGCCATTCTCGAGCACCTTCTCAAACTTCACGCGGCACTCGTACCAATTATTCATTGCCATTTTTCAAGTTGTTGTTTATATCGTTTATGTAGTTCAAAATTTCTTCTCGGCCAATGCCTTTCTCCGCGCTCGTGGCGAAGATGGGCGGCAGTTCCTCCCAGTCCTGTTCGAGCCTTGTCTTGTAGGCCTGCAGGTTCTGTTCCCATTGCCGTTTGGAGAGCTTGTCCAGCTTCGTGAAGACGATGGCGAACGGGATTCCGTTGGTTCCCAGCATCTCCATGAATTCAAGGTCAATCTTCTGCGGTTCGTGGCGGCTGTCAATCAGGAGCATCAGGCAAGTCAGTTGCGGCCGATGCAGGATGTAGCCGTAGATGAGCCGTTGCAGCTTCTCCAGTCCGCTTTTCCCGATGCGCGCATAGCCGTAGCCCGGCAGATCGACGATGAACCAGCTGTCGTCCACCTTGAAGTGGTTGATGAGCAGGGTCTTGCCCGGTTTGGCCGATGTCTTGGCCAATCCCTTCTGCCCGGTCAGCATGTTGATGAGGCTCGACTTGCCCACGTTGCTTCGGCCAATGAAGGCATATTCCGGCAACTGCGTGTCGGGACACTTCTTCCAGTCCGTATTGCTTATGATGTATTCGGCTTTCATTCCTATTGGAAAATTACAAATTACGAATTACAGATTACCGACTTCCCGCCGCATGAGCTATCGTCCCTTTCACTTCCTTTAATTTCCTTTATTTGAAATATTGCATCGTCACGCAATGCAGCGAACCATGCTGTCGGATGAGCACGCGGCAGTCGATGCCCACAATCTCGCGGTTGGGAAATGCCTTCTGGAGCTGGGTCTTGGCCAATGCGTCTTTATCGCCCTGCCCGTAGGTCGGCATCAAAACTGCTCCGTTGATAATCAGGAAGTTCGCGTAGGTGGCCGGCAGACGTTGGTCGCGTTCCTCCTCGACGGCGTCGACAAAGTCGCGTTCGTAAACGGCATCGGCCATCGGCAGCGGAATGAGGCGGTAGGGCTTGCCGTCGCGGGTGCGCAGCTGTTGTAGTTCGGCCTCCATTGCGTGCAGTTCCGCGTAGTGCTCGTCGGCCGTATCGGTGCATTGCACATAGGCGATGGTGTCGTCGGGACAGAGGCGGGCCACGGTGTCGATGTGCCCGTCGGTGTCGTCGCCGGCCAGCCAGCTGTGGTCGAGCCAGAGCATCCGGTCGGCGTGTAGGCGGGGCAGGAGAGAGGCTTCGGCCTCGGCCTTATCCGCGTAGTTGTTGCGGTTGTCGGCCAACAGGCACGATGTCGTGGTCAGAATCGTCCCACGTCCGTCGCTTTCGATGCTGCCTCCTTCGAGCACGGTGCCGAGTTCGTTGCGGTAGTCTGCGCCATCGGCCAACATCGTATTCAACGTCGGGAATGCCTTGCGGTTGATTTGGTTGTCCAGATTGGCCGCAAATTTCAGTCCCCAGCCGTTGAACGAGAAGTCGGTGAGCTGTTTCCGTCCGTCATCGGCCATGAGCGTGATGAAGGCGTGGTCGCGTGCCCACGTGTCGTTGGTCTCCACCTCGACAAAGCGGATGTTTTCGAGGTTGACATTGGCCAATGCCTTTAAATAGTCGCGCACGGCGGCCGGTTCAGGTGTGATTATGGCCAATGGCTCCCGTCGCGCAATTTCGCGGGCGATGTTGCCGTAGCACTCCCAAGCTGCCTTGAGGTAGGGCGCCCAGTCGGTCTCGGCGTGGGGCCAGGCTATCTGCACGAAAGCCTGCGGCTCCCATTCGGCGGGCATCCTCATTGCTTGACGATTACGTTTTTCTGCGTCACGCCGTCGAAGGTCGATTCAACGATCTCCGGATTGTTCTCGGCCGTGATATCAAGGTTCTCGAAGTGGAAGTTTGAGAGCTTGTAGACCTCGGGCTGCGCTGTGACGCGGAAGAAGGTGTTGCACTTGAGCGTGCAGTTGCGCATGGTGATGTGGTCGCTGTACGACATCGGCGCATCCGTGCGGCCTTTCAAGTCGTAGAACTGACGCCATGGAGCGATGTAAAGGAAGTTGCGTACCGCACCGGTGATGTTCTCGACCGTGATGTACTCGTAGCGTTGTGGCGTGTCGGGACGCATCTTCAGCCACAGCAGGTTGTGGGCCGGATTGGTGATGTTGATGTTGCGCAGGATGATGTTCCAGCTGTGGACCGATTCGCTGCCCACCGTCAGGCATCCGTGAGCCTCGCCATATACGCAGTCGGTAATCAGAATGTTGTAGTTCGAACCGTTGCCCTTGCTTTCGGCCGGAATCTCAACGCCTGGATATTCCTTCTCGAACGCATCGGCGTATGGACCCTTGCCGCCCTTGATGGCTACGGCATCGTCGTTGACCGACATGAAGCATTCCTTGACCAGAATATCGTGCACGGCATCGAGGTCGATGGCATCGGTCGATGGGCCTTTCGAATCGTCCGGGTGCAGCAGGCTGTAGATATGCAGACCCAGCAGCTTCACGTGGTCGCTGTTGTATATGTGCGTCGTCCAGAACGGCGAATTCTGAAGGCTCACGTCCTGCAACTGCACGTTCTTGCAGTTCTGGATATAGACCAGACGCGGACGCTGTTCGTCCTTGTTCGTGCACTTGCGGTTCCACTTGCGGCGCAGCCAGAATGACTGGTGGTAACGCAGTCCGTTGCCGTCGATGGTGCCTTGGCCCGAAATCGTGAAGCCATCCAGTCCGTTCGCGTTGATGAGAGCCTCGAAGTAGTCGCATGTCTCGCCCTCGATGCGGGTTTTCGCAATCTTATAGTCGCCGATGAAGTCGCTGCCCATCAGCACTGCGCCCTGTTCGAGGTAGAGGTGAGTACCCTGCTTGAAGTACAGACCGCCCGTCATGAACACGCCCGATGGCACCACGATGACGCCGCCACCATTGGCCGCAGCCTCATCGATCAAAGCCTGGATTTCGGTCGTGTGGATACGTCCGTCGGCATTGATGTGATAGTCGGTGAGTTTATACTGCTTGCCAAGTGATTCAAGCGCGATGCGGTCGGATTTCTGGAACCATTCGTCCATCACTTCGCCATTTGGCCATGTCTCAACTGTGGTTTTCTGCTTTTTGGCCGATGCCGTGAGGCACACCAGCAGAGCCAAGGTTAGTGTAAAGAACTTTCTCATTTTTTATTCTCGTTTTTGGTTTCTTTATCAATGACAAACAGGGTGTAGAGTTCCAGAACGATGGCGATGGCCAATGCCACAAGCCAGTAGTTCAGCTCGCGGAACATCAGTCCCGCCCCCACGACGTATGCCACACCCACCAGATGCTGCATCCGGACCAGCCGCTTCAGTCGCAGGTTTGTTCCCTCATATCGCTCCCGCAGCCGCACGATGGCGACCCCTGCAGCGCCCACACTGACGATATATCGGGCCACTTCCGGATAACGGAAGGCGCACAACACGCCGATTAGTAAAAGCACGTAAGCCACGCGCTCCAGATATTTCATGATTCTTTCTCTATTTATTTTGGTTTATGAAAGTTTCGGGCCTCGCAAATCCGGGAATTTCATCATTATGGCCAATGCCGTTGCCATCTTTTTTTTGTTTTATGACCAATGCCACTATCGTCCCTTTTATTCCCCTTTTACTTCCTTTTAAAAGCCCTTGTATGCCATTCAATCGCTTAATCCTCAATGATAAAGACATCCTCATTCTCGCGCTTCATGTTCATCTTCTCGCGGGCGAAGTGCTCCATCGCGTCGGGGTCACCGCTCACCTCGTCAATCGACTGCTCGAACTGGAGGATGGAGCGCTTGTAGTCCGTAATCTCCTTCTGGAGCCTGTCCTTCTCGTGTTGCAGGCGCCAGATGTCCCACAGCGAGTGCTCACACACGAAGGCCAGCCACACAATCACGCATACCATGATGGAGCCGTATATGTGGTGACGCACATAGACGGCCAGCGCAACGAGATAATGTTTGATGGGCATGTTGACTTTCATTTTGGCCGCAAATGTACGAAAAAATCGGCAGATTCACCAAATTTTGCAAGTAAAAAACAAGGTAATTTGGAAAAAAATGCAAAGGCCAGACCAATAAACTTAAAAAAACACTATCTTTGCGTCGTGAATCCGATTGATATGACCCCGCATCTGCATGAAATGCTGCACGAGATGCGCATGCATTTGTCGGCCGATGACATTCGCGCCGGCCTGCCCGAAGTGGGTGGTTCATTGGCCGATGTCTCCCTCCTTTATGCCGAGTGGACCTCGCTGTGCGACACCGAACAGCGGCAGATGGAGCGCATTGCCGAACTCGACGGCGACATCGCCCGTATGGAGCCGTGGGGCGACTATCCGATGGCCCGCATCGACCAGTTTTCGCAGCAGGGCAGGAGCCTGCGCTTCTGGCGCTGCACCCAGACGCAATACGAGGGACATTGGCCACAATGGTCAGAATCGTTCGGGGCCGATCTCGTTTCCCAGCGCGACGGTTTCTGCTATTTCACGACGGTCACGCCCATCGATGCGCCGCTCTCGATTCCCGAGGCGCACCCCATAGACATCACGCCCAGTCCGGTCAGTACGCTCATCATGCTCCAGACGCGCGCCAAGGATTCCTTGCGTCAGGTCCAGCTCCAGATGGGCGACTTCTCGTTGCAGCACTACCGCGAGGTCGAGGCTGCTCTCGGCTTGACCGATACATTACGGATTCCCAGCCGCCGCCATCGCCTGATGCGGACGCTGCGGTACTTCATTTCGAAGATTAAACGTTAAATTACAATATTTTAGAGCAAAAATTAAATCAAACATTCAATGAAACATCCCAAGGGGCTTTATCTTCTGTTTGTGACAGAGATGGCCGAACGATTCAGTTATTACGGTATGCGGGCACTGTTTACCCTTTATATGGTGGCCGCTTTCTTTTCCAAGGATTTTGCATCACAGGTTTACGGCAGTTACACGGGTCTCGTCTATCTGACCCCGCTCGTCGGCGGCTATATCGCTGACCGCTATTGGGGCAACAACCGTTCCATCGTTGTGGGCGGATTGACGATGGCTGTCGGCCAATTGCTCATGTTCCTCTCGGCCTGCTTTGTGCAGCCTGCCATTTCGGCCGAGGGTATGCCTATCGACACTACGGTGAACAGCGGTCTGCCGCTCCTGCTCATGATCTGCGGTCTGGTCTGCCTGATTTTGGGCAACGGCTTCTTCAAGCCCAACATTTCTACTATGGTGGGCGACCTCTATGACCCGCAGGACCGCCGCAAGGACTCGGCCTTCACCATCTTCTATATGGGTATCAATGTGGGCGCATTCATCGCACCGTTCATCTGCGGTACATTGGGCGAGGGCAACTGGGCCGACCTGTCTCCGTTCAAGTGGGGCTTCCTCTGCGCTGCCATTGCCATGCTGTTGAGCGTTGTGGTCTTCGTCGCGCTGAAGAAGAAGTATCTCGTCACGCCCGAAGGCGATTTCATTGGCCTCCCTCCGGCCAAGAGTGCCCTGCGTCACAAGAAGGAGGAGGAGGAGAACATCCAGCGTGCCGGTCGTGCTGCCCGCAAGAATTCGCCTCTGCGTCTTGTGCTCTGCCTTGTGGGAGCTGTCGCATTGGCCTTGTTCTTCTCTCATGATGCCGAGAACCTGACCGACTACATCTCGGCCACCATCTATTCCATCAGTATCGTGATGCCGATTTTTATCATCACCGACCGCACTTTGACCAAGGTCGAGCTGTCGCGCATCGGTGTAATATACATCATTGCCGTGTTCGTGATCTTCTTCTGGTCAGCCTTCGAGCAGGCCGGCATGACGCTCACCTATTTCGCGCAGGAGCAGACTGATCGCAGCCTGGGTGGATTTGAGGTGCCTGTAACCTGGTTCCAGAGCATCAACCCGATTATCGTGGTTGCCTTCGCGCCGGTCATGGCCATGCTGTGGGACTTCCTGGGCCGCAAGGGTCACGAGCCTGCCTCGCCGGTCAAGCAGGCCATCGGCCTCATGTTGTTGGCCATCGGCTATCTGGTCATTTCCATTGGCACCAAGGGACTTGAACCTGGCGTCAAGGTCTCGATGTTCTGGCTCGTCGGCCTCTATTTCATCCACACGTTGGGTGAGTTGAGCCTGTCGCCCATTGGCCTCTCGATGGTCAACAAGCTGGCTCCGGCGCATCTTGCTTCTCTGCTCATGGGTGTGTGGTTTATGTCCAATGCCGCATCGAACATCCTCGCTGGAAAATTGGCCACACTCTACCCCTCGGCCGAGGAGG
>CACZAY010000040.1 GCA_902779265.1 uncultured Bacteroidales bacterium | reverse complement strand
TTACAGCGCAAGGGCTCCACCTCTTACCATTCCGAACAGAGAAGTTAAACCTTGCAACGCCGATGGTACTGCCAACGCGGGAGAGTAGGAAGCGGCCACTTTACAGGAGAGAGATTCAAGTTGAAAGATTTGGGTCTCTCTCTTTTACTTTGTTGCTATATTTATAATCCCCTAAGAAACTGTTTTTCCAGTACAGAATTGCTTTTTTTTGTTTTTGTGTCCAAGCGAGAAACTGGGCATTGGCTTCAAAAAGCATATTCTTTGTTCCTGTATCTGAAAAATAATTAATTATTAATAAATTGTTGTTCAAAATTATTCTAATAAAAATATACCCTGTAGACCATTATAATACTATCTTTTTCATTTTTGGTTGCGTCTTTCGGCTTGTCTTTTGGCACGACGACACGTAGTATCATCGGCCCAAACCGAAATAAGCATCGTGATCTCTGAAAAAATAGTCAAATAATTAAGAACAAATACTACCTATTTAATTCGATATTTTTGCAATGAAATGTTATTTAGGGAATAAGATTAAATTTTTGTTTTTTTCTTTAATCCTGATTTCTGGTTTGTGTTTGCGTCTGTCCTGGGCTGGGTTGAAGGATGGAATGCACTGCGATGAAGTCGCCTCCTTTTCCATTTCAGAATGTGAAGGAGCCTATTTCCATCCCTTTGTCTTTGTCAACCCGAATACGGAAATGTCTGGTCGTGAAATCAAAGAACTGTACTTTATTCACGATAGTAGCCTGAAGGGCGCTTTGCGGGACGTGCGAAGTATGTGGCATAATGTTTATGATTACAACCATACGAATTTCTATTATTCGATTTTACGTCTTTTTTTTGTTGGAGCAAAGTCGACACACGTATCTGATGTCATTTTCCGAGGTGTTTTGCTTAATTTGCTGATCTTTGTGCTTAGTTACTTCGTCTTTTTCAAGTTGCTGTTGCTGTATTTTTCACAGAGACCATTACTCCTTTTCATGACGTTGGCCTGTTTCACCTTTATGGCCGGAGGTGTTTCCAATACACTGTTCATCCGCCCGTACGAGTTACAGATGTTTGTTGTTTTGGTGCTTTCCTATTGGTTGTCAAAAGTTTTTATTTCCTTGGCCAATGATTCATGGCAGTATAACTGGCGTAATTTCCTGATAACAACGGTATTGTTGGCATTCACGCTATGGACGGGCTATTTCATGCTGGTGCTTGTGGGTGCATGGGGTGTATTCCTGCTTTGGGAGATATACCGAAAGGGGCAGTTCGCTAAGGGTTTGCCATTCTTTTTCTCGACTTTTGTCTGTGCTTTGCTGTTGTGCCGTATTTTGTATCTCAGCTATTTCCTTGGGTTCGGTGGAGACCAGCGCATTTCTTCTAAATTTTTGGCCGATGGCGTTGTCGAGCGGGTGTTGGCGTCTTTGGTTGTCTGGGCTCAGCTTATTGGCCAAAAAACTTTGTACTGGCCCGTTGCCGTATTCGTCCTTGTCCTTTTGTTCATCGGACGAAAAAGGATTGCAGAAATGCCGAAAATCGTACTTCCGACAATGCTTTTTACATTGGCTGTAATGATTCTTTCTCCCTATCAGACAAACCGTTATATGGTGGCTGTGACTCCCTTGCTGTTGCTTGTTATTCCGGTCGCGGTCGATTGTCTGAAGAATCGTGCTGCCCGTAATACCGCAGCTATTTTCATTGTGTCCTTGTATATGATCATGCCATTGTTTGAATGTAATATCGACTATCTGTTCAGAAAATCGGACTTGTTGGATATGTTGGCCAATGAAACGGGTCGGATTCATCTCGTTCAGGACCAGCGTTGGAAGATATCCACCTTGATTTCATACTTGGAAGATGATATTGTGTATGATTTGTCTGATTCTATTGAGAAATGTGATTTGAAGCCTGATGACGTTATTGTTTATGCTGGTTCGCAGGACGGTTTTTCACAGGCCTGTCAGTTCGACGGAGAGTATAAATATCATAAATTTTATAAAGTAAAGTAAATATGAACAGCATCTTTATCGTTTTGCCGATTTTGACATTGTTGATGTTTGATTTGGGACTCACGTTGCGTCCCCAGGATTTTGTGATGATCGTTAAGCGACCTCGTGCAATGTTCGTGGGTCTTTTCGGCCAATTGGTCTTGCTTCCGCTGCTGGCGTGGGGCATTGCAATGGCGTTCGGATTACAGCCACTGTTCGTTATCGGCGTGATGCTGATTGCCTGTTGTCCGGGTGGCTCGTCGAGCAACGTCTTTTCGATGCTTGCACGGGGCGATGTCGCGCTTTCCGTGTCGCTGACGGCGGCCAGCTCCATCATCACTCTGTTCACCGTGCCGCTTGTGATGCAATGGACAACGCTTTCGGTCGGATCTTCTATAGGCGTGCAACTGCCCGTCGGCAACCTCTTGCTGCAGAATGTCTTGACCATGCTGCTGCCTATCGTCCTGGGTATCGTGATGCGTATGTTTATGGCCAATGCCGCTGCTAAGATTGAACGTGTCCTGTCGAAGATCGCCTTTCCGGCGCTGATGCTTCTGGCCGGCATCTTTTTTGTGCAGCACCGTGAGACCATCAGCGAGCATTTCGCTGTGCTCGGTCTCTGTGTGGGCGCATTGTTGATTGTCGCCGTCGTCGCAGCCGGTGCATTGGCCAAGGTCACAAGACTTGACACGGCCGAGCGTCGCACCATCGTTATCGAGGTGGGAATGCAGAATGCCGCCCAGGCCATTGCTGTCGCGAGCAGTCCGTTCATCTTCAATGACGGCCGCATCGCAATCCCGGCCATCATCTATGCACTATTGATGAATGTCGTCCTGTTGACCTACGTCGGCGTCATCAAATACCGAAAGTGAAGGGTGTCGGCCAATGTCGTTCGCTCGCTCCATTGGCCACAAAAAGCCCGCTGCCGATGCTCGGTTTTGATATATCGACCGTTAAAATTTTGCAAATAAAGGCTAAATAATCATAACATGGCCGCGCAAAATTTGGAATTGTCGATGGAATTTGCTAAATTTGCACCGCTAAATTGGCAAAAAAGGCCAAAAAAGCGATAAATGACAGAGAAATGCAACTGAAAAGAATCCTGCTTGGCGCGGTGCTTGTCACGGCACTTTTTTCTGGATGTTCGGAGTACAGCCGTATCCTGAAGAGTACCGATGTCGATGAGAAGTTCGAGTATGCCAAGATGTATTACTCGCAAGGAAAGTACACGCGGTCGGCCACGCTGCTGACCGATGTCGTGCCGATTTATCGCGGAACGGAAAAGGCCGAAGAGGCTCTCTACCTGTTGGCCATGAGCTATTTCAAGATGACCGATTATGTGTCGTCGAGCGACTATTTCCAGCGCTATTGTTCGACTTACCCGCGTGGAAGCAAGGCGCAGGAATGCCGTTTCAATCTGGCCTATGGCGATTATAAGGAGTCGCCCGACGCGCGTCTTGACCAATCGACCACCCGCAAGGCCATCAAGGAGCTCGACACGTTCATCGACCTCTATCCGCGGACGGAACTGGCTGACAGCGCTACGGTCATGCGTATCGAGTTGAGCGACAAGCTCTGTTACAAGGAGCTGTTGAGTGCCCGCCTGTATCTGAATCTGGGTACCTATCTGGGCAACAACTACGAGGCGGCGGTCATCACGGCACGCAATGCGCAGAACGAATATCCCTACTCGAAATATCGCGAGGACTTGGCTTTCGTCATCTTCAAGGCGCGCTTCGAGGCGGCCATAAAGAGTGTCGATGAAAAGGCTGAGGAACGCTATAGGGCGGCCTATGACGAGTATTTCACGTTCACCAACGAGTATCCTGAGACGGCCTATGGCAAGGAGACCCAGAAGATGTTCGAGAAGATTCAGAAGAAGATGGCCGAGTATGGCGAGTAAGGAACATTGGACAAAAAATCAACTTATATAAAAGTTATGGATTACAAGAAGACAAATGCTCCGGGCAACACTGTGACCCGCGACGTCATCGCCTTGTGCGAAGACACTGGTAACATCTACGAGACCGTTGAAATCATCGCCCGCCGTGCCAATCAGATCGGCAGCGAGATGAAGCACGATCTGGACAAGAAGTTGCAGGAGTTTGCGACTTCAGGCGACAATCTGGACGAGGTGGTAGAAAACCGTGAGCAGATTGAGATCAGCCGTTATTATGAGAAGTTGCCGAAACCGTCGCTGATTGCTACTCAGGAGTACATTGAGGGTAACGTCTATTGGCGTCTGAACCCATCGCAGCAGGAGCAGAACATTCAGCCACAGATGAGTTTCTAACCGCTTATGATTCAACGGATACAGACCGTTTATATGCTTGCCAGCGTCATCTCCATCCTGATGATGCTGGTAATGCCGTTAGGTACCGTCAGTGCCAACGATGCCTATTTCAACGTCACGGCATTGGGCATCACCAGCGTCACTCCGGGTGTCCCTCTCGACAAGATGAGCTACGGCCTCGTGACCCTGCTGCTCCTGATGTTGGCCCTGCCGTTGGTCTGCATCTTCCTCTACAAGTGGCGGAAGGTGCAGTTGCGCATCCTTATCTACACCGCAGTGCTCGACGTGCTTTTCTACGGCTATTTCTTCCTTTACGAAGCGCCCGCCATGAGTTCGTCCGCCATGCAGGTGTTGGCCAATGTCGGTTTCCCGACCGATGTGACAGCCGACTACACGTTCACGCTCTACGCCATGCCGTTGGTGAGCCTCTTCTGTTGTGTGATGGCTTGGCGCGGTGTGGCCTATGACATTGCGCTGCTCTCTGCGGCCGACAGGCTCCGTCCCTCGCACAGGAAATAAGTTTCCCGCAACGACAATATGAATCAAGACAGGACTTCATCATCGAGGTCCTGTCTTTTTTTGTGCAATGTGTTTGTGGCCAATGGTTTATTCTTCGTCGCGGCACTGACGGACGGGCCTCGCCTGATTGCGGATGAGCCAGCAGCCGATGCGGCATTCCATACATTTGTGCGGCTCGCAGTATTCGCGGTAGAGGTGGAGCAGAGCCTGTGTCTCGAAGGCGTTGTTCGACTCGTAGCCGGCAGCCTTCCATCCGGTTATGTAGCGGTTGGCCTCGGCCGGGAGATGTTCCAGCAGGGCGAGGGCCCGTTCGGTGAGCGATTCGTCCAGTTTCCATTGGCCAAAAGCCAGAAGAATGGGCGCAACGGCGTTGATGATGATGGATTGGGCGGTCTGTCGGCCAATGTGCTTCGGTAACGTGAAGAGGCGTTGCAGGGCGTCGGCATCTGCCGCATCGAGAACCTCGGAAAAGAGGTTCGGATGGGAGGAGAGGAGTGTGGCCAATGCCTCGATGCGGAGTTCGGGTGCGGCCTGCGGACGGCGTTTGGCCTGTCGCCACGAGGCAGGCGGGAGCGGCGTGAGCGAGAACTTGGCGCGGAGGAAGGCATATTCCTGTTGCAGGCGGGGAGCATCGGCCGGAATAAGACCCGCCTGACCGAGGAGAAGGGCGCGCACCTGCAACGGGTCGTCGAGGTGCTTCTGGAGGAAGGCAAAGGGAAGCGAACGGGCCAGACGCTCGAAGGTGTCGCTGTTGATGCCGGTGCCGAGGCTGCGCGCAAGGATGACGTAAAAGGCCTCCTGCCAGCTGTTTGCACCATCGTCCACGAGGTCACGGATGCGGCGCGTCTTGTCGGAGAGCCGTTGGGTGGCGAGGGCGGTGAGCCAGTCCTGCATGATGACCTTGGGGAGCTCGGGGATGTGGGCAGTGCAGCGGATGGAGGTGAGGTTTGTGGCCGATGCCCCAGCCAGCTCCCGGTAGCGCTCCATGATGTCGGGCGGAATGCGCATCAGCGCCGTCTTGATGGGTTCGCCGGAGGGGTGGCGGATTATGGCATCGGCCACAAGCACGACATGGAGCACGACACTGTCATAGGCCGCATCGTGCTGATGATTGTGGCGGAACCAGTCGCTCGCGCGCACGTGCATCTCGACGTTGCCGGCCCAGGTAACTTCCATAGCGGAAAGTGGCAAAATGTGGTTGTCATGCGGTTAAAATCGGCACAAAGATAGGGAAAAGTTGTGGAATCGCGAGAGAAAGGCGGGGGAAAAGCGGTGAAACGTCTCGTTTTTTGCGGGCTTTTGGCCGATATGTGAAAAAATATGATTATCTTTGCGCGCATTTGTATGTATTAAACCCTCAGAAAAGAACATGAAAATAGCCTTGATCGGATATGGCAAAATGGGCCATATCATCGAAGAGATTGCTCTGAGCCGTGGCCACCAGGTGGTCTGCGCCATCGATATCAACAACCAGCAGGATTTTGAGAGCGAAGCCTTCCGTACGGCCGACGTCGCCATCGAGTTCACCACACCGAAGACGTGTCTGGGCAACGTGGCCAAGTGTCTTGCGGCCAATGTCCCCGTCGTCGTGGGCAGCACCGGCTGGTACGACCAGTTGCCGCAGGTCAAGGCCGATGTCGAGAAGGCCAACGGCAGCCTCTTCTGGGCCTCCAACTTCTCAATCGGCGTGAACGTGTTCGTCGCCATGCAGAAGTACATCGCACGCATCATGAACAGCTATCCGCAGTATGACGTGAAGCTCGAAGAGACCCACCACATCCACAAGCTCGACTCGCCGTCGGGCACGGCCATCACCATCGCCGATGCCATTACCGACAACCTCGAGCGCAAGCAGACGTGGAAGGAGACCGCCTGCATCTGGCAGCATGAAGACGAGAGCGTCGATGTGCCGCGCAACGCCGAGGTCGGCACCAAGTTCAGCGCGCACAATGCCGACGAACTGGAGGTCATCGCCTACCGTCGCGGCGAGGTGCCGGGCATCCACACCGTGACCTATGACAGCGAGGTCGATACCATCACCATGAGCCATTCGGCCAAGTCGCGCCGAGGTTTTGCCTTGGGTGCCGTCGTCGCCGCCGAGTGGATGGCCGATGGCAAGAAGGGCGTCTATACAATGACCGATTTGATGAAGTTCTGATATGGCCAACGAACAGAAAATTGAGCGAGGATTTCATCGGCCGATGACCCTCGGAGACAAGATCAAGTGCGTCCTGTGGAGTGTCGCCGTCGTGCTGTTCGCCGTGTGGATGTCGTCCGGATGGCCGCTCGTGCTGCTGCCTTTTGTGGCCGATGTCTATTGGACAAAATTCATCCCGTGGGACTGGTGGAAAGGCATCAAGAACGGCTTCGTGCGCGAGATATTCTCGTGGCTGGATGCCATCGTCTTCGCCATCGTGGCCGTCTGGGTGTTGCAGAACTTCTTCTTCCAGAATTTCACGATTCCCACCACGTCGCTCGAAAAGACCATGCTTGCCGGTGACTACCTGCTGGTCAGCAAATATGACTACGGCCCGCGCGTCCCTATGACGCCGCTTGCCCTGCCCGTATTCCAGCACACCATCGAAGTGGGTGGCATTCGTCTGGGCAAGAGCTATCTGGACCATCCGCAGGTGCCTTACCGCCGTATGCCGGGCCTGAGCGAAGTGAAGCGCGGTGACATCGTCGTCTTCAACTATCCGGCCGGAGACAGTGTTTTGGCCGATTATCCGGATCAGGACTACTACCTTGTCCGCAACCAGCTGATGGGCCACCAGCGGATGTCGCGCCGCCAGTTCGAGGCCGCCGTCGGACCTGTCATTGTGCGTCCCGTCGATCGTCGCGAAAACTACGTGAAGCGTTGCATCGGCCTGCCAGGCGAGACTCTACAGATCATCGACCGTCAGGTCTATATCAATGGCGAGGCGATGCAGAATCCGAGCGAGCTCCAGCAGATGTATCTGGTCTATACGAACAGTCCATCGGCCGAAATCCACAACAGTGTATGGAAGAAGCTGGGTATCTACACCAAGGGCAACGGAACGACGCTTTCGCCCGATGTCGCAGAGATTACGGGCGAGAACCTGCTCTTCATCGCGGGTAGTCTGGAGTTCGAGCCGGATAGTGTGACGGGCAAGTTCAACCACCTGTACCGCGTGAACCTCACCGCCGCCAAGGCCGCTCAGGTTGCTGCGCGTCCGGACGTAGCCTGGATTGTGCTTGAGCCGCTGAAGTTGCAGAGTGGGGCCGATGTCTTTCCTGCCCATCCGCTGTTCCACTGGAAGACGAACAATTTCGGCCCTCTATGGATTCCGAAGGCTGGCGAGACGGTCGAACTCAACGACGAGAATGTGGCCCTTTATGGCCGATGCATCACGACCTACGAGGGAAATACATTGGCCAAGAACCCAGACGGAACCTACGAGCTGAACGGCGCATCGGCCACAAACTACACCTTCCGCATGGACTACTACTGGATGATGGGCGACAACCGCGACAACTCGCTCGACTCGCGCTACTGGGGCTTTGTGCCCGAAGACCACATTGTCGGCACGCCGCTTTTCATCTGGATTTCCATCGACCAGGAGACAGGCGAATGGCGTTGGGACCGTCTGCTCAAGCGCGTGAAGGGACTGTAATGCAAATAGAAAACAAACCGACATCATGTTCGTCCTGCCAATCAGTTATTTCGGTCCGGTGAGCTACTACGCGACTTTGTTCGGCGCCGACAGCGTTGTCATCGAGGCGTGCGAGCACTACGTCAAGCAGACCTTGCGCAACCGCTGCCTCATCGCCACCCACACTGGCGCACAGACGTTGAGCATCAACGTGCAGAAGGGCGCACAGCCGAAGATTCCAATCAGCGAAGTGCAGCTCAGTGACCACGGCAACTGGATGCACCAGCACCTTTATTCATTGGCCACTTACTATGGAAATTCGCCGTTCTACGAGTTCTACATCGACGAAATCCGCGAAGTGATGCAGCATGGTCACGACGGTTCGCTGTTCGGTCTGAACGAGGCATTGCGCCGCAAGATGTGCGAGCTGATAGGCTTCGAGCCGCATGTGCGCTACAGCGAGCAATGGATGGGTGTGACCGATTTCCCAATGTTGGCCAATGCCGAACCCTACTATCAGGTGGCGACCGATGAGGGACGTCTGCCGTTCCAACCCGACATGAGCATCCTCGACCTGCTGTTCAACATGGGTCCCGAGTCGATTCTCGTGCTGAAGAAACAAGCTGAAAAGATGAACATCGGCCAATGAAGGTGCATCGGCCAATGACACAAGAGACATGGAAAAGAGACAAAACGACATACTGCAACAAATCAACACGCCGGACGACCTGCGCCGTCTGCCCGTCGAACGTCTGCCCGAGGTGTGCGAGGCCGTGCGCCGCTTCATCATCGAGCAGGTTTCGAGTCATCCAGGCCACTTCGCGTCAAGTCTGGGTGCGGTGGAACTGACCGTCGCGCTGCATTACGTCTTCGACACACCCGATGACCGTCTGGTGTGGGACGTCGGCCATCAAGCCTACGCACACAAGATTCTGACGGGTCGCCGCGAACAATTCTCCACATTGCGCCAGAAAGACGGCCTGCGTGGATTCCCGTTCCCGGCCGAGAGCGAATACGATACATTTTCGGCTGGACACGCCAGCAACAGCATATCGGCCGCATTGGGCATGGCTGTGGCCGATAACCTCGCAGGCAACAAGCGGAAGGTGGTAGCCATCATCGGCGATGCGTCGATTTCGGGCGGCTTGGCCTTCGAGGGTCTGAACAACGCCTCATCGCAGCCCAACGACCTGCTTATCGTGCTGAACGACAACCGCATGGCCATCGACAACAACGTGGGCGCATTGCATCATTATCTGCTGAAAATCACCACGAGCCAACGGTACAACCAGATACGCTACCGCGCCTACCGCACCTTGCGCAAACGCCGTCTGATGAGTGACGGTCTGCGTCGCGCGCTCATCCGCTTCACCAATGCCGTCAAGTCGCTCTTTTCGCATCGGCAGAACATCTTCGAGGGTCTTGACATACGTTATTTCGGTCCTGTAGATGGCCATGATGTTGTGCGTTTGGTACACATCCTGCGCAAGATCAAGGAGATGAAAGGTCCCAAGATGCTGCACCTCTGTACCATCAAGGGCAAGGGTTTCGCTCCAGCCGAAGAGGAGGCTACCATCTGGCACGCACCCGGCAAATTCAATCCCGAGACAGGCGAACGCATCAAGGAGGATTCGTCCAATCTGCCACCGAAGTTCCAGGAGGTCTTTGGCCGCACCTTGGTTGAATTGGCATCGGCCGACAAACGCATCGTGGGCATCACGCCCGCCATGCCCACCGGTTGCAGCATGAACCTGATGATGGAGCGTTTCCCGAGCCGCACCTTCGATGTCGGTATCGCCGAGGAACACGCCGTGACCTTCAGCGGCGGCTTGGCCAAGGAGGGTCGCATCCCATTCTGCAACATCTACAGCACGTTCATGCAACGCGCCATCGACGAGGTCATCCACGACGTTGCCCTGATGAACCTGCACGTTGTCTTCTGTCTGGATCGCGCAGGTCTGGTCGGGGCCGATGGACCGACACATCACGGTGCATTCGACTTGGCCTTCTTCCGCGTCATCCCGAACATGATTGTCGCCTCGCCTATTGACGAACATGCCCTGCGTCGCCTCATGTTCACTGCGGCCAATGCCACCCAAAGCGGTCCGTGGTGCATCCGCTATCCGCGCGGCCGAGGCTCCAATCCCGACTGGCAATGCCCATTGGCCGAAATCGAGATAGGTCGTGGCCGATGCCTGCGCGAAGGTACGGCCGATGTCGCTGTCCTGACGCTGGGACCCATCGGCATGGAGGCCGCCAAAGCCATCGAACAGAGCGGAGTCGATGCCGCACACTACGACATGCAGTTCTGCAAGCCGCTCGATGCCGGGTTGTTGGCCGATGTCTTTCGCCGCTTCAGTCGCGTAGTGACCGTCGAAGATGGCGTGCGCGACGGCGGATTCGGGTCGGCCGTGCTTGAAGAGGCCAGCCGCCAGCACTACACCGGCGAAATCGTGCGCCTCGGTCTGCCCGATGCCTTTGTCGAACAGGGTACCTGCGCCGAGCTCTACCAGCTGTGCGGCATCGATGCAGCATCCATTTCATTGGCCATTAAGGGGAGTGAAAATGGAGTAAAAGGGGAGTAAAAGGGACGATGCTCGAAATCTGAATCAGAGTTTAAGACCTCTTTCCGTCGAACACATCAGATGTCTTTTACTTCCATCCCAAACATTCAAAAAGTCATCCGCGTTCAAAAAATCACGTAGTAGCATGAAAATCATCATTGCCGGAGCGGCCGAAGTCGGAACCCACTTGGCCAAGCTGCTTTCGAGCGAGAACATGGACGTCACCCTGATGGCCGAACACGCCGAGCAGGTCTCGCAGCTCACCTTCCTCAACCTGATGACGGTGGTGGGCAGTCCGACGTCGATTGCCTCGCTCAAGGAGGCCGAGGTGCCCAAGGCCGACCTCTTCATCGCCGTCACGCCCAACGAGAGCGTGAACATCCACGCCTGCATCCTTGCGGCCAATCTGGGCGCGCGGCGCACCGTGGCACGCATCGACAACTACGAGATGCAGCAGCCGGCCAACCGCGAGTTCTACCGCAAGATCGGCATCAGCCGGCTGGTCTATCCCGAAATGTTGGGCGGTGAGGCTGTGGCGCAGGCCATCCGCAGGCCGTGGGCGCGTATGTCGTTCGATTTGTGCGACGGCCAACTGCTCCTGCTCACGGTCAAGGTCTATGACGGTGCGCCCATCGTCGGCCAGAAACTGATGGACATCGGCAAGGAACACTCGCAATACCACATCGCGGCCATCAAGCGCGGCGAGGATCTGATAATCCCGAGCGGACAGGACGAGGTGTTGGGCAACGACATCGTCTATTTCGTCGTCGCTCCCGAGCATACCGAGTCGGTGCGCATGATATGCGGCAAGCGCGACCGCAACCTCAAGCGCGTCGTCATCATGGGCGGTTCGCGGTTGGGCATCCAGGCCAGCCACTTCCTGAGCGACCACTACGACATCCTTTTCGTCGTGCCCAACCGGCAGATTGCCGAACATCTGATGGAGCGCGTGCCGGAGGCCAAGGTCGAACATGGCGATTCGTCGGACATGCAGTTCCTCAACGAGCTGGGTCTGCACAGCACCGATGCCTTTGTGGCCTTGGGCGACGATTCGGGCAACAACGTGCTGGCCTGTCTGACGGCCAAGAAACTGGGCGTGGGCAAGACTGTGGCCGAGGTGGAGGATGTGGCCTACATCGCATTGGCCGCTAACCTGAACATCGGTTCGACCATCAACAAGAAACTGCTCACGGCGAGCAGCATTTACCAGCTCCTGCTTGATGCGGACAAGACATCGGCCAAGTGTTTCAGCCTCGTCGATGCCGAAGTGGCCGACCTCGTGGCGCAGCCCGGATCGCGCATCACGCAGCGTCCCGTCAAGGAACTCAGTCTGCCGCGCGGCATCACGTTGGGCGGTATGGTGCGCGACGGCAAGGGTCAGACCATCACGGGCGACACGCAGCTCCAGCCGGGCGACCATGTGGTTGTCATCTACATGAACGAGAAGATTTCGCACGTCGAACGGCTGTTCTTGAAGTAGCCCCACACCCGGCCCCTCCGCAAGGGAGGGGAGTGGTTTGCTGCATCGGCCAAGAAATTGATTGTAACGAAGTCTATAATTCTCAATAATTCAGAATGTCAATGAATTAAAATTGTCTTAATTCTTAAATTCTTGAGAAATTGATTTCGACTGATTTCAATTGATGGAGTAATATTATGGCCAATGAGCATCGGCCCAAAAACAATTGGTGGGTCAATAACTCATAACTGATAACTAATAACTTTTTCGCAGAAAACTTTAACTTTTCGTCAGAAAACCGTGAACTGGAAACTGATACGCTACATATTCGGAATGCTCCTGCTGATGGAGGCTGTCTTCATGGCGGTCGCTACCGGTGTCGGCATTTTCTATCACTATCGTTGCGGCGATGGTGACTGGCTGGCGTTTCTGTTGTCCACATTGGCCGTATCGGTAGCGGGCGGCGCGCTGATGCTCTCGGTGCGACACCGGCGGGTGCAGATGTCCACGCGCGAAGGATTTTTCGTCGTGGCGCTCACGTGGGTGCTCTTTTCGCTGTTCGGCATGGTGCCCTACCTGTTGGCCGGCACGTTCGACAATGTGACCGATGCCTTCCTCGAGACGATGTCGGGCTTCACGACGACAGGTAGTACGGCCATCCTCAATCTGGAGGAGCAGCCGCACGCCATCCTCTTCTGGCGATGCCTGACGCAGTGGTTGGGCGGCTTGGGAATCGTCGTCTTCTCGTTGGCCCTGATGCCGATGATCGGTGCCGGCGCTACGCAGATTTTCGGAGCCGAGACCAACGGCCTGCAGGTCGATAAGCTGCGACCGAAGATTCAGCAGACGGCGCGCCGCCTGTGGGGCATCTACCTGACGCTGTCGGCCATCAACGCCGTGCTCTACTGGTTGGCCGGAATGTCGGTGTTCGATGCCGTCTGCCACACGTTTTCGACCATGGCGAGCGGCGGTTTCTCCAACTATTCGGACTCCATCGGCCATTTCCATTCATCGGCCATAGAGTATATCTGCATCGTGTTCCTCTTCCTGACGAGCATCAACTTCAACCTCTATTATTTCATCGGACGGGGTCAGCTCCGCTATAGCCTGAAGAACGACGAATTGCGTTGGTTCACCTTCATCGTGTTCGGCTTCACCGCGCTCTTCATGCTGCTGAACTGCGCCACACGTCTGTGCAGCGACTCGGCCATGCCCGAGCAGATTGCGGCATTGGGCGACGGTTCGTTGGAGACCAATTTCCGCACCTCGCTGTTCCACACGCTGACCATCTGCTCGTCGGCCGGATTCCAGGGTCAATATTTCGACTACGTGCTTTGGGGACCTGTCTTCTGGCTTCCGACGCTGATTCTGATGGCGATGGGCGGATGTTCGAGCTCGACGGCGGGCGGACTGAAGGTGGTGCGCATCGTGGTGCTCGTCAAGAATGCCAAGAACGAGTTCCTGCAGACGCTCAACCCGAGGTCGTACACGTCGGTGCGGCTCAACGGCCATAACCTGCCTGCCGAGGTGGTCTATAAGATTCTGGCCATGCTGAGCATCTACATCATCCTGATTGTGGTGAGCATCTTCGCGCTCCAGTGCATGGGCTTGTCGTTCGACACCTCGGTCGGCACGGCCATTTCGGCGTTCGGCAACACAGGTCCGGCATTGGGCGACACAGGTCCGGCCTTCACGTGGGCGGCCTTGCCCGACTTGGCCAAGTGGTATCTGAGCCTCTGTATGCTCATCGGCCGTCTGGAAATCTTCACCGTCGTGGTGCTCTTTACGCGACTTTTCTGGAAGAAATGATTGTCGTGGCCAATGGTTTTCGTCGCAAGGTGCATTGGCCGCAAAAATGAAAAAATATAACCCAAGAATATGGCAAAAGAAAACAACATACCCGCCGAAACGGCATCCGAAGAAATGGCATCGGCCAATGAAACGACCCCAAAACGCCGTCTGGCATGGCTCTACGATGAACGCTACCGCTTCATTGTCGGTCTGATTTTCTTGTTTGTAGGTGCGCTGATGGGCCTGGCCTTCGCCAGTTTCGTGAGCAATGCCGGAAAGGCAGACGCATCGGCCATAGCCAACGGCCAGATTTATGCCGAGGGCGCACGCAACTGGATCGGTTCGCTGGGAGCCGTCGTGGCCGAACTCTGCATCAACCGCTGGCTGGGCGTTGCGGCGTTCCTCTACGCGATTTTTTTCCTGCGACTGGGCTACCGGATGACGCGCAACATGTCGCTCCGGCCGCTCTTCCCCGTGTTCATCCACTACGCCCTGTGGAGCATCTGGATTTCGCTCGCGTGCGGCTTCTTCTTCGTCGATAGCTATCAGGACAGCTACATCTATCTGGGCGGCCACCACGGCTACGACCTGGAGCAGTACCTGCAACGGCTCATCGGCTGGACGGGCGTGCTTTTGCTGTTGATTATCACGCTGTTGATACTCCTCGCCGTGCTCACGCGGAGCACCATCGGCCGTTTCCGTTCGACGATGGGGGCTGCGGTCAACGTTGGCCATAAACTGCGCGACGGCATGAGGCACCACAGTGAGCCTGTTGCGGCCGATGGCGGTGTCAGCGAAGAGGACGAGGAGCCGACCTTCGTGGCCGATGCCCCTGTGGTCGATGATGACCCGTCGGAGGGTTTTGTGGCCGATGAACCTGCCGCCGTGGCCGATGATGACGTCGCACCAGCCGATGTCGTGCCCGATGTGCCATTGGCCGAACCTGCACCCATCGAGCCAGAACCTGCCCCTGCACCTTCCGCTGTGGGTTTTGTGGCCGATGAAACTGCCGAGCCCGAAGATGAACCATCGGCCGCACCAGCACCCGCACCCGTCGAGCCCGTAGCGACATCGGACGAAGAGGCAACAATCGAGACCGGCGACCCGACATTCTCCGTCACGCAACACAAGACCGACGTGCTCGACAAGCCGATCGAAATGCCGCTTGAGGACTACGACCCGACCAAGGATCTGGAATATTACAAGTTCCCGACCTTCGACCTGCTGAAGGAGTACAACGCGCACATCCCCGTTGACCTCGAGGAGCAGAACGAGAACATGGAGAAAATCCGTCAGACGCTGCTCGACTACGGCGTGGAGATCCAGAGCATCAACGCCACCGTCGGCCCCACCATCACGCTGTTTGAAATCGTCCTTGTGAGTGGAACTAAAATCAACACAATCAAGCGGTTGAGCGACGAGATAGCCATGAGCATCGCCTCGCGCACCGGCATCCGCATCATCGCGCCGATTCCGGGCAAGAGCGCCATTGGCATCGAAGTCCCGAACAAGGACCCGCAGACTGTCTCGATGCGTGAATGTATCCAGAGCCGCGCCTTCCAGGAGAGCAAGGCCGCGCTGCCGGTCGCATTGGGCAAGACCATCACCAACGAGGTTTTCACGTTCGATTTGGCCAAGGCTCCGCACATGCTCGTGGCCGGTGCGACGGGTCAGGGCAAGTCCGTCGGCCTCAATGCCATCATCACGTCGCTGCTCTACAAGAAGCATCCGTCGCAGCTCAAAATCGTCTTGGTCGATCCGAAGATGGTCGAATTTTCGGTCTATTCCAACATCGACAAGCACTTCCTGGCCAAGCTCCCCGACGCCGAAGACCCCATCATCACCGATGTCTCGAAGGTCGTGCAGACGCTCAAGAGCCTTTGCGCCGAGATGGAAGACCGCTACGCGCTTTTGCGTGAGGCCGGTTGCCGCAAGCTGGAGGAATACAACGACAAGTTCATCCATCGCCAGCTCAACCCGAACAAGCACATCGACGCGCCCATCGGCTCGAAGGAGGGCACGCACCACCACTTCCTGCCCTACATCGTGGCCATCATCGACGAGTATGGCGATCTCATCATGACCGCCGGCAAGGAGGTCGAGCTGCCTATCGCCCGTATCGCCCAGAAGGCGCGCGCCGTGGGCATCCACATGATCATCGCGACGCAAAGACCATCGGCCAAGATCGTGACCGGCATCATCAAGGCCAACTTCCCGGCGCGCATCGCCTTCCGCGTGTCATCGGCCACCGATTCGAGCATCATCCTCGACCAGTCGGGCGCACAGAACCTTGTGGGCCGCGGCGACCTCTTCATCTCGTTGGGCGACAAGTTCGAGCGTGTCCAATGTGCCTTCGTCGATACGCCCGAAGTGCAGCGTATCAACAAGTTCATCGAGGCGCAGCAGGGCTATCCGACGTGCTACATCCTGCCCGAGCCGAAACCGGACCCGAACGATGCCGCCGCGATGGACGAGGGTGGCGCATCGGCCGTCGATCTGAACCAGCTCGACCCCTTGTTCGACGAATGTGCCGAGCTTGTGGTCGCCTCCGGACAGGGTTCGACGTCGATGATTCAGCGCAAGTTCGGCATCGGCTACAACCGCGCCGGCCGTATCATGGACCAGATGGAGGCCGCCGGCATCGTCGGCCCGTATCAGGGTTCGAAGGCGCGCGCCGTGCTCGTTGAGGGTGTCGCGGAGCTGCAGAACCTGCTGGAGGATTTGAAGAACAGATAAGCGGCGAATGCCATTGGCCGAGATGATACTTTTTGCCGGATTGTCTTGACTGTTTTATGGCATTTTGCTTATCTTTGCGCCAAGTTTAGGTACAAGAATTTGTCTGAAACGGTTCTGTATTAAAAGAATGACGTCTGTGGTCTATTGATATTCAGTGAATTATGTTTTTACGAGTCAGAGACCATCTTCCATTATAACAAGGATTAAGACGTGTAAACTTGAAGTCATGGGTTCTGGCAAGTATAGGCAAAAACAGCACCTTAGAAGAAATTCAAGTTGCTGTTTTCTGTTTCTTAAAGAAGTCTATAGGGCCCAATCTTGTTGTCTAATCTGTCCTGCGAAATATTATTGTAAAGAGCCATACCTTTATCCGTTAAAAGCTGTCTTATACTGTCGGATGAAACCATTATCCATTGCTGGAGTTAAATCGTTTGCCGAGAATGTGGGTCTGTAATTCAATGAAAGTTGTCCTATCCGAAACCTATTGATCTGCTACTGCAATAATATTTTTTTACGTAAAGTAAATGATGCCTTGCTTTTTGGTTGTAGTACTGTAGCATGTAGCAGAATTTCTCTTAAAAATGCGGAAATATTTGCATTGTTTTCAGATATTGTGTATATTCGCGTCGCAATTTCGTGTAGAATCTCGTTTGTAGGAGACGCTCGGAACTGCAAATTTTATTGTTAGAAGACGTTTACTACGTTTGTTCTTGGCATCTCAACCTTCGACAATTTGATATCACCAAGAAGCAAGTAGTGGTAAATGTCTGCGTGGGTTTGATATATCCAATTGCGCCTATAAAAATAAAAGGATAGTTTCATCTCATACTAATTATAAACAAGGAAAATTATTATGGTTAAAAGTAAAGTAATTTTAATTCTATTACTAATATTAGAGTGTTCATCTTTCAAAACCTATAGTCAGAATAATGAAATACAATGGTTGAGTAAAGAAGAAGCAAAATCCTTAGGACTAGAGTTCTCAGACTCTATTGTCGGTGAAATACCTGCTACAGATAATCTTATTTATCCATTATATCCAGCTTTCGGACGAGAATGTATCGTTTATGATTATCATTTGGATATTACTTTCTGGTCTATAGGTTCTGGGTTGCCACGTTGGTTTATTTTTGTTACAAAACAATTACCAGAAGATCAGTACAAAGACATTGCAAATGGGGTTGCTTCGCTAAGGCCCTCTTTTGCAGCAAAAAAGAAAGGACAAGATCAATGGATACTAAGTCAAGGTGTAGAGAAGGTTGATATTCAAGAAACATTCTGCATTGACTTAAACAAGGAAGAAACAATTCAATGGTTCTTATCACAAGATCTTGATGGTACCATTTGGGCGATGAATTTTAAGGTTGCATTTGATAAAAGCAGAAATGTATTATCCTTCTTTTCTAATGACGTTCCAATTGGTCAGCTATCGCTTGATGTATTAAACAATTAAAGGAACTTATTTGAACTCGAAAAGAACACTAATTTCATTCTGCCGCCAGCCCGTTCATTGCGAGTTGGCGGCGGAATTGCGTTTAAATACCATTGGCCGAAAAGGGTAGGAGCCATGAGGTTTCTTATTGTAAAAATTGTGCGGAATAAAAAACAGTAGTTCTGGCCTCTTGGAGCGGCGTGTCATTGGCCAATGCCCCAAGTGTAAAAGATTCATAAAAACGGGAGTGGAACGCGCGAAAAATGTTAAAATGCGGTGAAACTGCACCAAAATGGTGTAAATTTGTTCTAAAGAAGGGGAAAATCTTCCGTGAAAATGTTTTCCAAAGGCTGATTTTTGGCCAATTCAGAAAAAACGACTATATTTGCAACGCTCAAATTATCCGATGCGACATATTGCAACATTTGGCATGATTGAACGGCATCTTGTACAGATAACACAACTTATGCAAACTAACCTTATGAACTTAAAGAAAACTTTTGCCCCATTGATGCTCGCTGCCATCGCAGTGCCCTCTTTTGCGGCCGATGTGGTAGCCTTCCCGGGCGCGCAGGGCTGGGGCCGATGGGCCAAGGGAGCGCGAGCTTCCTCAAGTCCGACAGTCTATCATGTGACCAACTTGAACGATTCAGGCACCGGCTCATTGCGCGATGCAGTGTCGTCGGGCAACCGCATCGTCGTGTTCGACGTGAGCGGTGTCATCAAAATCAGCAGCCGTATGGTGTTCGCCAACAACCTCTATGTGGCCGGACAGACCGCGCCGGGCGAGGGCATCACGGTGTATGGCAACGGCGTGTCGTTCTCCGGCGCATCGAACATCATCTGCCGCTATCTGCGTGTGCGTATGGGCCACGGCGGCGATTCGGGCAAGGACTGCGCCGGCATCTCCAACGGCACGAATATGATTTTCGACCATTGTTCCTTCTCGTGGGGCTTGGACGAGACATTCTCCATCAACCCCGACGGCAAGGGTGACCTGCACAGCATCACGTTGATGAACAGCATCATCGGACAGGGCCTGATGACCCACTCGGCCGGTGGCCTGATGCAGGCCGATTCCATCACGCTCTACCGCAACCTCTATATCGACAATTCGACCCGCAACAACAAGATCAAGGGCATCAACCAGTATGCCAACAATGTGGTCTATAACTGGTCGAACGGCGCCTACATCATGGGCGGCGACAGCGAGGGTTCGAGCTACGTGAATATCGAGAACAACTGCTTCATCAACGGCGCATCGACAGGTGCATCGGCCAACGGCTTTACTGGAGCCAATGCCAATTTCCACTGCTACGGCGTCGATAACTGGCAGGACAACAACAAGGACGGCATCTACAATCCGTACGAGATGACCGACTATTCGGCCTCGGACCACCGCACGACCGATCCCTACGACTATCCGGAGCTTGAGCTCTATCCGGGCGACCAGCTCATCGCGCTCAACATCCCGACCGTAGGTGCATCGTTGCCCTACCGCGACCAGAGCGACTGCTACATGATTGACGAGCTGATGACGTTCGGCAAGGGTGGTGCGCTTATCTCCAACGAGGAAAGTCTGCCCATCGGTGCGCCCAGCACTTGGGAATGGTATGCCGGCAGCAAGCCGACCGACACCGACGGCGACGGTATGCCCGACGCTTGGGAGGAGGCCAACGGTCTTGACAAGAACAGCGCATCGGACGCAGTGCAGAAGGCGGCCAACGGCTATCTGAACATCGAGAACTACATCAACTCGATCACTGTCGATGACCGCAACTACTTCCTGCGCAAGCCGATCACCATCGGCTACACATCGACCACATCGACCATCACCGTGACGTGGCGCGACTACACCTACGCCGAGGCCGGTTTCATCGTCGAATACCGCACCAGCGGCGATGGCGAATACGCCGAGGCCGGTCGCACAGATGCCAATGCCACAAGCTTCACAATCAGCGGTTTGACCGACGCAACGGCCTACGACGTGCGTGTGCGTGCCTTCGGTTACGACGGCGTTGAGCAGAAATATTCCGACTACGCGACTGCCACGTTCAAGACCCGTCCGATTGAGAAGGGCATCGTCGATATTGACAGCTATGTGGCCGATGTGACCAACTCGACCGAGGTCGTCAAGGGACAGAAACTGCTGCTCCACACCGACGATACGTTGCGCTACATCCTCGCATCGGCCATCGAACCGGCCAGCGTTGTCGCTACGGGCAAGGGCTACATCGAGGTGAACGGCGCAGCCATCGGCGATACGGCCAGCGTCAACAAGGGCGATGCAGGCACATTGGCCATGAACTATGCTTCGAACACCTACACGGGCGCAACGGTGCTGCACGACGGCGTGCTTGAGTTCGTCAGCATTGCCAACGGCGGTGTCGCATCGGCCATCGGTGCATCGCAGGAATTTGCGCAGAACTGGGTCATGGACGGCGGTACATACCGCTACACCGGCACGGCCAACGCATCGACCAACCGTTCGGCCCAGCTCAAGAACCCGACCACGCTCGAAATCACCAGCGGAAAGACACTGACGATGACGGGCGCAATCACGGGCGAGGGTGACAATCAGGACTTTACCATCGGCGGCAATGGACAGATTACCGTTGCTTCGACTGACTTCTTCGGCTATACTGGCACGACGACATTGGCCGGCGGTACACTCTATCTGAGCACCGTCGATATTGCAAAGAACGGCATCGGTTCTTCGTCAAAACTCATTTTGGCCGGCGGCAAGCTTTCGACCAAGGGCGAGACCTCGAACTACGAGACCTACAGCTTCCCGATTGAGACCGCCGAAGGCACCTACAGCTACTTCGCGCCGAACCGACTCTGCTACGCGAAAAACAAGCTGACCGGCGCAGGTACATTGGAGTACGACATCCCTTATCTGCGCGAATATTTCGATGCCAACGTCACCGAATTCACCGGCAAGATTGTGGCCAATGGCTTGAACACGACAGCCAGCGACGGCGGTTCGATGTTCATGACGAGCGGTTCGACGTTCAACATGCCGACCACGCAGGTTGAGCTGAAGGGCACGGCCAACATGGCCATCTGGGGCACCAACGGTACGGGCAACATCGGCGGTCTGTCGGGCGAATCGACCACAAAGCTGTGCGGTTCGAGCAAGAACACCAAGGGTTCTGCCACAACGTGGAACATCGGCGGTGCAAATTCCGACGAGACATTCTACGGCATCATCTGCGACCTGCCGGCCGGCCTCAACAAGGCATACAACGGCACTGTCACCATCAACAAGATCGGTACCGGCGAATGGCGTCTGGGCGGTGCCAACACCTATTCTGGTGCAACGACCATCAGCGGCGGCTCGCTCATCGTCAACGGCAGCCACTCGGGCGGTACATACACCGTCAAGGCCGATGCCACATTGAAGGGCTCGGGCAAGATCACATCGGGCACAATCGCCATTCAGAGCGGCGCTACGTTGGCTGCTGGCGACACATTGGTCAACAACAGCACCTTCACCTTGGGCGGCACGGTGTCGCTCCAGAGCGGCGCAACGCTCGAAGTTCCAGTCAGCTACTATGGCGTTGCCGTCAAGAGCAACAGCTTCGCCATCACGACGCTCAACATCGCAAGCGGCGTTACGTTGAAGATTGATATGTCCAATGTCGAAGGCACGTTGCCGCTCAATGCCGCCATCCAGGTGTTCGACGGCGTAGGTACAATCAACGGCACATTCGACGTGGTTGAGCCTGCCACCCCGGGCAGCGACTACAAGTGGGACCTGAGCCGACTCTACATCGACGGCAAGATTTACGTGCGCGATGCCAATTTCAATGCCGACGACGTGTCGTACAAGGAGGCCTCATGGTTCGACGAATCGCTGATTGACGAGGCCGGCTACTACTGGTTCAACGATGTGAATGCCGAGACCACCGACGCCATGATTGCCGATGGCGAAATCTCGTTCGACGAAGCAGGCAAGGCATCATCGACCCCGACCTACACCAATGCATCGAGCACCCACACCGGCGGCCTGAAGCTGAACGGTTCATCGGCCGAAGTCATCTTCCACTGCGACAGCAAGTTCATGTCGGCCAAGTTCTCGTTTTTTCGCGCCGGCACATCCTCACTTTCGGGCGTCGTCTATGGCTCGAAGGACGGCGAGACGTGGACAAAGCTGGGTACCATCAGCGGCGACCCGAAGACCGAGGTCGAGATCGACTTCAGCGAGGCATTCACCGGCAAGGAATATGCCTTCATCAAGGTGACCAATTCGACCACGGCCGTGATGTACATCCAGGGCGCGGCCATCACGTGCGAGAAGATGTTCTCCGGCATCGGTAGTGTTTCGGTTTCGGCCAATGGCAATGCCACGCGCTACGACTTGCTGGGTCGTGAGGCATCGGCCGACAGCAAGGGACTGTTCATCGAGAAGGGGCGCATTGGCCTCAAATATTGAAAAAGGAAAGGCAGGCACATGGCTCCGGCG
>CACZAY010000039.1 GCA_902779265.1 uncultured Bacteroidales bacterium | reverse complement strand
CAGTACGGCCTTGAGAAACTGCAACGGCACGATCTTCACCTTGGCGGTACATGTGCCGTCGGCCAGTGGAGCCTCGTACTCTACCTCGTCGATGCGGCTCATGCCAATGTTCTGGATCACTTCGAGATGCTTCAGATACTGCTGTCCGAAGGTCATCCAGAAACGTGCCCGTTTGATGGTGGGGTAGTTGATGACCAGCGACTCGATCTCCTCGTGGTGCAGCAGGTAGCTGTCACGCGGACCGATGTTGGGGTAGGTGAGGTCTTGGTGAATCTCCAGTGGCTCTGTCTCCACCCACTGTCCGTTTTCCCAGTAGAGTCCCTTCTGGGTAATCTCGCGGATATTGATCTCAGGGTTGAAATTGGTGGCAAAAGCCTTATGATGGTCGCCGGCATTACAGTCGACGATATCCAGATACTGGATCTCATCGAAGTGATGCTTGGCGGCATAGGCGGTGAAGATACTCGTTACGCCCGGGTCGAAGCCACAGCCGAGGATAGCGGTAAGGCCGGCTTTCTCGAAACGCTCACGGTATGCCCACTGCCAGGAGTACTCGAAATGTGCTTCGTCCTTAGGCTCGTAGTTGGCGGTATCGAGATAGCTACAGCCGCACGCAAGACAGGCATCCATGATGGTGAGGTCCTGATAGGGCAGGGCGAGGTTCATGCACAGGTCGGGCTTGAATTCCTTCATCAGTTTGACCAATGCCGGAACGTCATCGGCATCGACGCTGGCCGTTGTGATGTTGGCGCTCTTGCCGTTCTTGGTGTAGAGACGTTTGCGGATGGCATCGGCCGTAGCGTCGCACTTCGATTTGGTGCGGCTTGCGATGCAGATGTCGGTGAAGATGTCGGCGTTCTGGGCCAACTTGTGGGCTGCTACGGTGCCTACGCCGCCGCAACCGATGAGTAAGATTCTTGCCATTTATTCTGTTGATTTAGTTTTATTTGCCGTATTTTATTTTGAGTTGTTCAATGCGCCTTTGTGCTTTTAGGAAGTCATCGGCCAATGGCTCAATTTCTTTTATATAGGAATTGTTGTCTATTGAATAATGATATGGCCGGTTCGACTCTTCGCGTTTGGTGTGGTAGAACCACGTGTAGTCGGAACTGGTGATGATATATCCAATGGTGAATCCGTTGTCAGAAACGAACTCATTTTCAAGATACAATGTGTTTTCGACGGAATCGGCGGGAGTTTGAGGTCGTGTTCGCCGAGCCGTTGTCCTTCCATCTGATTGCATCTGCTTGCTTTCGACGAGGTCGGCTTGGAATTCAGACATCAGTTTCTCGATTGCGCCGTTTATCTTGACCAATTCATCGTAGTCAAGGCTGACTTTCGTTGAAGTCTGAGACAACAATTTTCCTTCACCGATTTGTGAAGAGGAAAAACAATATTGATAGTCGTTTTTCTCTTCACCGAGGTCGATTTTGACCGATGTGAAGACTTCCTGGCTCGTGTTGTTGGTCGTCTTGGAAAAGAAGACAGACCTGACGTTGAACATGCCGTTCTCTATTATCAGGAACTTGGAAAAACCGCTCTTGAAAGTAGTAGAATCAACTGTGTTCTGGCCAATGGCAATCATCGGCCAAAGCAGAAACATATAAAGAATGACCTTTTTCATTTTCTGATTATTAAAGCGTTCTTTATTCCCGTTCCAGATACGTATATCCGTAGAGGCCGTTGCGGTAGGTGGTCAGGAACTCCTTGCCCTCGTCAAGCGTAATGCGGCCGGACTTGACATTCTTCGTGACCCAGGTTTCGAGCGTGCGCACCAGCTTCTTGGTGTCGTATTCCACCCAGCGGAGCACATCCTGCACTGTCTCACCGTCGATGGTCTGGTCGATGCGGTAGCTGTCGCCGTCAACCGAGATATGGACAGCGTTAGTGTCGCCGAAGAGGTTGTGCAGGTCGCCCAGAATCTCCTGATAGGCGCCGATGAGGAATACGCCGAGATAGTATTTCTCTCCCTTTTTCAGCGAGTGAATCGGCATCGCGTTACAAATCTGGTTTTCAGCGATGTAGCTTACAACTTTTCCGTCCGAGTCGCAGGTCATGTCCTGAAGGGTGGCCTTGCGGTCGGGCCGCTCGTCGAGTCGCTGAATCGGCATGATGGGGAAGATCTGGTCGATGCTCCACATGTCGGGCAGGCTCTGGAAAAGCGAGAAGTTGCAGTAATATTTGTCGGCCAACAACTTGTTGATGGAATGCAGTTCGTCGGGCACGCGTTTCATGCCTTGGACGAGGTTGTTGATTTCGCGCGTCACACTCCAATAGAGTTTCTCGATTTGGGCGCGTGTCTTGAGGTCGATGATGCCGTGGCTGAACATCTGAAGTACTTCGTCACGAATCTGTTGTGCGTCGTGCCAGCTTTCGAGTGCGCTGCGCTGCGTCAGATTGTCCCAGATTTCGTAGAGTTCCTTGACGAGCTCATGGTCATCGGCCGAAACCTCAAACTCCTCAGGCATTTCGGGCAGCGAGGCCGTCTCGAGCACCTCCATGATGAGCAACGAGTGGTGGGCCGACAGGCTTCGGCCGCTCTCGGTGATGATGTTCGGGTGTGGTAGGGAGTTCTTGTCGGCCGCCTCCATCAGCTGGTAGATGATGTCGTTCACGTACTCCTGAATCGAGTAGTTGACACTGCTGCAGTTTGAGGCCGAGCGGGTTCCGTCATAGTCGACGCCCAGACCGCCGCCCGCATCGACAAACTGGACGGCAAAGCCCATCTTGTGCAATTGGACATAAAACTGCGATGCCTCGCGTATGGCGGTCTTCACGTGGCGGATGTTGGTGACCTGACTGCCGATGTGGAAGTGGATCAGTTTCAAGCAATCCTTCAGGTCGTGGTTCTCGAGATATTCGAGGGCTTCGAGCAGTTCGGATGAGGTGAGGCCGAACTTCGATGCGTCGCCGCCCGACTCTTCCCACTTGCCGCTGCCCGATGAGGCGAGCTTGATGCGGATGCCGATGTTGGGCCGTACACTCAAGCGCTTGGCAATCTTATAAATAAGTTCCAGCTCGTTCAGCTTTTCGGCCACGATGTAGATGCGTTTGCCCATCTTTTGGGCCAATAGGGCAAGCTCGATGTAGTTGTCGTCCTTGTAGCCGTTGCAGACGATGATGGTGTCGTAGTCGGTGCAGGCTGCAATCACGGCGTGCAGTTCTGGTTTTGAGCCAGCTTCAAGACCGAGGTTGAACTTGCGTCCGTGCTCCACCATTTCAGTCACGACGGGCTGCATCTGGTTTACTTTGATGGGATAGACGGCATAGCATTCGCCCTTGAAACCGTATTCCTCCGATGCCTTCTTGAAGCATTGGCTCATACGTTCGATGCGGTTGTCCAGGATGTCTGGAAAACGCAAAAGGACCGGCGCCGAGATGTCTCTCAATGCCAGTTCGTCCACCACTTCGCGCAGGTCAATCTGCACACCATCTTTCTTCGGGGTGACCACTACGTGACCTTTCTCGTTGATGTCGAAGTAGTTCACACCCCATCCATGAATATTGTAGAGCTCGGCAGAGTCTTCAATATGCCACTTTTTCATTTTTACTTTTATAATTTATCGGACAAAATAAACCTCGCAACCCTTAGCGAGGAAAGCACCATTGGCCATTAAGCCTTTTTTTGCGGGGGCAAATTTAGCTAAAATTTCGGATGCAAGCAAAAAATGCGGGAATTATTTGCGGAATAGGCGGAAAAGAACTAACTTTGCGCCGCAAAAATGTAAGCTTATGCACTATTTTACCAAATATCCGCTGACTTGGACCCTTGTCATCATCATCTGTTACATTTGTCTGATTCCTGTCCCCGAGACGCCTGTAGATGATGTCCCGGGCATCGACAAGCTGGTCCATACGGGCATGTACGGCCTGTTGTGCCTCGTCATCTGGGGCGAACGTCTGCGCCAGCGGAAACGTCGGCCACTCGATATGCTTCACTGCTTCATCGGCGCGTTCGTGCTGCCTGTCATGATGAGCGGATGCCTCGAACTGCTTCAAGCCTATGCTACAACCTGCCGCAACGGAGACTGGTGGGATATGGCGGCCAATGCCCTTGGTGTGGTAATCGTGTGGATTTTTTTCGCTATTCTGCGGAAAATCGGCAAGATATGAAAGAAAAAAGCTCGAATTTTTGGAAATTTTCCAGAAAATCTATATTTTTGCAGCAAAAAGTTTTACTATATGAGACCGATAAATCCTAAAGAGATTGATATTCTGTTGGCCAATGGCTGTACTGCCGAAGATTGGTCACGCATTGAAGTGTCCGACCCGTTTGATGCCACCCGCGTGCAGCGCGTGAATTTCTATGGCACGGTACGCATGGGCAGCAACGCCGGCGAAATCGAGGTCGTCGAGGGTTTTGCCAAGCCCTGCGGCGTTCGTAATGTCTCGTTGCGGAACGTCACCATCGGCGACAACAGCCTCATTGAGGACACGACGCTTGTGGCATGCACATTGGCCAATGACACAGACCTCATCATCCCCGTCCTGAACGAGGCGGGCGACGGCAACGTGATGCTGTTCCCACAACTCAGTTCGCAGCTTGCTGCGCTTCAGATCCGTTATGCGGCCAATGCCGAGTTCACGCAACGCCTGCGTGCCATCTGCCGCCAGTCGGCCGGTTACGATGCGCAATGCGTCCACATTGGCCACAATACGTGCATCTATGGCGCCGGAAAATTGGTCAACAGCCACATCGGCAACCATTGCTACATTGGCCAGAACGTCATTCTAGAGGGCTGTTTCGTGAGCGAATCGAGCACGGTGACCAACGGTTTCACGGCCGAACACAGCCTGTTCTTTGCCAATTCGTTTATGGCCAATGGCGAGGCTTGCGCGGCTTTCTGCGGTCCATTTTCAGTCAGCCATCACAAGGGGACGCTGCTCATCGGCGTGGAAACTTCGTTCTACAATGCCGGCTCGTCCACCAATTTCTCCAACCACGCCTACAAGATGGGCCCGTTGCACTACGGCACACTGTTGCGCGGTTCGAAGACGGCCTCGGGCAGCCATACGCTCCTGCCGGCTCAGGTTGGCGCCTTCTCGATGTGTATGGGCAAGATTCAGTCGCATCCTGATACGCGACGTATGCCGTTCAGCTATCTGATTGCTTCGGCCGATGAGACCGTGCTCATCCCTGCACGTGGACTGTTGACGGTCGGCCTGTTCCGCGATGTGGAGAAGTGGCCGAAGCGCGACCACCGTCCGGCCGAAGACCGTCTCTCGTTCGTCAGCCACCAGTGGCTTTCGCCCTACACTGTGCAGGCCATCCGTCAAGGCAAGGCAGACCTGGAGGAACTCTTGCAGAGCCATCCCGACAGCGAGTCGTACCGTTATCAGGGATGCCGCATCCGTCGGCACTCGCTGCTCACGGGCATCAAGATCTACGACCTGGCCCTGCGTCTGGCGGGCAATATAGCGCCATCGGAGGCGTGGAGCGACCTGGGTGGTATGCTTATGCCATTGGCCGAAGAAAAACAGATTGTCGAGGATGTGGCATTGGCCAAAATAACCGATTTCAATGCGTTGATAGCACGTCTGCGTGAGATATTTGACCGCTACAACCAGCCGCTCGTCCTTGATGCCGAGGCCAAACGGGAGTGGCTCGAATATGTTGCGCTCGATGCCCGCAAGGAATTCGAGTTGGGCGACGTGGAACCGGATGTGCTCGAGAATTTCTTGTCTAAATTGAAGTAAATCAAATCATAAAGTAATAAAATATATGTGCGGAATCGTTGGATATATTGGCTTCCGTGAAGCCTATCCGATTTTGATTAAGGGACTGCATCGTTTGGAGTACCGTGGCTACGATAGTGCGGGCTGCGCGCTCTTGACAGATAAGGGACAATTGGAAGTGTATAAAGCGACTGGTAAGGTATCAGATCTTGAGGCTGTGGCCAATGGAAAGGACATTTCGGGTTCGTTGGGCATCGCTCACACCCGATGGGCGACGCATGGCGCTCCAAGTACGGCAAATGCGCATCCGCATGTCTCGATGAGCGGAGACCTCACATTGGTCCACAACGGAATCATTGAAAATTATGTGACCTTGCGCAGCCAGTTGGAGAAGCGAGGCTACGTCTTCAAGAGCCAGACGGATACGGAGGTGCTCGTGCAGTTGATTGAGTTCCAGCAGAAACTGCGTGAATGTCCTTTGGAGGTGGCAGTGCGCTATGCCTTGAAGTTAGCCATCGGTGCATACGCCATTGCCGTGATCGACAAGAAGAACCCGACACGACTGGTTGCTGCTCGCAAGGCATCGCCATTGGCCATCGGCATAGGAGAGGAGAACAAGGAGTTTTTCCTCGCGTCGGACGCAAGCCCAATCGCCGAATACACAAAACAGATTGTCTATCTGAACGACGACGAGGTGGCCGTCATCGAGCGTGGCAAGGATTTGCACGTCTTCACGCTGCAAGGTGAAGAGGCTGCGGCCGAAGTCAAGGAGGTCGATGTCGATCTCTCGATGCTTGACAAGGGCGGTTTCCCGCATTTCATGTTGAAGGAGATTTTTGACCAACCGCAAGTCCTTCGCGACTGTATGCGGGGCCGTATTGTCAACAATATCTATTCGTCGGTGACAGGACAGGCCCATGAGGAGATGCTTGATGTGGTATTGTCGGCCGTGACGGGCCATCGCCGCGAACTGCTGCGTGCGCGCCGCATCGTCATTGTAAGTTGCGGTACGTCGTGGCACGCCGGTCTCATCGGAAAGCAGCTGATTGAGCATTTCTGCCGCATTCCGGTTGAGGTGGCCTATGCGTCGGAATTCCGCTATTCTGACCCTGTGGTCGATAAGGACGATGTCGTGATTGCCATCAGCCAGAGCGGTGAGACGGCCGATACATTGGCCGCAATCCAACTGGCACGGGAGAAGGGGGCGTTCGTCTATGGCATTGTGAATGCTGTCGGATCAAGTATCGCGCGCAACACAGACACGGGTACGTATATTCACGTCGGCCCTGAAATCGGTGTAGCTTCGACCAAGGCTTTCACGGGTCAGGTCACGGTGCTGACGCTGTTCTCGCTGGCTTTGGGTATGATGAAGGGAACTGTCGATCAACAGGAATATCAGGCCGTTCTGGCTGAGTTGGTCCGCATCCCCGAAAAGATTGAGAAAGTGTTGAAGCAGAATAATAAGATAAAGGAAATTGCCCAGCAATATACTGACTGCCGCAACTTCCTCTATTTGGGCCGAGGTTATAACTATCCCGTAGCGCTGGAGGGTGCCTTGAAGTTGAAGGAAATTTCCTATATCCATGCCGAGGGCTATCCCGCTGCCGAGATGAAGCATGGTCCGATTGCCTTGATTGACGAGAATATGCCTGTTGTCTTCCTGACGAATCATCATGCTCGTTATCAGAAGGTTATCAGTAACTTGCAGGAGGTCATCAGCCGACATGGGAACATCCTCGCCATCATTCACGAAGGCGATGATCAGGTCAAGGCTATGGTGCAGAACTATATCGAGGTGCCCGAGACGATTTCGTGCCTTTCGCCATTGGTATCGGTCATCCCATTGCAGATTTTGTCCTATCACATCGCCGTTGCACGAGGTCTGGACGTAGATCAGCCGCGCAATTTGGCCAAATCCGTTACGGTCGAGTAAATCTGGATGTCGGCCAATGTCCCTGCTTTGAAAGGCATTGGCCAATGATATTATCTCGCAAAATAAAAACTCCGGGCAGAAATGCTCGGAGTTTGTTGTTGTTGAGTATGTGCGGACTTGTACTTACTTGGTGTTCAGGCGGATGGTACCTGAGCCGGCGGTCTTGCGTTCGATGCTTGGGCATTTCACGGTGCCCGAGATGTCTCCGCTGCCGGTGATGCGTGCCTTGATGGTGTCGAATGTGCCGTCTTCAATCCTGATGTCACCCGAACCGATGACTGCGAGTTCAGCCGTCTTGCCGGTCACATTGGCAAATTTCATGTCGCCCGAGCCGGCGATGTGGCAGTCGAGTTCGTCGCAGGTGGTAGTGCCATTGGCCAAGATATCACCGCTGCCCGTCACGTTGACGTCAAGTTCGCGGCAAGTCATATTTTCAATGCGGATGTCGCCCGAGCCGGAGACGTGCAGGTCGAGGTCGTTCGTGCATTGCAGTTGGCCGATGGAGATTATCGCGCTGCCTGTCACCTTGACCGATGTTTCACCTGCATTGGCCGAAACCTTTTCTGCCTTGATATTGCCGCTGCCGGTGCTCTTCAGAACGTTCATCCTTGGTGCATAGACGACGACTTGCAGCCAGAGGTTGCGGTAGGTGCCGGGTTCGAGAGAGATGCTCACGATGCCGTTCTTGTATTGCGTCTGCACACGGCAGAACAGATTGCGGTCACCCTCGACATAGACTTCGCTCTTGTCACTCTCGATGTAGATGACGTTCAGCGGACCATTGTTGTTGATGCCGCTGATGGTCGGCATGGAGCGCAACTCGCGTTCGGCACCGTCGAAACTCTTGTTGGAGAACGAGTAGATCTGCGTGCGGATTCCGCCTGGATTCAGGATGTCGCGTTCCGATGCAACATTGGCCAAGGAAATCATGCAGAGCACTGCACTGAGAAATAATGACTTTTTCATACTGTTTTTTCTGTTTTAGTTGTTATTTCCCTTATGACTGTCTTTTCCTTATTCGGTTAAAAAGACGATGCCATCATTTTTAGAAACATTAACTTTTATTTTACCTTTTTTAGCCTTGGGAGTCGTGACGACAGGTTCGTTGCCGCCGCTGTACATCTGGAGCGTGGCTGGGTCGATGCCAAGCTGCTTCGTGTCGAGCGTGAACTCGAATGGCGTGTCTTCAGCATTGATGACGGCGATGTACCACTGCTTGCCGTGGCGACGGGCCAAGGCGATATTCTTGCCTGGATAGCCGGCGAGGAGACGGGTTTCGTCCCACGTCGTTGGAACCTGACGCAGGAAGTTCATGCAGACGGCAGGAGCGGGGCCTGCTTCACGTCCTTCGGGTACATTGAGCGCAGCGAGGTTGTTCGGTGTCAAGGCAAAGTTCTGAATCGGGTTCTGGTAGAGGATGGTTGTGGCCAATTCAAAGACATCGGTCGTCGAACGGGCATGACGGCGCTGGTTGTCGCGGCTCAAGTGGCGGTTCATGAAGCATCCGCCGAATTCCATAGCACCTGCGGCATTGCGGATGAATGGGTGAGTGGCGGCATGTACGTCCGACCTGGCGCTGAAATGAGCGTTGAAATAGATGTTTTCGCTGGCCAATACGGCTTCGCTGCCCACGTAGTTCGGATACATTCGTTCCCAGCCGCGTGGCAGGGTGCAGCCGTGGAAGATGACCATCAGTCCTGCATCATCGGCATCGGACAGAATCTCTTCATACAGACGCATCGTCTCCTGCTTGTCGCCGCCGAAGAAATCGACCTTGATGCCCTTGACGCCCATCTTCTTCATCCAACGCATCTCCTGCTTGCGCACGATGCTGTTGTCCATGCAGTTGGTCGGGCTCTGCACGATGTCGTTCCAGTAGCCGCTTGAACTGTACCAGAGGAAGACATCGACATTCTTCGACTGGGCGTAGCGGATGACATCCTCAATGTTGTGACCGCGTACGGGATTCTCTTTTCGGCCAATCTGAACGTCCCAACCGGCGTCAATCAGCACATATTCGTAGCCCATGGCCGATGCCAGGTTGATGTACTTGATCTGGTCATCGTAGCAGATTGACGCATCCTGCCATACAATCCAGCTCCACGTTCCACGGCCGAACTTGTAGTCATGTTCCGTCTCGTAGCGGGGCTCGACAACGTCATACATGATGGTCGTCTGGACGATAGGAGCGAGGTCGTCGCCAATGGTCAGCGTGCGCCAAGGGGTTGCTCCTGGCAGTGAGAAGGCCGGTTCGACCGTTCCGTTGCCGTTGTTCTCTTCGGGCATCGGGAAGGCGATTGATGTGGTATTGGCCGTAAAGTCACTCAAGTGAGACGCGCAATAGCGGCTGTCCACGCCGGTTTCGTTGACCATAATCCAGTTGCTGCCACTACGGAACAGGCAGGGGAAGGTCCAGCCGTGTCCCTGCGACTTGACTGGCAGCGGTGCGTCATAGACATATTCCTCCTCGTAGCTCGGCTTCGTGCGCTTCCAGCCGACCATGGCGCGGCTTTGTGGGCAGATGAATGCTGTCGTGCCGTCAACGAAACTGAATGCGGTCTTCTCGGCCATCACACGGATACTGCCCGTATCCTTGTCCTTGCGTTTGCCCACCTCGTAGCGCATCGCGATGTCGTTGTTCGACACCTGGAAGACGATGTCTATTGGCCAACCGTCAGGATTCTGCATCACGCAGCGCAGGCGCGTAGCCTTATAATCGCTGTGAGAGGCCTTGGTGCGCGTCATGTCATAGCTGTTCACGACGGTATCGACATCGGCCTTGATGAGCTTCAGGTTTTTGGCCAAGTCAGCATAATCGGCCACAAGACCCACAGCCGACGGATTCAGCACCGTCTTGCCGTCGTAGGTGACGCTGTAGGTCGTTTCCACACCGGTCTGCACCGCGAGAGAAAGTCGTCCGTCAGGACTGCTTACGTTCTGCGCTGCGGCAGATGATGCCGCAGCGGTCAGGATTAGCATAAGGTTTGTTTTCATGTGATAATTTATTGTTTGAATGATTTAAAATATTGAGGCCAATGCCCCTTGTTAATCCATCTGATAATGATTCGGGTCATGGGAATGATGATGTCGGTGCACGATTTTCATGTCCAGCAGGTCATGGCAGATGTCGGAATCCTTCTGACCATGCGGCTGTTTCCCGTGCGCCAGTTCATAGACGTGCCCGGGCGTTGTCCAGTGTTTGAACGCCAGTTTGAGATAGGCTAAACGATGTTTTGCCAAAAGTACCTTTAACATAGATTTATGGTATTAAAATTGTTTTTGCGGCCAATGTCATTATAAGTTGTTCTTCATTGACCATCACTGCTCCAAGAGCAGCGAGGTCATGATATAAGGGCCGACGGCCTTCGGATCATTGTCGCGTACGGGCTCGTTGATGTAATATTCATACGAGCCGCTGCGATAGGGCGTTCCACCCAATCCGGCTACGGCACACACGCGGGTGATGGAGATGGTCGCATCCTCCTCTTCGCGGATGAAGTATGTGTTCAGTCCTTCATAAACTTCCTTGCCATATTTGAGAAATTCATCGGCCAACCACCCGTTCTGTGCTCCCTTGATGAAGGTGTAGGCGAACATCGCCGTGCATGACGTCTCGAGGTAGTTCCCGTTGCGTTGGCCCTCGTCCAGGACCTGATACCACGCGTCGTAGTCCTTGTCCTGCAAGCCATGGAGCACGGTGCACAACGGACGCAGCACTGAAAGGATGGAGTCGCGGCCGGAGTGCGATTCGGGCAGGAATCCCAGGACATCGACCATCGCCATGCAGTACCAGCCCAGGGCGCGTCCCCAGACATGCTGCGACTGGCCCGTCGTCGGGTCGGCCCACGCCTGTTGCTTCGATTCGTCCCAGCCGTGGCGGTACAGGCCGTTTTCGGTATCATAAGTGTGTCGGCCAATGACCATGATCTGGTTCACTACGTCGTCAAATGCCTTGGCCTGTTCTTCGCCCTTCAGGTAGCGCTTGGCGTATTCGCAATAGAAGGGTGCCTCCATATAGACGCCGTCCAGCCACATCTGGTGCGGATAGGACTTCTTGTGCCAGAACCCTCCCTCGGCGACACGTGGATGGCTCTGCAACTGGCTGTAGAGGGTGTCCAATGCCGTCTTGAAGCGCGGCTCCTGGTACTTTTCATAGGCCATAATCAGCATTTTGCCGGGATTGATGTGGTCCAGCGTATAGTTGCTCTTCCTGTAGGTGCGGATGGTGCCATCGGCCATAATCATGCTGTCGAGATACTGCTTGACGTAGGCATCGACGGTGGCCTCGATGTTGGGATGTTTCTCGGCCGCAAGCATGAACGACTGGAGCAGCAGGCCGTGTGTGTAGTTCCATCGGCAGTTGACGTTGAAGTCGATTGTGCGCGGTTCGGGGTTGCGCGTCATTTCGGACTTGACCATGCGCACTGCATTCGTTTCTGCGGCATTGGCCAATGTCCCCCACGCAAGACACAGGGCGAGCAAGAAGAAGGCTTTTTTCATATCTGTTCTGTAGCTTTTGTTCGTTGTTTTTTGGGCCAATGGCGTTTATTTCGTCGCAGGATTCCAGTCGTCGAGTCCGCCCAGGACGTTTTCGATGCTGTACAGTTCGGCATCCTTCTTGGACAGTTGGCGGCTCCAGACGACGCGCTTCGAGGTGTCGATTTTCTTGCCCTTAAGGTCGGTACTGCCATATTCGGCATAGCGAACGGTGGTGTTGGGCGTCTCGTCATTGCCCCACGATGTCCAGCCCTCGGGCTTGACGTTCTCCATCTGGCAGTTCAGGAAGATGGTCTGCGCATAGTGGCGCCATGGACGGCCCAGAGAAATGCTTACACCCTCCTCGGTCGTGATTTTGCAGTCGTTGAAGATGTATCCGTAGGGCTGATATTCGGGCGTGGCGGCTGCCGTGACGTATCCGTTGCCCAACGAGTGCATTTCGCAGCGGTTGAAGTAGGCCGTTGCCCAGCCAAAGATGTAATCGACCGTCCCCTGAATGTAGCAGTCCTCGTAATACTGGCGTCCTTGCAGGTCTTTGGGCAATTGTGCGCCATGTACGGCGGCTTTCGCACGGTCGGTCTTCGGGTCGGACTTCAATCCGTAGGCGTAGAGTGTATCTTGATGGCCAAGGAACTTGCAGCGGCGGAAGACGACCTTGTCGCCGCACACGAGGACTGCAACGGCTTGGCCGACGCCCCGGCCTCCATTCTGCCAACTTTCGTTCGAGGCCGTATTTTCGAATACAATGCCATCGGCCTCAAAATGAGCAGCATAGATATAGACGCTGGCGCTGCCCGAGGTGCCCAGTTTGCGGCCCGTGACGGGAGAAATCTTGCTGGCGTAGTCGTCGTAGGTGATGATGCTCTTGCCTTCGCTCTTGGCCACAAGCGTGATGTGTGTCTTGCAGGTCGGGATGACGAGTTTTTCCTTGTAGATGCCTGGCTGGATTAGGATTCGGACCTCCTCGCCGTTGCAGTCGGGCACGGCGTTGATGGCTTCCTGTACAGTGAAAAAGTCGCCGGAACCGTCCTTGGCCACAACCAGGTCATATTTTCGGATGTAGGGCTTCAGTGCAGGTGCAGCCTCACCGATGGCATCAATCGTTGCGCGGCACATCTGACGTGCGCCCCAGACGCGCAGGTGAGTGTTGTCCTGACGGCCTTTGGGTGCTGCAAGATTGGTGTTTTCTGGAATCCAGCAGAACAGTTTCTTGCTCTCTTTGATGCCCATGCCTTGAATCAGATCCTTGCTGATTTTGTTCATCTCGACGAAGGCTACGCCCATTTCGCGTGCCACGCGGCGTGGTGCCTCCAGATAGTCATCGACAGTGCCGTCCTTGCGTGTGATGATGTGCGTTTCAATCAGGCTGTCGCCCTCCTGCTTCTGGGTGGTACCCTTGCCGAACAGGTCATCCTCCTCGGCTGCATTCTTGTTTTCGAAAAAGTTGCGGCGTGCGATGGCATTGAAGAGCACCGGTATGCCGCCTTTCTCCTTGGTCTGGTTCACATACAGGCGCAGCATTCCGTCGAACGAATCGATGACCTCCTTGTCCTTGTTTTCCCATTGGTCGGGGCAGGGGGCTGGTTGTGGCCAACCCGGACGCGTGCCGCGTTTTTCCGACTTGATTTTCTCGTCGTTGTGGCCGAACTGTATGAACACGTAGTCGCCCGGCTGGATTTTGTCATAGACCTTCTGCCATTCGCCCTCCAGATAGAAACTGAGCGATGAACGTCCGTTAAGTGCATGATTTTCAATGATGACATCATCGGTGAAGAATCCGCTCAGCATCTGGCCCCAACCGCGTTCCTGGTTGTCCTTGGCCAATGATTTGTTCGCCATCGTACTGTCGCCGATGGTAAAGACCGTAACGGCCTGTGCGCTGAGAGCGAGTAGCGATGCGCCGATGAGAGAGAAAATTTTTTTCATCTTTACTATAATATCTTTAGGTTAGTTATTGGCCGATGTCTCGTCTTTCGGCTGGAGGATGGCGTTATACCGTTTCTCATCCGAAATCAGCTGGACTGCCTCCTTATAGGCGGCTGCGCGGCGGTTCATGATGCGGTTGTAGGCACCGCCCTCGTACAGGTCATTGGCCAAATAGGCCTTCATCTGCATTTTGATCAGGTCGGCCGATGTAGCAATCTCGGCGCTGTCGATCGTGATGCTGTCGGCGCGGCTAGAGACGATGAGACTGTCAAGCATCTGGTCGGTGATGTCGAACCCTGCGTCAAATTTCTCGAAATTCTGGAATTTCGCGTGCAGATTCTTCTGATGGTCACGGAAGTAGGCCAACACCCAGCGGTTCAGCGTACCGCGAGCCACGATGTCGCGGTGTGTCTTGGTCATTTTTGTTGTGTCCAATGGCACAAAGACATCGGGCATGATGCCGCCGCCTCCATAGACAGTGCGCTTTCCATTGGTCAGGAACTTCAGCGAGTCGGGCAGGTGGATACTGTCGGCCGATGTATATTCTCCGTTCTTGTATCGCGTAATCAGGTCCTTGCGGTAGTCCTCGCTGTCGCCCTTCTTGTAGGGTTTCTGGATGCAGCGGCCCGATGGCGTGTAATAGTGCGCAATGGTCAGACGGATCATTGCGCCGCTGGGCAGGTCGATGGGACGCTGCACCAGACCCTTGCCAAACGAACGACGGCCCACGATGACGCCTCGGTCCCAGTCCTGTATGGCTCCAGCAAAAATTTCGCTGGATGATGCGCTCTCCTCATCGGTCAATACCACAAGACGCCCCGTAAAAGGCGAGTTCAAGCTTGCGAAGTGGTTTTTCCGACTCTCGCGACGCCCTTCGGTATAGACAACGATTTCGCCACGGTTCAAGAAGATACTCGACAACTGGACAGCACTCTCCAGATAACCGCCGCCATTACCCTGCAAGTCGATAATGAGGTGCTTCATGCCCTGATCGGTCAGCTTGGCAATCGCAGTCGTGACTTCGATGGGTGTCGTCTGGGCAAAACGGGAAATCTTGATATAGCCAATGCCTTTGGCCGCCATATACGACGCATCGACACTGTACAGCGGAATCTTGTCTCGCGTGATTGTAAAGTCAATCTTGTCCTGTTCGCGCAGGACGGTCACTTTCACCAGTGTGCCCTTTGGACCGCGTAGGCGGCCCTGAATATCTTTGGTCGTCATTTTCTGGCCTGCAATCGAGCTGTCGTTGACGGCGATGATGCGGTCGCCGGCCATCACGCCCACCTTCTCCGACGGGCCGCCAATCACCGTGTTGATGACGACCAATGTGTCGCGTTCCATCTGATAGCGCACGCCGATGCCCTCGAAGTTGCCGCCCAGGCCTTCGTTCATCTGCTTCACCTCCTCTTTGGTCAGGTAGGTCGAGTGCGGGTCAAGCTCCTTGAGCATGCCTTTGATGGCGTTTTCGGCCAATTGGTCGGCATTCACTGTATCGACATAGAAGTAGTCGGTGTAGAGCATGGCGTTCTGCATCTCCGACAGAGCCGTGCGGATGTCAGCCTTCACAGCCGTACAAACACACAGGACAAGTGCAACAATGGTATAAAATTTGTTCATTTTGTTTTTTCGTCAATTTGGATTGTTCTTTTTGGCCAATGCCCTTTGCTAACCCAAGTGGATTGGCCTCAGCGGCGGGAAACCTTCGGGCATGAAGTCGCTTACGTCCTTGCCGAAACTGAGCAGTTCACGCACGGTCGATGACGTGATGTGGGCCATTGCCGGTTCGTTGAAGAGCAGGATGGTCTCGATGCCGGTCAGGTGGCGGTTCACATCGGCCAAGGCACGTTCGTACTCGAAGTCGATTACTGTACGCACGCCACGCAGGATGTGAGTGCAGTGCAGCTCGTTGGCGAAGTCGGTGGTCAGCGTCGTGTACGATGTCACGTTGATGCGGGGTTCGCTGCGGTAGAATTCGGCAATCATGCGCACACGCTCCTCGACGGGGAACATTCCGCTGCGTTTCTGTCCGTTGTGGCCGACGGCAATGACGACTTCGTCGGCAAATTCAAGTGCGCGTCGCACCACCGATTCGTGTCCCTTGGTGAAGGGGTCGAACGAACCTGGAAATATCAATCTCATTGGGTTAGTTTTTTTGTCTTGGCTTTTGGCCGATGGTTTTCATTACTGGTGCGGGACTGTGCCATTGGCCGAAAATCAACTTACGGCATCCTCTTCGATGACCAGATTGTTGATGATGAATTCCTGCCGTTCCATGGTGTTCTTGCCCATGTAGTACTCCAGCATTTCGTGCACGGCATCTTCCTTACGCAGTCTGACAGTGTCCAATCGCATATCTGCGCCGATGAAGTGCTTGAATTCGTCGGGGGAAATCTCTCCCAGACCCTTGAATCGCGTGATTTCGGCCGTGCTGCCACATTCGTCGATGGCGGCCAATCGCTCCTCTTCGGTGTAGCAGTAGCGTGTAATCTTCTTGTTGCGCACGCGGAAGAGCGGGGTTTGCAGGATGAAGACGTGGCCCGTGCGTACCAGTTCGGGGAAGAATTGCAGGAAGTAGGTCATCATCAGCAGTCGGATGTGCATTCCATCGACATCGGCATCGGTCGCGATGATTACCTTGTTGTAACGCAGTCCGTCAAGTCCATCCTCGATGTTGAGTGCAGCCTGAAGCAGGTTGAATTCCTCGTTTTCGTAGCAGACCTTCTTGGTCAGGCCGAAGCAGTTCAATGGTTTTCCGCGTAGCGAGAAGACGGCCTGCGTCTCAACATTGCGGCTCTTGGTGATTGAGCCCGATGCCGAATCGCCCTCGGTGATGAAGATGCACGATTCGTCGCGCTTGTCGCCTTTCGCGTCGTTGTAGTGGACGTGGCAGTCGC
>CACZAY010000038.1 GCA_902779265.1 uncultured Bacteroidales bacterium | reverse complement strand
CGTGCGGCTTACGTTCGACAACAACTATTTCAACGATACGTTTCAGGGAATTCCCATCGGCGGATATAACGTTTTGATTGATAAATTGTTGGCCAATGTCGAGTGCGTCACGGACTGCGATTTCTTTGCCGATGACATTGAGTCGGTCGATGGCCGATGGCGTTCGTGCAAGAATGGTGGGCCGCTGAAGGAACATTGGCCAAAAATAGCCGAAAAACTGGTCTATTGCGGCCCATTGGACCAATATTTTGGCTATCAGTTCGAGCCGCTCGACTGGCGCACCGTGACCTTCAAGACGCGTGTCGAGCCGACCCCGAACTATCAGGGCAATGCTGTGGTCAACTACACGAGCCGCGATGTGCCCTACACGCGCGTCATCGAACACAAGCATTTCGAGATGTTCGGCCAAGCGGTCTATGACTGCCCGAAGAGCGTCATTAGTGAGGAGTATTCCGCTGAATATCAGCCAGGAATGGAACCGTTCTATCCAGTCAATGACGAAAAGAACAATCTCCGTGCCGAGCAGTACAGGGCATTGGCCAAGAATGAACAGAACGTCATCTTCGGCGGTCGTCTGGCGCAATACCGCTATTTTGACATGGCGCCCGTCATCGAGCAGGTGCTGGAGATGGAGGTGTAATGTTGGCCAATGACACGCGTCCTCTTTGATCATCAAGCCTTCTGTATGCAGACCCACGGCGGCGTTTCGCGTTGCTTCGTGGAGCTGTACCGTCATCTGCCCCAGGATATTGAGGCCCGGATATGTCTGCGCGAGAGCAACAACGCCTATATTCGGGAATTTGGGTTGGCCGATGCTGAAAGTGCAGCGTACGACCGCTGGATCGTGCCGGGAAATTGGCCATGCAAAGGTCGTCTGTTCAATGCGTGGAACTGGCTGCGAGGCGAACGGAACTATTGGAGCAAAGAGGCATACAACCGTGCGGAGGTCATCCGACAGCTGAAGTCGGGGCAATTCGACATTTTTCATCCGACCTTTTTCGACGACTATTTCCTGCCATATCTGAACGGAAAGCCGTTTGTGCTGACCATCCACGACATGATTCCCGAATTGTATTCGCAGGTATATGACGCGCGGTGGGACGAACAGATGGCGGGAAAACGTCGTTTAGCGTCATTGGCCAATGCCATTATCGCCGTGAGCGAGCGCACCAAGGAGGATGTGGTTCGTCTCCTGGACATCCCGGCCGATAAGGTTCATGTCGTCTATCACGGCTGCTCGTTCCAGGTTGTGGCCAATGTCCCGCGGCTGGTCCAAGAACCCTATCTGCTGTACGTCGGCAGTCGTTTGTATTACAAGGATTTTGACCTTTTTGTGCGGGATGTCGCTCCCGTCTTGCGACGGCATCCGGAATTGAAGGTGGTCTGTACGGGATTGGAGTTTTCGGCCGATGAATTGGCCATGATGAAGCGGCACGGCGTGTCGGACCGTTTCTTGCATTATTGGGTGCGTGACGATGACGAGTTCTTTTCTCTCTACCATTTTGCCCGATGCTTTGTCTATCCAAGTGAATATGAGGGATTTGGAATCCCTATTCTGGAGGCGTATCAGGCCGATTGTCCCGTCTTGCTGAACCGTGCCAGCTGTTTCCCAGAGATTGCTGGCGATGCGGCAGTCTATTTCACGATGAATCAGTCAGAATCGGATTTCACGGCTGTGCTCGAATCCTTTTTGTCTATGTCCGATGCCGATTTGGCAGAACAGAAACGCCGCCAGCGTGAGCGGCTAGCTCGTTATTCATGGGAGAGGAGCGCGCAGCAATTGGCCGAGGTGTATAGAAAGATATGTTAAGTGTATGAAACCGTTCAGTTCTTTTATAGGTACGTCGACTTTTGATGCATATCCAGCCAGAGAGGATATCGAATGGAGTAACTTCTGGTGGGACAGCGCCAATAAAAAGACGGAAAAAAGGTATCTCCTGATTGGAGATTCGACCATCAGAATGGTGCGCCATGCATTGGCCGATGCCATAAAATCGCCAGTTGACATGATTGGCTCCTCGTCCAACATTGATGATGTTCTGTTCGTTTCGCAAGTCGATGCCTTTTTTGCCTCGGCCTTATATCGCAGGTATGATGCCATTTTCGTACAGATGGGGCATCATGGTCGAGTAGGAAGGGACGGCGGTCCTTTTGAAAAATCGGACGAAGATAATTTTGAAAATGCGTTGACTGTCTTTTTGCAGTTCTTGGCCCAGTTCAGCGACAGGATTATTGTCGAATCCATTTTTGATTCGGTAGTTCCTCCTGTGAAAAGAATTGACAGATGGCTTATCCGCCACCATTTGAAACCAGAGGCCTTTGACAACAAGATAAATATTGTAACGCGTAGAAAGAATGATATTGCAAAGTCTGTCGTCAATATATTGTCGGCCAATGGTGTAAACTGTAAATATTTGGATATAAATGCATTGGCCAATGGAAACCAGTTCTTGCGTGTGGATCATATCCATTTTGAGGGGAAGGCAATCCCTTTCATCGTCAAAATGATGATGGCGGAATTGTAAGTCTGTGAGGAAGATATGGAATTGTCCATCATTACAATAAACTATAACAATCTGGATGGTTTGAGGAAAACCTACGACAGCGTCATGTCGCAGACATTCCGCGACTTCGAGTGGATTGTTATCGATGGTGGTTCGACCGATGGTAGCCGAGAGTTCATCGAGGGGCATAAGGAGGATTTCACTTTCTGGTGCAGTGAGCCGGACAATGGCGTCTATCATGCAATGAACAAGGGCATTAGAAAAGCAACAGGTGAGTATTTGAACTTTATGAATTCGGGTGATACATACTTCGATTCAGGTTCGTTGGCCATTGTTTTTTCAACAGAAAGGACGTCGGACATCCTTTATGGAGCCATGCTTTTGCCCGATGGTACATTGGACCATGAGCCGATGATGAAGACAGAACTACATTGGTTCGATTTTTATGACAATACGCTTCCGCATCAGGCATCGTTCATAAAGCGGATGCTTTTCGATAAAGTTGGTTTTTACGATGAGACGTATCGCATTTCGGCCGATTGGCTTTTTTTCGCCAAGGCATTTGTCGGATATGGCGCATCCGTAGAGTTCGTCCCTTCAGTGTTGGCTCGTTTTGAAGGTGGCGGATGTTCGTCAGACAGCAAAATCGCCGAAGTGGAAAATGCACGGTTCAAGCAAGAGGTTTTCGGCAATTATTTGTTGGCCAATCATGATCGAACGATGTATTTTGATGTGATTCACCAATATCGTATTCTGGCCGTTCTGCATACATTGCTGTTCCGAATTGCAACGTTTGTCTATGGCTTGACGCACAAAACACCTGCCATCGAGGGTTATTCCGTCACAAAGAAAAAAGTCAATTGCTGATATGAAGGCGAAACTTCTTTCGATAGTCATCCCGTCATACAATATGGAGGCATATATTGGCCGATGTGTCTCGTCGTTGTTGTCGTTGGAGCAAACAGAATTGGCAAAAACGGAGATTATTGTTGTCAACGACGGGTCGAAAGATAATACCTCGAAGATTGTTCATATTTACCAGGAAAGATTCCCGGATATTGTCAAGGTCATTGACAAGGAGAACGGGAATTATGGGTCATGCGTTAATTGCGGATTGGCGTCTGCGCAGGGAAAGTATATCAAGATTTTGGATGCTGATGATTGGTTCGATGCCGATGCGTATGCCACGTTTGTCCAACGATTGCAGGTATTGGATGTCGATTTGGTCGTGACTGATGTCAATCAAGTGGATGCTGAGGGTCTCGTAACCAATGCAACGCATTTTTGTGGCACGTATGATGGAATTAAGTCTTCGTTGAAGCCGGAGATGGGATATTGGCCAATGCATTCCTTGTGCTACAGAACTGAAATGCTAAGAGAACATCGTTACGAGCAGACATCGGGCATTTCCTATACTGATACGGAGTGGGCGATAATCCCCTTGTTATATGTCAAGCAGTTCTCGTTTGTCCCCGTAACCTTGTACCAGTATTTTGTTGGCCGATATGGTCAGACAATGGATGCTGCAGTTTTGTTCAATAGACGAACGCATCTAATCAAGACGTTGACTAAGTGCATTGATTGGATAAATATGGAGCATTCCAAAAAATTGGTAACACCATATATTGAAGGAAGAATAAACATGACTGTTTCTTTCCTTTATTTCACTCTGCTTGTAGACAACAAGGGAAACGCGTGCCCGGAGTTGGTGGAATTTGACAAGTATTTGGAGAGGAATGCAAGTTTTGCATATCGGCATTTGGATAAGGATGTTATGAGTGAGGCTTCGCAATTCCATTTCGTGAGGGCTTGGAGAAAGAATAACTATAACATGCCTGAAATGCCTTTGTTTTGTCGATGCAGGGCTTTTCTCCATAGATGCAAAATTCATGTCATTTGGCTTTGGGAAACTAAGGTTGGACATCGCCCGCAATAAGTATGAACATCCTCTATCTCAGTGAACCGGATCCCCGGATGACGCATTTCGGGGGCGCGCAACGCACTAACTATATCTGGCGTGCATTGCAGGAGATTGGAGATGTCTATACAATGACATTCGATCAGCGCTTTGAGACAGAAGAGGTCGCTCCGAGATTGTGGTATGTCAAGAAGTTGCAGAGAGTCAATCCGCTACGCGACTTTTTCTACAAGTTGCAGTACAAATTTCTGTATCCGTTGCAGGTTCTGCAATGCTTCCCATTGGCCACAAAAATAGAGAAAACGGCCGATGAGATTTTCCCTGACATTAAATTTGACGTAGTTGTCTGCCGATACCTCGATGTCTTGGGCGAAATGCACTTGTGGGGGCATCCGCATCTGATTGTTGATATTGACGATGACCCGTTGCAGATGTTCGATACGGCGAAAAGTCGGTCGATGAACCCTTTGTCGCGACATCTTGGCCGATGGATTTTGAAATGTCAGCTTCGGTTCCTGAGCCGGAAAATGACGCTGGGTTGGTTGTCGAATGCATCGCAGGTCAATGCGTGCAGGATTCGGGTGCCGTTGGCCGCTTTGCGTAACATTTCGGCTGTGCCATCGGTGGACTATGAGCCAGACGCAACCCGCAAAATGCAGATTCTTTCGGTCGGCGCTTTGGACTACGCTCCGAACTATTTGGGCATAGATGCTTTCCTGTCGGAGATATGGCCAACGGTTCACAAGGCGTTCCCAGATTTGAACTACGTGATTGTCGGCAAGAATGCGCCAAAGAAGTATGTCGAAAAATGGAAATCGTCCCCGAATGTCATTCAGATGGGATTTGTGGACAATCTGGAGCAGCTTTATGCCGAAAGTTTGTGTACAGTCGTGTCTGTGGGCAGTGGTGGCGGTACGTGCATCAAGACGATTGAGTCGTTGTCTTATGGCCGAGTCTGTCTTTCAACACCGTTTGGAATTCGTGGACATGAGGTGGCCGTCGCAAGTTCGGACATTGGCTTGTATGCGTTCAACGATGCGTCACATTTTGTCGAATTGTTGGACCGCAAGGTTATGGATGCGACAGAACGCTCTCGTCATGAGGTTTCGGCCCGACAGTACGCTGAAGAGAATTTCTCGTTCAAAGCTTTCGCCGATACGGTGAAACAGACTGTTCAAAATGTTGTCAATCAGTAGGTCTATGCACATCGTTCTCTGTACCGATAACCGCTACGTGATGCCAACCGGAGTGCTGATGCAGTCCATCGGCCAAAACAATACGGTGGCGGAGCATTACCACATTCTGGTCGATGAGAATTTCGCGTCCGATAGTCGTGAGGCATTGGCCGATGTCGCACGCAAGTTTGGTGGCGAATGTTCTTTCTACGTCATAAGTCGCTCGTTTACAGCCGATTTGCCATTCGGGAAGGATGGGATGCCTTCGCATGTATCGTTGGCAACGTACTACAGATTGTTCTTGGCCGATGTCTTGCCGCCGGATTTGCACAAGGTGCTTTATTTGGACGGCGATATGATTGTCCGCCATTCCTTGCAGCCGTTGTGGGACGAGCCGTTGGACGGATATGCAATTGCCGCTGTGCCCGATATGTCAGCCCCGAATAATGCTAAACGATTGGGAATCAATGACTATTTCAATGCTGGTACATTGTTGGTAAATCTGGATTATTGGCGAGAACACAGAAGCCTCGATTTGTTCGGCGAATTTTTGCGAATGCGTGGCAATGAGGTCGTTTTGCACGATCAGGATGTCTTGAACGTAGTCTTTGCCGATGTTGTGAAATGTCTTCCCGTGACCTACAATTTTCAGAACGGTTTTATCTTGGCACAACCGCATAAACAATATAATCCTTCGTTGCAGAGCGAGATTGATGTGTGCAAAACTGACCCGACTATTATCCATTATACGGTGTACTGCAAGCCTTGGAACATCGCCTGCTTTCACCCTTATCGCGAGGAATGGCGTAAGTATCAGCGGCAGACGCAATGGAAAGACTTTCGATACGAAGAACCCAAGCCATTGGAACTGATTCATTATGTGCGAAATTGGTTATTCCGTTATACGTCGTATGTGCCGAAATATGACCGCACGGAGTATGAGAATGATGCGATAATTATATCGGAAAATATTTCGCATCGGTCATAAAATCAGAAATTGATTACAATGTTTCAACTCAGAAAAAAACTTCGCCACATCTATTATGCCTATATTAAGGCTCATTTCATTTATAAGGAGACTGGCCGATGGAACATCCTTGACAATTGGCAGACGCTTGACTATCTGCACGAGCATCATTGCTCTATCAGCCGTTTCGGAGATGGCGAGTTCGGCGTTATTTGGGGATGGGGCAACGGTTTCCAGCGTGTTGATGAACGGTTGGCCGCACGATTACGCGAAGTTTTGTCGGCCAATGATGCTCCGAACCACGTCAATGCCGTTCCATATCCGCTGAAGGACTGGCATGGACTATATAATCCGCGCGGCATGTGGCCAGGATTTACCGCATTCTATATTGACAGATTGCGGCCGATAATTGATGCCAATCAGCTGTATCTCAATTCGATGGTGACGCGCTTCTATTTCGAGGCAGCCGACAAGTCACGTTGTGGCGAACACGTACAGCGATTACGGGCCCTTTGGGAGAATCGCGACATCGTCATTGTCGAAGGCACATTGACGCGTTCCGGCATAGGCAACGATTTGTACGACAATTCGCGTAGCGTGAGCCGAATTTTGGCACCGGCGACCAACGCATTCGAGCGATATGATGAAATCCTGTCGGCCATCATCGGCCATGCTGGAAAAGACAAGCTGATTTTGCTTTGTCTGGGCATGACGGCCACAGTTTTGGCCTATGATTTGGCCAAATTGGGCTATTGGGCCATCGACCTCGGCCACTTGGATCTGGAGTACGAGTGGTTCCTGTCGGGGCGTGGTGACCGTTTCGCCGTTAAGGGAAAGTTTACGAACGAGGTGGCCGATGGAAATCGCGTAGCGGAGTGCCAGGACCCGAAATATTTGAGCCAGATTATTTGCGAAGTTTAGGATTCTATGTCAAGATACACATTCCTTTTGCCGGCCTATAAGGCCGCTTTTTTGGAAGAGGCGTTGCTGAGCATCAAAAGACAGTCTTTTGCCGATTTCCTTTGCATTGTGTCCGATGACTGTTCTCCAGAGGATTTAAGGAGCATATTTGACCGTGCGGTTGGCGATGACGCGCGTTTCACTTTCCGCCGGAACGAGACAAATATCGGCGGCAAGGAATTGGTCGCGCATTGGAACTTGCTGGTCGGAATGTGTGCGACGGAATTCCTCATCATGGCGAGCGACGACGACCTTTACGACGCAAGTTTTTTGGCCGAGATTGAGGCATTGGCCAATGCGCATCCCGAGGTCGATTTGCTTCGTGGCCGATGCCGCCGCATCTACAAGGACGGCACTTTACTTGTTGAAGATTATTTGTGGCCGGAGCACCAGAGTTCGCTCCGATTCACCTACGACATGTACAGCACGTACTATCTGCACTGCATTGCGAATTATGTTTTCCGCACGTCGTCAATGCAGGCACATGGCGGATTCGTGTCGTTCCCATTGGCCTGGTTTACGGACGATGCCACGGTCTTGCGCGAGTCGGCCAATGGCGTTGCAAATACGCCCGACATCGTTTTCAGTTTCCGCTATTCGCAGTTGAACATATCGGACAAAATCGGAGAGTCGCGCGAATGCAGTTGGGACAAATTTCAGGCTTGCGTGTTGTTTGAGCAATGGGCATCGCGTCATTTGCAGCATTTTGCGGACAATCTCAAGCAGTCGGAACATGCCTATTGGAAGGTTTCGACGTGGGGACTACGCGGAAAAATCGAGGAGCAGGCCAACGTCTGTATCCCGAACTTGAATTTCCGTCAGTTCATTGTGGCCTACAAGTGGTTTGCGCAGAACGGATTTGCCGACGGATTGCTCAAGAAAATCCAGTTGTTGCGGCATTGGTTCCACAGATAATTGTCCGATGAAATCCATTTCGGGTCTGCTCATTGCCGTCTGTTCCGTCTGTCTGCTTTATTGCCGATGCGCCTCGGCCGACGAAGTTGGCAACGAAAATCCGTTGGCCGTAATCGGCTTCGCGCAGTCCGATGACACGACTTTCATTGTGCATCCTTTTGTGGCCGATGAAGATGCCGAGCTTGTCCTGCCGGCGTTCTGGTCGGCCGACAGCATCCTTGTCCGATGCGACAAAATTTGAAAAACTAAAATGGAAGGTGACGGAATGGTTGAAGAAATGAGCGTCGTCAGTCCCCTCTTTTCCATCATCTTGCCGGTATTCAACGCTGCACAGACGCTGGAACGAACCCTCGGATCGCTCCAAAGCCAGTTGCTACGCGACTTTGAACTGATTTTGGTCGATGACGGTTCGACCGACGGATCGTTACAGATTGCAGAAAGATTGGCTGCGACCGATGCACGCATACGAGTGCTCAGCAAGGCGAATGGTGGCGCAGCATCGGCCAGAAATGAGGCATTGAGGCATGTGCGCGGCCGCTACGTGACTTTTTGCGATGCCGACGACTGTCCTGCGCCCGAATGGTTGCAGGCTTTTGCCGATGCTATGGGCGACAATGATGTCGTGGTGCAGGGGTGGACGTATGTCATCGGCCAAAAGGAAGAACCGCAGACGTACGATGGTGTCGCGGAGGATGTGGCATCGGCCGTTGATGAGATGAGCCGTCGCGAGTCGTTCGGATTCCTGTGGAACAAGTGTTTCCGTGCTGACATCATTGCAGAACATGGTTTGCGGTTTGATGAGCGGTTCCGGTTTCTTGAGGACGAGGAGTTCATCTGCCGCTATTGGACGCACGTCAGGCGGATGAAGTTCGTGCCATGTGCGGCCTATCATTATGCCTTGCCGGACTTCGGCGAAAAGTATCGGCAGATAGATGGTTTTACGTTGTATGTCAGCTTGTTGTCCAATGCGTCAAGGTTCATTGGCCATTGTCCGTCGGTCACATTGCAGAAATATACGATGGGGCTGTTCCGCAACATGATGCTGTCGTTCCAGATGCATCGGTACGGCGAGGCTTGGCATCGGCTGGGGCTTTTTGCCGGCTATGGCCGCAAGTTTCGGCAGCATAACAAATATATGCGCGTGATCCGCACATGGAATTGGCCGATGTGGTTCCCAGTGTTGGCTGTTTATACCTGTTTCAAAAGATGAATTGGACACAAAAGCCAATCAAGTCGTGGCACGTTGCGATGGTGCTCGCTTTGGTGACTGTTGTAATGCAAATGCTTTGTAACATAGATAGTTACCTCTATGCACAGTGCGGGCAGTTCGATTCGGCGGTGTTCTTCATGTGCGGCAAGGCGATGATGAACGGCATGGTCCCCTACGCGGATTTTACCGACAGTAAGGGAGTCCTGTTGTGGTTCATCTACGGATTGGGCTATCTTTTCGACCATTATTCGTACGTCGGTGTCTTCTGGCTGTCGTGCCTCAATATGTGGGCGACGCTGTTGATTGCCTTTCGTACGGCGCGGCTGTGGCTTGACCGACGGGCATCGCTATTGGCCGCAATTTTTTTGATTATTCCGCTGACTTACTGGAACTTCTACACCGAAACCAAGGCAGAACATTTCTGTTGGCCGGCTGTTGCGTGGGGCATCTACGTTTTGATGCGCGGCCAATGCCAATCGGCCATAAACAGGAAGCATGGCGTTTGGCTCGGTGTCGGACTTGTGGCGTGTCTGATGCTGAAATGGAGCGTTGCGCTGATGATGTTGAGTTTGGTTTTCAGCGTTGGGTGGATGGCTTGGCAAGGTGGTTCACTGAAGAAATATTTGCTTGGATTTTTTTGCGGTATTTTGCTGTCAATCATGCCGTTCGTCGTGGCATTCTCGTGTTGGAGAAATTGGAGCGACTTGTGGCGGGAGTATTTCGTCAATACGCTTTCGTCGGTCAGTGTACCATTGGCCGAAACGGTGTCTCTCTATGCCGGCGAGTGGGCGGGAATGTTCACTACGCGGCGTTTTTTGTATCTGCTCTACACCTTGCCGGTTCTGACGTTGTGGAACAAGAAAAAATGGTTCGCTTCGGCATTGCCGGCGTTGTGTGGCCTGTTTTTCATTGCGCTGAGCATCAGGCATGATTTTGCCCACTATGTGACAGTTGCCGGGCCGTTTGCCATCCTGACTATAGTCGTCGTGATGCGGTGGGCCATTGGTCATCATGTCCGATTGCGTTATATGATGGCTGTATTACTTTTGGCTCAGAGTTATGTCGTGTGGGGTAGCATTCATTATTCGCAGACTTTCTTTACAAAGGCAGGTGACCAATTCAACCATTTCATGGCAGTGAGTGCCGCGATGTCGTGTGTCGCAGACCATCCAACCATCATTCATGTGGGAATGGAAATCGGACTCTGTCAGGGAACGTCATTGCCAGGAACACGTTATTGGATAACGCAGCATGGACGGACAGAGGCCATGTGGAAAGAAGAACTGGCCGAGATAGCCGCTGGCAATGCCGATTTTGTGCGATGTCCGAGAGAGGCATCCGTCCATCTTCAAAAAATTCTGAGTGAAGCAGGCTATGTCTATTGGATGGATGATATCTATTCCCGCGTTCCATTGGACAAGACATTGGCCATAAAACCTTTTTCGCCGATGGATATTGTCTGTAAAAAGACATATCGGGAGAAGTATGGGTTGGAGTGATATTTATGGGATATTAGAATCAACTGATGCTTTAACGCAATGATAACACTTGTGTCTTTTGCAAGCTCCAATATGAAGAAGACCCTTGCCAGATTGGGAAAGGAGGCCGAAGAATCTGGATTCTTTGACAGAGTCGTATTGTTGACAGAAAAGAATTTTGACTCGGATTATTGGAGTGAATATGGCGATTTTATGCTGTCCAATCCACGAGGTTATGGTTTTTATTTGTGGAAATCATATTGCTGCAAAAAGGCGTTGGAAGAACTGAATGATGGAGATTTTCTTGTTTATCTCGATGCTGGATGTGAGGTCAATAAATACGGAAGAAAACGATTCGATGACTATTTGAATATAGCGAAGTCAAGCCCAATGGGATTCTGTGTGTTCAGAAATGATAACTTGCTTGAGAAGTGTTGGACGAAAGGAGACGTCTTTGATTTTTTCGATGAAGGGTTGGAATCGAATCTTGCTAATTCAGATCAACTCCTTGGTGGTATTTTTGTCGTATATGTAAGTCCAGTGAGTCGAGAGTTGATATCTGAATGGTATAATACCGTCCACCAGCATTTGTCCCTTATTACAGATGCTCCGTCTGTTGCTCCCTGTTCGGACGCTTTTATTGAGAACCGACATGACCAAAGTGTCTTTTCTGTACTTTTGAAAAAAAGGGGAATCACCTCCTTGTCAGGGTGGGAGGTACAGTCTCATCCTGCCACAAATCAGAGGTTGAGTCTTTTGAGGTATAATCCTTTTTTGGCAATTCGCAACCGTACGGGGAACCCTAGATTGAATAAGTTGCAAAGAAAGTTTCTGCCTTTGTGTAACTGGTATTGGTACTGGACGTATCAATTGGTATGCTGGTTGCGAACTCAGTATCATAGGTTTGTATGAATCGAGTCATAAGGATTAGTACTCGTTCTTCTGATGTGTTCAAACGGGTGTTTGTTGAGTCCGTAAAGGAATGTGGCATTCCCGAGTTGGACCCACCGCCTCTTTGGAAAAATGAAACGGTATTGACTTTGTTTTCCCGCTTGCAAAAAAAGAGTGACATTTTAGCGAGTAAAGTAAATAAAGACATCGTAATAGTGCCGTCTAATGGATATTTACTTCAGAGGGAAAGTCTTCCGTATAGTTTCATTCGTGAGATTGTTCCTTTTCTGTGGGATTGCTGGCCTGGCAGTTGGGATACATTGGCCGAAACCTTGAAGCTGTTGAAGGTGCGATTGTGTTTCGTGACCTCAACCCAAGTTCGGGAGATTATGCAGTCAAGGCTGCCGGAGATAAAGTTCGTCCATGTTTATGAAGCTGTGAACCCTCAATATTTCGACAAAGGGAAGAACTTGACGGAAAGAAATAATCCGATATTTGAGATTGGTCGTAAACATACGGAATATCACCGGATTGTCGCTTCTTATTTCACGGATTCAAGATGGATTGATGGTTTCGTAGATGACTATTTTGGGACGTTGTCCAACACGCAGATAGCAGTATCCTTCCCTCGCTGTGATACCCATAAGGAGATGGCTGGAGAAATTGAGACCTTGACAGAACGCTATTGGGAATCCATGTTGTCCAGATGTTTGATGTTAGGACGGGCTCCGAAGGAATTGGTCGAAATAATGGGTTATAATCCGGTAGTGGAGGTCGATTGGACAAATCCCGAAAAACAATTGGCAGAAATATATGTCCATTTGTCGGATTATCAAGAGTTGGTCGATAGGAACTATCAGATAGCCAAGGAGAGGGGCGTATGGTGCGCGAGAATTCCAATGATATTGGAAGAGATTCGATCTTTTTTCGGTGAGAACTAAACGGGATTAGTTATGTCTGTTTCCATTTCCATCCTCGTCCCGATCTACAACGTCGAGCCGTATTTGCAGCGTTGTATCGACTCCGTCCTGTCGCAGGATTTCACCGACTATGAGCTGATTCTGGTCGATGATGGCTCGCCCGACCGTTGCCCGGACATTTGCGATGAGGCATCGGCCAAAGACCCGCGCATCAAGGTCGTTCACAAGGCGAACGGCGGACTGCCATCGGCGCGTTTGGCCGGATTTGAGGTCGCACGCGGCGAGTTTGTCGTCTTCCTCGATTCTGACGACTGGCTGTTGCCCGGAGCGTTGGCAATGCTGCATCGTGCGATGATGGGCGGCGACTACGATGTCGTGAAGACGCGCCCCTGCCGCAGTGACGGACACTCGCAGTGGCTGGAGTCGTACCCGATCAATGCTGGCGAGATTGAGGGCAGTGTGGCCTATGCCGAGCGGATGAACTATAACCTGATTCATCCCTATCTGCACAGCGGCATCTACCGCAAGTCGGTTTTCACGGCCGATGTCTTCCGTTCCATATCCGATGCAGGCATCAGTTTCGGTGAAGACTGGTTTGCCAACATGATGATTGCGCCCAACGTGATGCGCGTGCTTGTGGTCGATGAACCGTCGCACGTTTACTACGTGAATTCCGAGTCGATTGTCGGCAATTCCATCTTGTCCGATGGCGTGAACCGACAGGCCGGGACGCTGCTCGAAGATTGCCTGAAACCGTGGAACGATGAGGTTTGGCAGATGGCGCAGTCGAAGCAGTATATCGGCAAACTGACCCGTTTCTTTGCACCCGAAGTGCCGTTCACACGCGCCGAATACGACATCGTACACAACTACTACGTTGAACATCCGGCCGTGCGCCGATATTCCGAGGCCAAGCACCTGCGTTTCTTCGACTGCTACGCGGCTTATTGGCTCTACGTCCATGCCTACCGCTTCCTCTTCAAGTGGATCCGGCTGAAGGGGCGGACACGAAAATTACAATACTGATCTATGAGTCTTGAACAACGGCCGAAGGTGTCGGTCATCGTCCCCGTCTATCGCGTTGAGCCGTTCATCGAAAAATGCGCCGATTCGTTGTTGCGGCAGACGCTCGATTCCATCCAGTTCATCTTTGTCGATGACTGCGGCGGCGATGCCAGCGTCGATTTGTTGCGCGGTGTCGTCGGCCGATATCAAGAGCGTAACGTGCTGATTGTCAGTATGCCGCAAAACAGCGGGGTGTCGGCGGCGCGTGCAAGGGGAATAGCATTGGCCACGGGTGATTATCTCGGTTTCTGCGACAGTGACGATTGGGTTGAGCCGAACATGTACGAACGTCTGTACGACGCTGCCATTGGCCAGAAAGCCGACATCGTGGCTTGTGGATACAACGAAATCATCGGCCAGAAAGTGACGAAATTCCAGTTTGACAAGGCATCGGACGACCTTGCGACAATTATGTCGTTCACCCACTTCGGCCGCGAATATGGCGCATTGTGCAACAAGATAATCCGACGCGAGTTCTTCTTGACTGAAAACCTCCATTTGGGCGACGGCCTGTCAATGTGGGAGGACAGCTGCACGCTCATTCCGATGCGGTTGCGGTCGGCCAAGACGGTTTTTCTGTCCGATTGCCTCTACAACTACTACGTGAATGAAGGCAGCGTCACTACGCGATTTTTGATGCGGAAAGTGACCGATTCGTGCGAGGCCGTGCGCCGTCTGGAACAATTTTTTGTGTCCAATGGCTACGCCTCTGAAAGCAAGGAACTGATTGAATTCCTGAAACTTAATGCCACGGAGGTCTTGATGCGTTTCCCATCGCGGGAGAACATTGTGATGTGGCGCGAGACCTTCCCCGAGGCGGCATCGGCCATTTGGCGCTATCCGTCGTGGAACGTCGTCTTGAAGTTCCGAGCCTGGCTTGTGGCGCGTCTGCCGTTGCCATTGGCGATGATTGTCGTCAAGTATGTAAGAAAATGAAAATGACGAAGATAGGAATCGTTGTCGTATCGTACAAGAATGCGGCGATGACGGCGCGCTACGTGCGTGAAGAGTTGTCGCGGCTCACTTGTCCGCACGATTTGGTCGTTGTGGCCAATGCGGCATCGGTCGAGGAGGGACGTGCGCTGGCCGAGGCTTGTGGCATTGCGGAGAGCGACGTCGTCGCATCGGCCGAGAATTTGGGCTACGCACGCGGCAATAATCTGGGTGTCCGCACGTTGTTGCAGCGTGGCGAATTTTCGCATTTCCTGTTTACGAACGATGACATCGAAATCCGCGATGCCGACATCCTGGAACGGCTTGCCGACACGATGCAGCGGCATGACGATGTGGCTGCCATCGGCCCACGGATTGTCGGGCTGGACGGCCGTGACCAGTCGCCTCACGACCGCTACATCTCACCGTGGCGGCTCATCGGCTGGCGGCTCTTCTCTTTTTTGCGGCGCAGGCAGGGCGTGGCTGACGCATCGGCCGACGAAACACCGCAATCGCGCTACACATATTGGGTGCAGGGCTCGTTCATGCTGGTCGATGCCGAGGCTTTCCAGCGCGTTGGAATGTTCGACGAGGGCACTTTCCTCTACTTCGAGGAGCCGATTCTGGCCGAAAAGTTCCGGGCGATTGGCCGACGGATGTACTTCGACGCAACGTGCAGCGTTGTCCACTACGAAGGCAGCAGTACGAAGTCGAATCCGAACCGTGAACGGATTGAGAATGAAAGCCGTATGTTATATTTCCGGAAGTATCGAGGCGTGTCGGCCATCGTGCTTCGGCTGTTGAAAATTGTGTTGCAATGAGTCCGGTGAAACATCATAATCCGTCAATCGAACTGCTGAAGTTTGTGGCCGTCTTGCTCATCGTGAACAGCCATTTCAAGGAGCAGTATGTCAGCTTCCGCGAATTTGCCACGGGTGGAGCCATCGGCGATGCGTTGTTCTTCTTCTGCTCGGGCTACACGCTGTTTCTGGGGCGTTTCGGCCGATTTGACGAGTGGTACAAGCGGCGCATCCGGCGCATCTATCCGTCGGTTCTGGCCTTCGGTCTGATGTCGTGGCTTGTATGGTCGTACGACATGCGGCTGGGCGATCTGCTGACGGTTGGCGCGGGCTGGTTCGTGAGCTGCATCATGATCTACTACGTGATTTTTTACGCCATCCGGCGTTGGGCGTCCGACCGTCTGTGGGTGCCTTATGTGGCATCGGCCGTGCTCATTGCAGTGTGGTATTCGCAGTTTTTCAATCCGATGCGCGATTCGCTGAGGGCGCAGGGTGAGCCGTGGCGCTCGTTGTTGTTCACCACTGTTCCGGCCAACGGCATCTGGGTCTATCACTGGAATTACTTGAAGTGGCTGCTTTTCTTCCCCGCATTCCTGATGGGGGCACACGTCGGAAAACGCGAGGCGGCAGGCATCGGCCGGAAGATTGAGTCGTGGCCGATGGCTCTTGTTCGCGTAGTGGCTTGTGTCGCAGTCTTTTACGGCATGCAATTGTTCTGCTCGCACAATCCTGAATGGAGTTGGTTACAGATTTTCAGCCTGTTGCCTTTGTTGGCCATCTGCTACGCGACTTTTTTGCTTTGTCGGACCTCATTGGCCATGAAAATCGTCGAAAATCGCACTTGGGGCCGTGCGGTGACGTTCATTGGCGGGCTTTGTCTGGAGATATATCTCGTGCAGCCATGTGTGCGGACGACGGCGTTGAACCATCTGTTCCCGCTCAACCTCTTCATCCTGTTTGTCCTTATGGTGATTGCGGCCTATGCATGCCGTGTCATTGGCCGATTCCTCCAGCAGACATTCAGCAGCGAGGATGGCTACGATTGGGGAAAAATATTCAAGTTATAGGCCATGGGTTCTTTCCTTTCGATATTTAAAGACTTGTTCACCGATGTGAAATTCATGTGGCAGTCGCCGGCACGCATGATGCTGCTCTGCTACATCCTGTGGGTTTTCCGAGTCTCTTGTGTCCCGGCCGATTCCGGTGGCCTTGCCCAGGCC
>CACZAY010000037.1 GCA_902779265.1 uncultured Bacteroidales bacterium | reverse complement strand
CGGCCTGATCCCAGTTGATGGCGGCGTGGACACACATGGCAAGGCCGATGGGGAAACCAGCCTGAACGACGATCTGTCCGATGTTGGCGCACACCATTCGCGTAGAGGTCAGGATGAGCACCTCGTCGTTGTCGCGCGTCATGCTCGCCATGATTGAGCCGTAAGGGATGTTGACCACCGAATAGATCATGCTCAACAGCGTGTAGCTGACCGTAGCATAGACCATCTTCATCGGCATCGACCATTCAGCCACCTGCGGAAGCATCAGCAGACAGGCAGCGACGGTGAGCGGGATGCCGCCATAGAGCAGGTAAGTGCGATATTTGCCCAGTTTGGGGTTGCGGTTGTCGATATATTTGCCGACCACAGGACTCCAGAAGCAGTCGATGAGTCGCACGGCGAGAATCAGTCCACTCACGAATGCCGGATTGATTTTCAGCACCGTAGTGAGGTAGAGCATCAAGTAACATGCTACAGTCTGGAAGATAAGGTTCTGGGCCAAGTCGCCCGAGCCGAAGCCGATGCGTTGCAGCCAAGAGAGCTTGTAGAAGCCCTTGTTTTCGTTTTCGTTTGCCATTTTTTTCAAGTTTATGTATTTATGATTTAGATTTTTATTCTGTTTTTTGGCCAATGGTTTTAACCACGGAAATTGTTATTTTAACCACGAAAGGTACGAAAAACACGAAATTTTTTTCATGGCCAATGTGTTTCAACCACGGAATTCACGGAAAGAACGGAAGACACGGAAAATATTGTTGTCCGCCACGTAGAGAGACCGCGCGCGAGGAAATATAGCCCAATTCCCGTATATACTCCCCCTCCCTACATAACGGGTCCTCGCAGCGCATAGAACGATTGATAATCGTTCAGCGAGAAGACGAGCTTTTGCGAGGGGTATGGGGCTGGGGGGAGGGTCTATATGTGCCGTTAAAACTCTACAACCACGCGCTCCAGTACCAGACCCGGGTCGATGGGACTGATGGTGAGCGTATGGACATCGGCCGAAGCGTTGAACGTGATGGACACCGTCTTGTCGATGATGCGTGTGGCGACCACGTCGTACATGTGCCATTGGTTGTCCTCCGTCAGGTCGCTGTTGTAGTTCACCTCGACGGGAGCTTGTCCATCGGCCGAGACCATGTAGCGATGACCCTCGCGGCGCAGGAACGGCAGTGTCGAGTTGGTGATGACGTGCACCTTCGCCTCGGTCACGCCCTGCGGCAGAGTGAAACGGTAGGTGAGCGATGCACCGACGGCCGATGTGGTGTATGGCCAATGGGCCACGCCGCTCAGGGTGCGTCCGTAGTTCGGGATGGTGAGCCACTGTGCACCATCGGCCGCAATGCTGCTCGCGTAGTGTTCGGCCTCGATGACTACGTGGCCGTCACCGTGGCGATAGATATGGCCGCCGTTGGTGACCGATTCGGGACGCATGGCCGGCTGTTCCTGAGGTGCATCGGCACGGCGGTCGGTCGGCCGCACTTGCGGACGGACATTGCGCGGCAGGTCGTTCCACGAGCGGTAGCCGATGTGCATCTGGCGCATCAGGTGGTTCCACTTGCCGCCGTTGATGTTGTGGTAGAAGACGGTGAGCAGCGAGTCGCGCTCAAAGTAGCGGTTGACGGCCTGCTGGTCGCCACGAGCCTGCGCGTAGTACATCGCATAGACATTGGCCATCGACTGGATCGGATAGAGCAGCAGCTGTTCGTAGGCCGACTTGCCCCATGCCGCATTGGGCTGGCGTGAGTTGAGCAGGTCGTAGAGCGTGACGGCATCGTTGGCCAATGCGCTGTATTCGTCCGACACACGCTGCCACTCGCCCGACGCGAGGTTGTAGGTGCGCGAAGTGAGCATCTCGGGCGTACAGCGGCCGTTGAACGTGGTGTAGCGCGTCAGCAGGCGGGCAGCCTCGCGGCCGAAGCCCTCGCCGAGCAGGGCCGAATCGTTGGCAAAGATGTTGTTGCAGAACTGCTCGGTGTGTTGGCCGATGCTCTTCGGGTCGGCAAATGCGGCCGGGTTCCACGCCATGTCGAGGAAGAGCTGGATGGGATATTCCATCGGCTTGAGGTCGCCCACGTTGAGAATCCAGAGCTTGTCGATGCCGTACTGGCAGCAGAGCTGCATCTGCTCCCACAGGTGGGCGGCCGGAGTGACGTTGGCCCACTTCGTGTTGCGCGGCGCACCCACGTAATCGACGTGGTAGTACATGCCGTAGCCGCCCTTGTGCGCCACAGTCGGCACGCGGCGGATGTTGCCCCAGTTGTCGTCGCACAAGAGGATGATGACATCCTCCGGCACGGTCAGACCGAGGTCGTAGTAGCGCTGCACCTCCTTGTAGAGAGCCCACAGCTGCACGCGCTTTTCAGGCGCGCGGCCGGTCTCCTCCTTGATGATCTGGCGCTGGTTGCGGAAGATTTTTTCGTATAGCTTGATGTAGTATTGGTCGTTGCGCTCGAACTCGTCGTCGTGGCCCTCCTTGCCGCCCATCGCAGCGTCGCCGTCGCCACGCATACCGATGGTGATGATGTCCTCATTGCCCTTGGCGCGGCGGATGCCCTCGCGGAAGAAGTCATCGATCACCTTCTGGTTAGTCACGTAGTCCCACGGACCGTTCTCGCGGCGGTGGCGAGCCCATTCCTGGTGGTTGCGCGCCATCGGCTCATGGTGCGACGTGCCCATGATGATGCCCATCTCGTCGGCCAATGCGGAGTTCTGGCTGTCGTCGGCATAGAAGGCGTTGCCCCACATGGCCGGCCACATGTAGTTGGCCTTCAGACGCTGGAGCAGCTCGAAGACGCGCTCGTAGAAGTGGCTGTTGAAGCCGTGGGCCAGTTGGGGGTTGGCCGATGGACATTCGCTGTCGGGGAACTTCTCCCTCACCCAGTTGGAGAGGCACGGAGCCTCGTCGTTGAGGAAGATGCCACGATAGCGGACGACGGGTTCGCCGTCGGTATATTGACCTGCAATGAGGTAGATGGAGTCATGTTTGACGACCGGCATGTCGGCCCACCACGACCAGGCATTGACGCCCAGCTGGCGGCTCAGTTCGTAGATGCCGTAGATGGTTCCGCGCTTGTCGCTGCCGGCGATGATGATTGAGCCGTCGCCGTCCACGCGGATGATGTATTTTTCAGTTTTCCCCTTCAGTTCCTTGCCATCGATGGTCTTGTTTTTGACCAGCTGCTGGATGGTCCGGCTCTTGTCCAACGAGCCGACGGTGACCTTCAGTTCGCGACCGCAGGCAGCCTGCATATCGGCCACCAGAGTACGTGCGGCACGCTTCACGCCGGCATAGTCTGCATCGTCAACCTGGACGTGGCCTGTTGTGGCCGATGTGGCAGCCTCGCGCGGCTGGAACGAAACGAACGGCTGTGCGGCGCGTACCGAGGCGCAACACAGCATGAAGATGGCGATGTGGGCGAAAAGACGTGTCATTTTGATTTGATAGTTTTTAGTTTTTTCTTTGGCCAATGGCATTCGCTTCCAGTTTTTATAGCCCGATTGGGCCGGAATGGACATTGGACACAAAAACGGATAAGTGAGATAATTCCTGGATATTGAAAAAAGAAAAAAAAGACCCAGCCGGACCAAAATTCCGGCCGGGTCTAATTGAGTTGATGGTTCGTTACTTAACGATGACCTTCTTGACTACGGTGTAGCCGTCAGAGTAGCGCTCAACCTTGATGTTGACGCCCTGCTGGGCAGCGCTTGTCTGACCTGCGAGGTTGTAGTAGCGGACAGCGACAGGAGCATCGGTGCGCTCTACGGCCTTCACGCCGGTCTTGAGGTTGTTGAAGATTGCATCGGCTGCAGCACGGTAGTCGAAGCCCTCGATCTTGGCGGTCATGTAGAGCTTGGTGTCATCTACCTGGGCAGCGTCATTGGTGCAGTTCATGTTGGCGCCAATGGTCATTGCAACGGTGTTCTCGCCAGCTGCTACAGTACCCTGAATGTTAGGCAAGTAGGTGTCGGAAGCGTTACGCCAAACCTGACCTGAGCCATAGTTGGCCTCTACAGATGCAACGTTCTCACCGACCTGGGCATAAACCTCCGAGGTTGACCATGGGAGGGTCTCGTCCTTCTTGGTGTAGGTCTGGCTTACATCAGCGACGTTAGAGCAGTCTGCCGTCTTCATGACCATGGTGTAAACACCTGCAGGGAGGTTGTTGAGCTCCTGGTTGACCTTGAATGCGTTGCCGCCGACGTTGCGGAGTGAAGCGTTGACAGCTGGCTTGTTCTCGTTGATGACGAGAGCATTCTCCCACCACCATACGTTGCTGACCTGACCTTCGGTGATATTCCAGCCTGGGAATGTAGCGTTGGCCTCAGGACCCATATAGTTCTTCTGCGAGTTGACAGTGTAGAACATGTCGTTGGCGATGTAGCCGGTGATGTCGATGCTGTCGGGGAATGACAAATCTGACTCTGCGTCATAGGTGGTGAAGTTGTAGCCGTTGGCGATGCTGTCATAGATGCAACCGGTGAGGAGCTGCTGGAGAGCATTGGCCACATTCTGATCGTCGGTGAGGGTCTGTTCGCCCTGGCTGATCAAGGCCAATGAGAACTCATCGTCAAGCTTGCTGCCATAGACGCTGATGCCTGCGAGCAGGTTCTGGATCTGCTTGGTGATCAGATTGTTTACTGCATCGATGACGTCCTTGACTGCGGTTACGCCAGTGGTAATCTTGGCCTGGACTGGGAGGAGCACTTCATCCTCGAGGGTTGAAGGATCAACCTCAGCATACTGGGCTACGAGTTCCTTGTATTGTGGGATAATCTCGAGCTTCTCGTACTTGGCATCGATTCCGGCCAATGCATCGGCCAGCTTCACGATGTCGGTCTTGAACTTCGCAATAGCATCACGACGGGCAGCCATGGCCTTGGTAGCAGCGAGACACTCGTCGATACCAGCCTGGTAATCGGCAGGAGTGTGGTAGCCGTTTTCGCTTGGGGCGGAGTTCTTGGCAATGGCAGCGTCAAGGTTGTCACGAGTGGTACCTGCGTACTCTTCGGCATTTGCATTCTCACGCTCGGCCTTGGCAATCTCCAGACCGTCGTTGATGAGCTTGTTCTTCCAGAATACGGCAAGTGAACCCATCTTCTCGACGCGGATCTTACCAATGATAGCCTCACCGGTCATCCACCACTTCATGATGTACTTGCCACCCTGTGGAACGTAGTTGAACTGGATCTGGACAGCCTCTGCACTCTGAGAGCCACCTTCTACACTTGCAGTGACCTCAACTGGCGTCATCTCGTACTCAACCTCTTTGGTCTCGGCATTGATGAGCTGGAAGTAGTAGGTCTGCTTGGCACCCTTCCAGTTGACGGCATACCACGAGAATGAATACTTGGCGTTCTCCAGGATGAGCTCTGGCTCTGGCTCCTCCTGACCATCAGGAGCTGGCTCGCCATAGGTCATGTAATAAGCTGTAGCTTCACCGAAGCAACGGTTGTAGAAACCAATTGAGAGGTTAGTGCATGAACCGGTGCTCATCATACGGTTGCGGCCGCTCTGAGACTGACCCTTTGCACCGAGGTTGTTGTTGTCATAGACAGCCCAACCTGTACCTGCAGCTGGAACCTTGCCGTTCTCTACGCTGGCGAATGACTCGTTGATAATGATATCTGGATCAACTTTAGGACCTGACTCTTTATAGGTCTTGACATCGATGCCAAAGAAGATGGTACCACTCCAGCTTGCGGCAGTCTCGAGAGTGAGAATATAGTCACCAGCTGCCATATTAGGAATCTTGACAGCGGCACCAGAGATAGAGGCTGCAGCTTCGCCGAAGTTGGCGATGTTGCCTTCCGAAGCGATGTCGCCAGAAGCTACTACCTCCTCCGGATTATCCTTCTTGACGAGCTTGTATGAATAGGTGCCGCCTGCGCCCTGCCACTTGGTGCTGAAGAATGTAATCTGGACATTACCTGCGGGCAAAGTGAATGGAGCATCCTCCTTCTCGCCGAGGGTCAGCTTGGCAGCTACAGAACCATCACGCTGGCAGAAGTAGAAGCCGACACCCTTCTCGTTGGTGATGAAGTTGCCTACACGGTTGGCATTGGTTGTGTTCTCCTCACCGTTGAAGTAAGAAATCCAGCCGTTGGTCGGTTGTGGAGCTTGGAAATCACCCTCCATCCAGATGCTTGAATAGTCTGTATATTCAATATCGCCCATTTCAACGAGACCTACCTCGAATGTGATGGTGAATGGAGTGGTGGTTGGCGTGTGGTTGACGTTCGACACGTTGTCCACCGAGATGGAGTACATACCATCAGCCAAAGGTTCAGAACCGGTACGCTTGAAGGTGATGGTGTTGTCGGCATTTTCATTGGCCACAACAGCCAGTTCCTCACCTGCACCCAAGCCAGGACCAGTCAGGAGAGCGGTAGGAGCGCCGTTCTCTTCGTCGTTGGTCCAGACGGCCTTGTTGAAGGTGAACGAGAAGGTGTTGATGTCACCGGTCCACTCGAACGAGTCGTTGTCTGGATTGGCGCTGACCAACGAGGCCTCTTCCCATTCAACTGAGGTGGCTACGAGCTCGCCGTCGAAATAAGCGGCTTCGTCCTCGAAGTTGTAAACAGCTGCGTTAGGATTGGTCCAGCTCTCTGGAGCTACGTTGGTCGAATACTTCAGGTCGCCAGGGTTGGTGAAGCTGACGCTGACAACGGCATCCTGGGCCAATGGAGCCTCGAGGAAGATGTAGAACTGGCCACCGTCCTTGATTTCGACTGAGCTTACCTCGACAGGCTCGCCATCGACCTTAACGGTCACAATGCTCTTGTCAAGTACGACTGCAGTGCCAGCTGCCTTTTCGAGGTCGGCGGCGTTGGTCTGATAACCGAAATCAACGCGGATGACGTCCTCGTTGAATGCAATGTTCTGGACGGTCGATTCCTCGATCTTGATGTCATCGACAGTATAGCTGCCGATGCCGGTGAAGGCGAGACGCAGGAAGTCCTGGTTCCAATATTCGTCGTCCTTGAAGTCGCTCTTCTTGGCCGACATGACATCGCGTGATGGAGACCACACGACGTAAGAGAAGCGGACGAACTCGCCGGCATCTTTGGCCGTGAAGGCCTTGGTCTGGTCAACGTAGCTGCTGCCGTTGCCGCCCTGGAGAGCCAGGTCGTGGTTGAAGCAGCCCTTCAGCAAGGCGACATTGAATTCGCCCTCACCCTTGACCCAGAGAGAGATGCGGTAAGACTGGTTTTCGGCGACGCCCGTGTTGGTGAATGCAATGACGCGTTCCCATGGGTTGGCGGTAACGTCGGTGTTAACCCACAATGAGTTGCTGCCGTTGATACCGGAGCCTTCCTGGTTTAACTCGAACGTACAGTTTTGGAACTTTTCGTCCGACCAGTTCTCGCTGACCAGCTGGCCTGGCAAGATGTCGGAAGTCTCGAAACCGTAGTTCAACAATTGTGCGTTGGCGGACATTGTCGCACCAACAGCGGCCAATGAAAGTAGAACTTTTTTCATGACTGTTAGAATTAGAGATTATTAAATAGGTGTTTTGATATAAGAAAATGTATTCTTGTGTGTCACATTCTTGGGATTGAACGGGGCAAAGATAGGTGCAAATCTGCAAATAGACGTGCTAATTTGTAACAAGTTCTTTCGTTTTTGATACATCGGAAAAAAATGATACATTGTGCGGACCATATGTTCCGGATAGTGTGGTTTAGATGAATTTTGAAACAAAAGAAGGACGGCCGCTCCTTCACGGAGTGGCCGTCCCATTACATCACGAAACTATATAAAACACAACTTATTTTCATTTTTTCTTCACTTCAATGGCAGGTACCAGTTCTTGCGGTCCATCATGCGGCTCTGCATGGCGGAGTTGAGGTTGGCCGGACCACCGTCACGCGAGGCAACGGCATTGGCCAAGAAACTGTTGTCGTCACGACGCAGGGCGACGCGCATCAGGTCGTAGAATCGCTGTCCCTCGAAGATGGTCTCCAGGGCGAGCTCTTCGATGATCTTGTCTTCGACCCAGAGGGTGGTGTCTATGGCCGATGGCAGGGCCGGAATGTTGTAGGTCGTGTCGGCATCGGCCGCAGTGCCGCCATAGCAGTGGATGCCGACGGTGTTGGCCTCGCGCAGGCTCGATGATATAGTACCGGTCGAATTAGAGACGTAGGTGGTGTAATCCATGCCCTTGAAGATGGCGGGGTCGAAATAGAGCAGGTCACCGGCGCGTTCCACCTCATCGGCCGCAATCGGGTTGCCGCTGGCGCGGTTGGTGGTGTTGTCTTCACACAGGCCGTATTTCAGCACGGCGAAGGCGGCGGTCGGGAATCCGGCACGGTTCAGCGCCTCGGCGAAGTGCAGATAGACCACGCTGGTGCGGTATAACATCAATCTCCTGGAATCGATCTTGGAGTAGATCTCCTGTATGTTGTGGCCGAAGCCCTCCTCGACGGTCGATGTATAGTCCAGCGCGATTTCGGACTTCAGGCGCAGGTCACCGTTCCACAGGCGCTCATTCCAGTCGTTGACCCACTCGAGGGTGTCGCGCGACAGGTCTTCGTTGATTCTGACCACAACGCAGTGTTGTGACTCGCTGCGCTGGAGGGCCGACTCGGAGTAGGTGATCTCGAAGCAGTTTTTGTTGGCGATGGTCGAGTTGTAGAGGTTGGGCAGGTCTGACACTGTGCCGCCGTAGAAATCGTCGCTGTCGTAGGCCAGATAGAGGTTTTGGGTGTTAAGGGTGCTGTAACCTGCACTTTCGGTCCTGCCAGTACTTGTAAATTCGCGGCGGCAGAAGCTGTATTCGACGGGGAGCGGATAGTCCACATCGGTCACATAGTCGTGATACCACTTGGCTGCCTCGGCGTAGTTGCCGGCCCAGAGGTTCAGCTCACCCAGGAGGAGCTTGGGCGGGAACTGGACGCGGCGGTTCAGGTAGGTTGTGGGCAGGACACCGACGCATGGCTCGATGTCGGCAATCAGCTCGGCGCACACCTCCTTGATGCCCAGCTTGGGCTGCTTCATGATCTCCTCGGCGGCCAGCTGGTTGTCGAGGAAGTCGAGGTAGAAGGGAATCTCGCCGTAGTTGAGGACCAGCTGCAGGTAGGTCCAGGCGCGCCAGCCGCGTACGGTGGCCAGCTCGCGCTCGAAGACCTTCACACCGTTCTTCTTGAGCGTGGAGTCGGCATTGGCAATAAAGTAATTGCAGTTGTTGATGATCTTGTAATAGTCCTGCGGGTTGTTATAGACGTTGGTGAGGCTAACGTCATTGGCCGCAAGCTCCTGCAGGTCTTTCGATGCGCTCGGGGTGAGCGTGGAGAGGTCGGCGCGCACTTCGCCCAGGAGGTTGGTGCGGTCCAGCACCTTGAGCATCAGGTGGGCGATGCCTATGGTCGAATAGACGGTGTCATAGGGCGTGTCGAGCTGGTTGTCCTCGGGATAGAGCACGATGTCCGACTCCGGCTTGAGCATATCTTCGCACGATGTCGAGGTCATGATTGTGGCCAATGCGACGGTCGAAAGCAACGTGCCGTAAAGTATCTTTTTCATAGTTAATGAAGGGTTTATAAACGGAGTAAAAGAGGAGTAAAAGGGGAGTAAAAAGGACGTTTGCTTCGGTTTGTCGCAAAAGAGGGAAAAGGGTTGACAGACGTTGGTATCGTCCCTTTCACTACCCTTTTACTCCCTTTTGACTTCCCTTTTTTACTTTTAGAGGTTAATCTTCACACCTGCGCTGAAGTTGCGGCTGGTGGGCAGGAGACCGCGGTCGATGCCCTGGAACAGGATGTTGTTCGAACCTGAGAATTCAGGATCGCTGCCCTGGTATTTCGTCAGCGTGAAGATGTTCTGCACGCCGCCCCAGACGGTGATGCCCTGCAGGTAGCGCGAGTTGAAGTCCCACGAGTAGCTCAGCTTGACATTCTTGAGGCGCAGGAACGAGCCGTCCTCAATCCAGCGGTCGCTGAAGCGGCTGTTGCCCATCGGGTCGCCGTAGCTGATGCGCGGCACGTCGGTCTGCTGGCCCTCGCTCGACCAGCGGGCACGCATGGCCGTGGTCTGGTTCTGGAAGCGTGAGCCGGCCTCAAGCAGGGAGCGCTGGTAGTTGTAGATGTCGTTGCCCAACGAGTAGTTGAAGACGACGTCGAGAGCCAGCTTGCGCCACTGGAGGTGGGACGTGATGTTGCCGTAGAGGTCTGGATTCGGGTTGCCGATGATGACGCGGTCATCGTCGTTGATGACGTCGTTGCCGTCCTGGTCGATGAATCGCATGTCACCGCCCTGGAAGTAGCGCTTCTCGCCGGTGCGCAGTACGATGGCCTTACCGTCAGCCTTCGCATCGGCCGCAGTGCTATAGACGCCGTCGGTCTTGTAGCCGTAGAAGACGCCTACAGGCTGACCCACCTGGGTGGCGATGGTGCCGCCGTAGGCATCGGTCAGGAAGTCGCCGCTGGGCAGTTCGGTCACCTCGTTCTTGTAGTGGCCGACGCTGAAGCCCAGCTGCCACTGCCAGTCGCGGGTGTTGATGACCTTGCCCTGCACGTTGATGTCGAATCCGGCATTCTCCATCTTGCCCTTGTTGCTCCAGTTGCTGTCGAAGCCCACCAGGTAGTTGAGTGCCTGCATCGAGAGCATATCCGATGTCCAGCTCTTATAGGCGTTGATGGCCAATGACACACGGTTGTCAACCAGGTTGGCCTCGGTGCCCCACGAGAGGCGCTTGGTGGTCTCCCACTTGAGCGAGGTGTTGCCGATGCCGCCCAGGATGGTACCCACGATGGTGTTGTCGTCGAGGTTGACCGACTTGAAGTAGGTACGCGAGGCGTTGATGTCCACGTCGTCGTTGCCGGTCATGTCCCAGGCCAGGTTGAGGCGCAGGTAGTTGAGCCAGCGGTTGGCTGGCATCCAGTCCTCATTGGTCATAACCCAAGAACCGCTTACCGAAGGGAACAGGCCCCAGGCTACGTTGAACAACTTCAGCGCGTGGTCGGCATCCTTGCCGAAGCGGGTGTTGGCCTCCATGCTCATGGCTGCGTCCAGATAATAGCGGTCGCCGAAGCTGTAGCCGGCCTGGGCATAGTAGGTGAGCGAGGTGATTTTCTCGTTCACACCGTCCATCGTCTTGAATTGAAGGTCCTTGCTCAGGTTCGGGATGTCATCGTTGCCCGAGTTGTAGGCCGTGAGGCCGTTGGCCTGGTAGGTATTGACGGCATAGCGGAAGCCGCCGTCCAGGTTCAGCTTGTGGGCATCCTTCTTGTAGTTCCAGTTGATGTGCAGGTCATTGGCCAACAGATACTGGCGTGAGCTGGCGCTTTCCAGCTTGTTCTTCATGTTGCGGGTCTTCTCGCCGTCGCCGATGCGGATATGTCGGGTCGGCACGCCGTAAACCGGGACGTAGTTGCCCTCGTCGGTGTTGAAGAGCACGAAGCTGAAGTTGTTGCTCAGCGTGATACGGTGGCGCAGGCTGAAGGTCGGGGTGATGCTCAATGTGACCATGCGGTTGCCGAAGCTGTTCTTGTTGCGGCCGTTGCCGTAGTGCAGGATGGCAGTCGGATTGGCCAGACGGCCCTCATCCCGATGCAGTTCGCCGTTGAAGAGCTGCGAGAGGTAGTCGTCAGCATCGGCCAGATATTCCGAAAGGTTGCCGCCGGTGTCGTACAGATAGGGCGAGAGGAAGGGCGACTTGATGAGCGAGAGGAAGCTGGGGGCGGTGATGGCATCGTTGTCGATGTCCGATGGTGCACCGTCGTTGCGCAGGTTGCGGTTTACGTCGCTGTAGCTGGCATCGAGACGGACCTTGAGCCATGAGGTGAGCTTCAGGTCACTGTTCATGCGCAGGTTGAAGCGTGACATCTCGTTCCTCTTCAGCGTGGCTTCGTTCTTGATATAGCCCAGCGAGATGTTGTAGTCGGCCATATCGTCACCACCCTGTACGTTGATGCTGTAGCGCTGGGCGAAGGCCTCGTCATAGACCTCCTTCTTCCAGTCGGTGTTGTTGTGATAGACGCGGTAATAATAGTAGTTCGGGTCTTCGCGCAGGAAGGAGAACTCGTTCATCTGGACGCCCAGGCCAGTTGTACCAATCATCTCCGAGACGTAGGTGCGGAACTCCGAGGCATTCATCATGTCGGGCAGTGTGGGCACCTGTTCGAACGCGCCCGAGATGTTGACATCGATTCGGGTGTCGTAGCTGTGGCTGCGCTTGGTCTCGATGAGGATGACGCCGTTGGCACCCTTGGCGCCGTAGATGGCGGTTCCGTTGCGCAAGACGGTGACGTTCTCGATGTCGTCAACCGAGACATTGGCCAACAAATCATTGTAGAAGCCCTCGTGCTTGACGCTGCGGTTGTACTGCATGTCGAGGATGATGCCGTCCAGCACAACGAGCGGCTGGTTGTTGACATACAGCGAGTTGATGCCATTGAGCAGCATGAAGGAGCCCAGGCCGGGCACACCACCACGGTTGACGGCGCGGATCTGGCCGTTCAGCGAGCTGGTCAGCTGGTCCTCCATCGTGACGTCGCTCGTCAGGTCGTTGACGCTGGCCGAGAGGGAGGTCTGGGCCGAGCCGGCAAGGCCTACCTTGTCGTTGAAGGTCGATGGATAAAGTGCGGCATCGACGCCGGTCTCGCGCTTGCCCACTGGAATCTGCTGGGCGTTGTAGCCCGCACGCAAGACGCGGAGGCTCTTCACGTGGTCGGGCAGCTTGAGCGTATATTGGCCGGTCGAGTCGGTCATGGTAGTGATCCTGCTGTTTGAGAAGGCCTGTACATAGACACCGGCCAGCGGCTCCTGCGTGTAGGCATCGCGGATGGTTCCCTGGATGGTGGTGTCGGCCAATGCCGTTGCTGACAACAGCGCGGAAATGCCAAATATGATAGCTTTTTTCATTGTATTGTTTTTTTAAGTTTCGGAAGGGTGGCCGATGTCGGGGTCGTGACCTCCGCCCGTTCCACCTTTTCATAGCCCTACGTTGTCTTAATTATCAGCTTCTGTAGTTTCCATGTGAGGCTCGAAGATGACACGGTCGATGAACCATACACCCCAGAACTTGTTGGCCTCCTTGCTGGTGATGTCCAGCTCGGCCACGTCCGTATTAAAATAGGTATGCTGGGGATTTTCCTTCTCCAGCAACTGCATTTCATTTCCCAATTGGCCATTACAGCCCGTAATCAATATCTTCATTCTATTCAAACTTGAGTCCTTCTTCTTTATCTTTATGGTAATAATCTGACAACATTCCGATGAAGGTTGAGATCTCTTTCACGGCGTGGGCCGTCTCAGGAGATATGTCCTTCTTTCGCAATCGCAGCAGCATCACGCCGTAGAGCGAGTTGAAACACGTCTCGATCTCGTTCTCCTCCTTGTTTGCCCCACGGTTGCGCAGTTCCACGATAAACGGCAGCACCTTGTAGTAAGCCGTGTTATAAAAGGGGAACTTCGGCGACTGCAACAGCTGTTCATGCAACTCTATCAGCATCTGCAGCGTCACCTTGTTGATCTGAAGGTGACCCTTTTCCCTGCAACCCTCCTGATTCATCATCCTGATCAGATTCCCGAACCAGTCGATTTCCTCTTCCTTCTGTTCCTCCGTATAGTCAAATCGGCTGACATACTCGTCGCGGATTCTCCTCAGCGAGCAGTCGAACGCCCGTATGGTGTCCTCTATCTGCCACATATACAGCAGATATTCTGCGATATTCTTCTTTCTTAATTCGTTTGCGATTATCATCTTAACTAATGGATAACGGACAATGGATAATGGATAAATCTATGTCCAGTTTTTCTTTGTCGTTTTAATTGATGAAATTAATATCCTAATGATTTCGTCCAACTCACTTTTAAGAGAGTCGCATGCAGTCTTCTCCAAATAGTCTGTTCTTGACAGAATAATAAGCCAATAAGAAGTTTCTGTAGCTTCTTTCAATGCGATACTCATCTTGCTAACGAAGTCTGCCGGACTTTGAGCCTGAGTTCCCTCGTGTATATTTGCGCCTATACTCGTTCCACTCCTGAGGATCTGTTTTGACATAATATGTTCATTTTTCTTTTCTGTCAAATACTTATAGCATTTCACAATTCGGATAGCAAATTCTATACTCTTTTCAGCCAATATATTATTCTCTGCCATAACTGCCTCATTTATCCATTATCCATTGTCCATTATCCATTAGAAGAATCGTATAAGATTCGTCGTCAGACCCAGCAACATGAGCACACTGACAACGATCACGGCCACACCGATGATCTGATTGATGATGCGGATGCCCGCCGTGTCGAACTTCGTACGGATGCGGTCCACCAACCAAGTCAGTCCCCACCACCACAACAAGGCGCCACCCACGATACTGGCAAAGCCCACGAGCATCTCAAACGGATGGTCTGGCAGCACAAAAGCGAACTGGGCATAGAGGGCGAGGAACAGGAAGATAATCAGCGGGTTGGAGAATGTCACGAGGAACGCCGTCCAGGTGTTATACCACAGCGTACCCTTCTGTTGTCCAGACTTATGCATCTTCTTCGTGGGGTCACTCTTATAAGTGTACAGGCCGAAGCACAACAGCATAATACTACCGCCCATCTGCAGGTAGAATCGGTTCTCGTCGTTGTTGATCAGGTCCATCACGAACGACATACCGAAACCTGCGAAGCCGGCATACAGGATATCGCTGACGGCAGCACCCACACCTGTGGCCATACCATACCAACGTCCTTTGTTCAGTGTTCGCTGCACACAAAGGATGCCGACGGGTCCCATCGGAGCGCTGGCAATCATCCCGATCATCATCCCCTTGAAGATGAAATCCAATATATTAATAGGTATATGTATGGGCATATCGAGTGCAAAGTTACGCAATTATATTGAAATGAGCAAGGAAAACGGGGATTATTTATTGTTTTTGCGGTCTTCGTTCTCATAAGAAGGTGACTGCAGGGTCTGAACTTGAACGGCTAAGACTCGGAGGATAACGTTAGGAAACTGACAGGAAACTCGGATGAAACCGATGTTTATGTCCGTATAAAACGTTCGTCGACATCAGTCAACGCATTCGTCGACTTAAGTCAACGAACAATTTGACTCCAGTCAACGAACCTTTTGACATAGTGTCAACGAGTGCTTTAACTGATTTTCAGGCACATCATCGTAAGGTCATCGTTGGGGGCTGCACCGTTGCGATGCTGCTTCACTTCGGCCATCAGCTTGTCGATGACCTCTTTGGCATTCTTGAAAGTGGTGTGATTCAGCAATTCAATCAGACGGTCGTCGCCGAACTGAACCTGTTCTCGGTCCTCCGCTTCATTCAGTCCATCGGTATAAACCATCAACGGCATTCCCTTGATGGAATCGACATGCTCCTCTTTAAATTGCAGGCCCGGCCACATGCCGATAGGTGCATTAGGAACCATATCGAGGAATTTCCATTGGCCTGCCTTGTCCTTAACCAAGGGAGGATTATGCCCTGCATTGCAGAATTCGAGATGCCCCGTCTTCAGATCCGCCAGTCCGAGGAACATCGTGACAAACATACCCTGTTCGTTGTCCTCCACCAAGGCGGCATTCATACGGGTGGCAATCTCGGCAGGCATCATACCCTGAGCGGCCAACGTGCGGAACAGTCTGGTGGCCTGAGCCATAAATAGCGAGGCAGGAACACCTTTGCCTGACACATCGCCGAGGGTGAAATAGAGTTTGTCGCCAATAAGTAGATAGCCGTAAAGGTCGCCTCCCACCTCCTTCGCAGGCTCAATCACAGCGTAAATGTCCAGTCCCTCCTGATCAGGGAAGATATTCGGCACCATCGACATCTGGATATCCCTTGCGATACGCAGCTCACTCTCAATACGTTCCTTGGCTGCCGTCGTCTCTTCCAACTTATCATAGGCCTCTTGCAGCTTCGTATGAGCATGCTCCAATCGTTTCGCAGAACGATAACGGAAGAAGATAAAGGTCGAGAAGAACGTGATGACCAAACCTAACGCAACGAGGGCGCTGATGAGTCGCTGGCGATCCATATCAGCCTGCTGATGGGCTATCTCGGCCTCTTTCCCCTGAGTATCGTAGATGGTGGCCATCTCAGCCGTCGTGCTGTTCTTCTGGAGAGTGATGGCAGAGTCAAGGACGGCCAGAATACGCTTGCCTGCAACAAGGGCGGAATCGCTGCGGCCAGCGTTGGCATTGGAGATGTACTTGGGCAGCATATAGAGCTGGATGTTGTCGAGTGTCGCCTCCATACCCATATCGCTCAGAACCTGATCGAGATAGCGGTAGTTATTAGCTGCCTCCTTAAAACGCTTGGCCGCCACAAGATACTCGTTGGCATTGATGTGTCCTGCACCGGTTTTGGAGTAGTCCGTCTTCAGGAAAGCCTGATAGGCTTTGGCCGCCTCTTCCTTTTGGCCCAGTCCCTGACGGGCAACGGCCCGCATAATCTCAATACGACCCTGATACTCATCGAAATATTCTGAGCGTGCATCAGGACGCTCCCTATACATATTTAATAACATCTCCGTACGGTCTATCCAGTAGATAGACTCAGCATAACGGCGCATATTGATATAGGCCAGACTCGTGTAGACCGTTCCGATGACGGCTTCCTGGAATCCGCGGCCCGTGCTGTCAGACTGCCAACGGTTGGCATAATGTCCTCGGGCGGTAAGGAAACTCTCGTTGGCCTCCTTGTCTTGTCCGAGGTTCAGCTGGCAACAGCCGATATTGTTCAGCAAGATGGCGTAGTCGATGTCGGAACCTATACCCGTCTGGTCCATCTTCTTCACAGCGGGGATAGCCACACGGAGGGATCCCTCGTAGTCGCCTCTCACTAAGAGCAACTCCGACAGACGGCGCGCCACCTTATTATAACTAAGCATATCTTCGTCACCCTCAGCCTTGCTCTCAAGCGCCTTCCAGTAATACTGCTCCGACGTGCGGTACTGTCCCTGGCGGTAATAGGCGACGCCCCTCCAGCGGTTGGCATCGAGCGCTGAGAGGTCACCTGCCGCCTCGAAGCTGTCGACAAGCACGAGCATGCGTCCATAGTCCTTCTCCACACCCACATCAAAAAGCACGCTGTCGGCGTGTCCCGACTTGATAATCCTCTCCTCGTGGTCTGCCTTTCCGCAAGAAAAGGCAACGACAAGGATGAGAAGCAGCGGCATCACTATCTGTATTCCTGAACT
>CACZAY010000036.1 GCA_902779265.1 uncultured Bacteroidales bacterium | reverse complement strand
ACCAAAGTCACTGTTATCAGCAATACTCATGGCAGAAAGGTTGATGCCAGCAGCCCCAAGGGCCTCAGTTACCTCGGTCAGTCGTCCTGACTTGTTCTCGAGGAATACGGATAGTTGTTTTGCTTTCATATTCTTTATCGTTTATTGGTTTTCAGAGTTGTCTCTTATCAATCACTCGCTTAGCCTTGCCTTCAGAGCGCTCGATGCCCTTAGGTTCGACAAGTTTCACCTTGAAGCCAAGGCCGATGACACTGCGGAGCTCTGCCTCCAGTTTCTTCTGAAGGCCAACCATCGTGCCCATATCGTCGGTGAAATATTCTTCCTTAACTTCCACCTTCAGCTCTGAGGTATCAGTATTGTTCACACGGTCAACGGTCAACAGGAAGTGAGGCTCATACTCAGGCAGTTTCAAGATAACATCCTCGATCTGCGACGGGAACACGTTCACACCACGGATAATCAGCATATCGTCGCAGCGGCCAAGGATGCGATCCATTCTTACTAGCGTGCGCCCGCACGAACATTTATCATAGTGGAGGGCTGTCAGGTCATGGGTACGATAGCGCAACAGCGGCATACCTTCCTTTGTAAGGTGGGTGAATGTCAGTTCACCGAAAGAACCCTCAGGCAACGGCTCTCCTGTGTTCGGATCCAGGATCTCCGGATAGAAATAGTCCTCATTGAGATGGGTACCATGCTGGCACTCGCACTCATAGCCTACGCCAGGACCGGCAATCTCGGAGAGTCCGTAGATATCGTAAGCCTTGATACCCAACGACTGTTCCAATTTCACGCGCATCTTCTCTGTCCACGGCTCTGCACCAAAGGCACCGATTTTCAGTTTGAACTCCTCACGCGGCCATTCACACTCCTGCATTGCCTCTCCCAGGAACATGGCATACGAAGGTGTGCAACACAGTATCGTCGTACCGAAGTCGTGCATCAGCGTCATCTGTTTCTGCGTATTACCCGAAGAGATAGGAATCACGGAAGCACCGATGTTCGTAGCTCCATCGTGGGCACCAAGGCCTCCAGTAAACAGACCATAACCATAAGCCACCTGGAAGATATCATCCTTCGTGGCTCCATAGGCAGTAAAAGCACGTGAGATTGCCTCCGCCCACATCGCAAGATCCTTTCGGGTATAAAGCACGACTACAGGCTTTCCAGTGGTGCCTGAAGAAGCGTGTATACGCACAATCTGACTCATGGGGACAGCTGCAAGACCGAATGGATAGTTGTCACGCAAATCGAGTTTATTGGTAAACGGGAGCTTCACGATATCGTCAATACTCTTGATATCGCCCGGCTCAAGACCCATCTCCTGGAATTTCTTCCGGTAGAAAGGGGTGTTGTGATAAACATACTCCGCCATCTTAACCAGACGACGGCTCTGGATATCGCGAAGTTGTTCGCGATCCATGCACTCTACACTTTCATTCCAAATCATAAGTACTACTTAGTTTTCAGTTCAATATTACTCGTTTTGCCCTGCAAAAGTAATACTTTTTTTTGGTTCTCCCAAATATAATCCAAAATTAATCACAAAAAAAGGATGCGCAACACTGCACATCCCTTTTTCTGGTGGGCGTTGACGGATTCGAACCGCCGACCCTCTGCTTGTAAGGCAGATGCTCTAAACCAGCTGAGCTAAACGCCCTTGTTTCGTAAGCGGGTGCAAAGGTACTGCAAATATCCAAAACAAAAGAAAATATCAACAAAAATCTGCCGTTTGTTGACATATTTTAACTTTTCTACCCTAAAAGATGCTCAATATCTCCCTGCGGAAGGATACAAAGGATAGCTTTTCCATCAGGAGTATAGTTGACATTGGAGCAGGAGAACAACTCATTGATGATATTCTCCATCTCCTCATTACTCAAAATCTGACCATAAGGGATAGCAGCATGACGGGCAAGACTCAATGCCACTTGTGCATTCAGTGCGGAAAGAGCAGCTCCAGGCATACTGGCATCGGCCACAAGCTGACGGAGCAGACGTTCAGGAGCCAGTCCTTCAATGCCTGCCGGTACACCATTGATTGCAAAACTGTAGCCGCCAAGATCACTCAAGTCAAAACCGATTTTAGCCAGTTCCGGCAGGATTTTCTCAAGCATTACAGCGTCAGACGGTGCAAACTGTACCACTTCCGGGAAAAGGATCTTCTGGGTATTGGCAGTATGGTTGTCCATCTGAGTCATATAGCGGTCATAAAGGATGCGGATATCAGCACGGTACTGATCAATAATCATCAAGCCAGACTTGACTGCTGTCATCAGATATTTCCCCTTATACTGATAGTGAGACGGTGACTTCTCTGACAAGATCATCTGAGGCGTTCCCTGGATATCTTGTGACTCATACGAAGCAAACGCATCACCTTCTTCTGGCATAGTCTGGAATGAGGAACCATTCTCAAGCCCTTCATAAAGAGACTCCCAGTTCTGGGACGCCGTCGTATCCTTCTTAAACGGATTATAGTCAGGATTGTATTGGGGTTGAGGAGGAGCCACATGACTTCCTGGATCGAAGATTGGGATTTCAGGACTGCCCTGCACATCGAAATCGATAGTCGGCACCTCACAGAATTTCCCAAGGGCATCGCGAACAGCAGCCGTCAGAATCTGCCAGATTGCCTGTTCGTTCTCAAACTTGATCTCAGTCTTGGTAGGATGGATATTCACATCGATATCTGCAGGCTCGACCTCAAAATAGAGGAAATACGGCACCTGCATACCTTCAGGAACCAAGCGGTCATAAGCATTCTGAACAGCCTTATGGAAATAAGGATGTTTCATAAAACGCCCATTGACGAAGAAATAGTCATGTCCGCCTTTCTTCTTGGCTGATTCTGGTTTGCCCACAAAGCCCGTGATACGGCACATTGCCGTCTGCACGTCGACAGGTAGCAGATCCTGACTATACTGTCTGCCAAACACATCGCTGATACGCTGACGCAGACTACCCGATTTCAGGTTCAGGATCTCTGTCCCGTTATGATGCAAGACAAAATGAATATCAGGATAAACCAGGACAATCCGTTCGAAAGCCACTAATATATTGCTCAACTCCGTCGCATTGGACTTGAGGAATTTTCGACGTGCAGGAACATTAAAGAACAGATTCTCCACTTTGAAATTGCTGCCCACCGGACAGGAAGCAGGCTCTTGTGCCGTTACCTTTGATCCCGCTATCAGCAGACGGGTACCAATCTCGTCATCCTCACGTCGTGTCAACAATTCCACCTGCGCTACAGCTGCAATAGATGCTAATGCTTCACCACGAAAGCCCATGGTATGGAGCGCAAAGAGGTCGTCGGCCTGACTGATTTTGGAGGTTGCATGACGCTCAAAGGACAGACGGGCATCCGTTTCCGACATGCCTTTTCCGTCATCAATCACCTGTATAGACGTCCTGCCCGCATCGACCACTACTACGTGAATGGTCGTGGCACCAGCATCCACAGAATTTTCTACCAACTCCTTAATGACAGAGGCCGGACGCTGTATGACCTCACCAGCTGCTATCTGGTTAGCCACGCTATCAGGAAGAAGATGTATCAAATCACTCATTTGTCACAGGTCGCTTGGGACGCCAGTTAAAGATGTCATACCTATTCAGCGGGCGCACATAGTCATACCACATAAATCCAGGAAGGCGTTTCCGTTCTTCAGGAATCTGATTCAGCGGATACATTGTTCCACTGGTCTTGGGCGTCCATACACTCTCCAACTTACGATCCTTCAAGAACATACGCAACTCTGATGTTTCCTGATAATTATATATAATAGGTATGGTATCGCCTTCCTCGAAATAATAGCCTATCTGCACATTGTCCTTTGCCCTGGCCTCACGGATATTACCTTCGACGAAATAGGCAAACATATCTTTCGATGACACCTGATTATAACAGGACGTATCACTGCGCAACTGCTGGATAGAGAAGCAGTTACTGATGATATGGGCATGATCAATCACGGAGTCTTTCATAAACACCTCAACGCGATCACCTACCAGCTGCTGATTATTGTTCCAGAGAATCGGATCGTTATATAATGTCAGACAGGAGTCCAGCGAGTTGTACACCAGGGAGTCACACACAGCCTGAACATCTCTTCTGTAGGCCCTGACTTTATGGTAGGCATGGATTTTCCGATAGACGGAATCCGTCTCGATATTAAACGTGACAATCTCGAAAGTGTCGGCATGCATATAGAGTGAGTCACCCTGTGAGAAATCAATAGCCACCGCACTGTCGGTACACAATGCGTAACCCGTATTCTCGTAATACTCGCCATAATTACCTGTCAGTTTGTTTCTGTTCAGTGAGTCGACGTAGACCACATTCCTAAACGCTTGGCTGATACCTGTCTGACTATCATAATGGACACTGTCGCCCACCATCATCTTACCACCGTTGGAGAGGACAGAGCGGTTCATCAGAGTGGCTCGTTCATTCTTCGTGTCATAATAGCCTTGTTCTGAATAGATATGGCTCTCTCCCGATGTCACATTCGAGGGGCCGACGATATGGGCTATCGAGGTACGTGTGTCGTAATAGAGGGTATCGGTAGTCAGAAAGAATTTGGGACTGCGCATCTTCACGTCGTAGTTGAACACCGACATCTTGGTCTTTGTGTTGTACTCACCCCAGTCGGATGTCAGCGTCGTATTGCCGTCAACCATCTTTCCGCCTTCGAAGAAGTAGGCATTGTCGTACATGCGGTCAAAATCCAGACTATCCGTGTAAAGCGTTGTCTTCTTATGTTTCAGCACGACGTTATATCGTGCCCTTGCCATCTGTTCATTACCATCGTAATAGGCATACTCACTAACCAGAGACAGCGTATCACCCTGATACATCTTTACGTTACCGAAAGCCTCGAAGGAGTTGCTGCCCTCGTAGAAATAGGCACTGTCACAATACAGACGGGCACCCTGATGGGTGAAATGCACCTTACCGTTCAAGATGGTTGCATCGGGATTGACACGCTCGTCAAAATGCAAGAGGTCGGCATGCACCAGATAGACACGCGTGTCCTCCACCTTTCCTTTCCGTGCAGGACGCTTGCGCTGTTTCTGGGCATCAACCTGAGCCAGGCAGAAGGCCGCCAGCAATATGAGGAGTATGTATTTCGACTTGGACATCACCTACTTATTCCATCCTTCGTACTCGAAATTACAATCCTTATAGTCGTCATTCAGATGGGTATAGACACTCTTGATCTTATCGACAACCCACTGATGGATACGCTCATTCTGACGTTTCTGGAGAATCACATCTTTCAGCACCTGGAAATCCTCGGTGATCGTTGCCTTATGGCCATTGATACGGTTCTTCAGTTTCGCAATCACACAGACCGTCTTTCCGCGCTGGTTGATCATCTGGAAGGCCTTGGAAATTTCACCTACCTGTAAAGTGTCAACGGCTTTTGCAATCTCAGGCGGCAGATCCTGCATGCGGAATCTCGAAGAGATGCGACCCGTCTGCATGTTCGTAGAGAGCAGTCCTTTACTGTTACGGGTATCCTTATCATCCGACAATAATGGGGCAGCCTGCTCGAAGGTATATTTCTCTGCACGGAGATCATCGGCTATCGAGTCTAATCGTACCAATGTCTTATCTATGGCATCCTGAGAGACGACAGGCTTACGGAGGATATGGCGGACATTGACTTTCTCACCGCGCTTCTCAATCAACTGAATGATATGGAAGCCGAACTCCGACTCCACAATCTTCGAGACTTTCTTAGGATCTGTCAGGTTGAAGGCTACCGTCGCAAAAGCAGGATCAAGGGTTCCGCGACCCGTCAATCCAAGTTCACCACCACGACGTGCCGTACCTGGATCCTCAGAATAAAGTCTGGCCAAGGTCTGGAAACTGGCCTCACCTTTGTTGACGCGCTCTGTATACTCGCGGAGCTCATTCTTCACACGGTTCAGTTCCTCCTGTTCCACTACGGGTGTCCGCTGGATTATCTGTACCTCCACCTCCGTAGGCACGAAGGGGATACTGTCCTGAGGCATATCCTTGAAATAACGGCGCACCTCAGCAGGAGTCACAGCGATGTCCTCAACGAGCTTCATCTTCATCTTCTGCACCATCTGGCGATCCTTCATCTCGTCACGCAGGTCATTACGGATCTGCGACAGGGGCTGGTGCTTATATTCCTCAAGACGCTCACGCGAACCGTCGACCATCTCCAGCCAGTAGTTAATCTGCTGTTCCACCTCCTGTGCCACATCCGCATCCGTCACCTCGATACTATCGATGATGGCCTGATGCTTGAACAGTTTCTGGACGGCTATCTGCTCCGGAATCGTACAGTCGGGGTTCCCGCTCCATTTCACACCTTCCATCGCAGCCTGCATACGCATCTGTTCAACGTCCGACTTCAGGATTGCCTCATCACCGACAACCCAGATCACCTCATCGATGACCGTTCCCATGGAAACAGAGTCAGAATCAGCCTGAGCAGTCATTTCGGGATAGGCGGGATGAGCAGGCATACTAGCTGAAGCCATTCCCAACAGAGGAATGGCAACAATCGCAAACGGTATGGTCTTCTTAAAGATATTCATTAATGCTGGTTTACAGTTTTCAATACTTCCTTATTAATCTTCACAGGATAACGGCGGCGCAGCGAAGCAATCCACTCCTTCTCCAGATAGTCCTGATAGTCAGCCACCACTTGGGAGCGCACATCCGTATAGTCTTCAGGGCGCTTCTTCAGTTTCTTGCCGTACACGGCCTCAATCGGATAGTTGGCATTAGCGGCATCCGTCTTCGTATTCCGGATCTTAAACACCATGCGGTCTATCGTTCCGTTGTCACCTGGCTTGAACAGACCTTTTTCCACACGGATACGAACGATGGTGTCCGGATTGAAGGTGGTGCGCAACACTTCTGCCCACTGTTCAAAGGGCAGTCCCTTCAGACATTTCTTCACGGCCTTCACGTCGGCCTTGTCCTTTACGTGGTAGGCGATACCCTTATAATGGGATTCCGACCACGAATAGTTCTTCTTGTGGGTGTCAAACCATGCCTTCAGTCCTGCCTCGTCCTTTGCGGCACGTTCCCACACCTGACGGTTGCTGATCTCATAGAGCAACAAGCCGTCGTGGTATTCCTGAATCAGATATCTTGCTTCGGGGTCAACGGCTGCCAACGAATCCGCACGTTTGCTCATCAGCTGATCCTTTGTCAGCTTACCCTGCGAGTCGTCTACCAACTGCCCTACTTTCTGATCGGCAATGGCGTTTCTGATACCCTGCTGCTCGAAGGAACGAACAATCATATCCTTCAGCTGCTCAAAGGGCTCCAACTGCTTGCGCTCTTTCATCAGGATGATATGATAGCCGTCGGGGGTCAGTACTGGCTGACTAAATTCTCCTGGCTGGAGTGCATAGGCTGCATCCTCAAACTCCGGATAGGTCTGGTTTGGCTGCATCCATCCGATGGTGCCGCCACGTGAAGCCGTGCGCGACATCTGCGACACCTTGCCAGCCAGTTCCGCGAAGTCGGCACCAGCCTTCAGGGCACGCCACACAGAGTCTGCACGCTGCCTCACCTTCTCCTGCTCCTGTGCTGTAGCCTTTGTCGACAGACGGAGGAAGATATGGGCAGGCAGGATCAGCCCACGAGGTCCGATAGCCTCTTTCGTGCGGTCATAAGCTTTCCGGGCTTCTGCCAGCACTTCGGCATCAGTTACCAAGGTGGGGCGCACCTGCTGGTCACGATACATGGCAAACTCCTGCTTGAAGGAGGACAAGGTATCCAACTTCTCGTCCATTGCAGCAGCCACTTTCAGTTTGTAATTGACAAACAAGTCCACATATTCATCTACCGACTTCTTGTCAATCACGCCGTCGCTATTGTTCTTGTTGAATGAGTATTCAAACTCAGAGCGGGGCACATCCACACCATTGACAGTCATCACCACGGGATCTTGTTGAGCCGAGGCGCTGACAGCCAGCAGTGCAAACGCGGAACACAGAATTGTCTTTCTCATTTAATCGTTGGGTCTTGAATAGTTCGGTGCCTCACTGGTAATAGTGATGTCGTGCGGATGGCTTTCGTTCACACCGGCATTGGTAATACGGGTAAACTTCGCATCGTGCAGCTTCTCGATTGTGGCAGCACCACAATAGCCCATACCCGAGCGCAGGCCACCTACCATCTGATAGATCACCTCCTGAACTGTTCCCTTATAAGGCACACGTCCGGCAATACCCTCCGGCACGAGCTTCTTCACCTCCTTGGTGTCACCCTGGAAATAGCGGTCCTTCGAACCGTGCTTCTGCTCCATGGCTTCCAGAGAGCCCATACCACGATAGCTCTTGAACTTACGGCCATTGTAGATAATCGTGTCACCAGGGCTCTCCTCAGTACCTGCCACCAGTGAGCCGATCATCACGCAACTGCCACCAGCAGCCAGCGCCTTCACGATATCTCCCGAATAGCGCAGACCACCATCAGCAATCAGAGGCACGCTAGTCCCCTTCAGGGCACTGTATACATCGTAGACAGCACTCAGCTGAGGAACACCCACTCCGGCAACGACACGCGTCGTACAGATACTGCCTGGGCCGATACCCACCTTCACAGAGTCTGCACCGTTCTCCACGAGCATCTTGGCAGCCTCGCCTGTAGCCACGTTACCTACAACGATATCGATGCCCGGGAACGACACCTTGGCCTCTCTCAGCTTTTCGATCACCGACTTGGAATGGCCGTGAGCCGTATCAATCACGATGGCATCGGCACCGGCATCCACCAAAGCCTGCATACGGTCGAGGGTATCAATGGTCACACCGACACCGGCAGCCACACGCAGACGACCTTTCTCGTCTTTACAAGCCATGGGCTTATCCTTGGCCTTGGTGATGTCTTTATAGGTAATCAGACCTATCAGACGATTATCCTTATCCACCACGGGCAGCTTCTCGATCTTGTTCTCCTGCAGAATCTGGGCTGCGGCTGTCAGGTCTGTCTGCTGATGTGTGGTCACCAGATGATCCTTCGACATGATTTCCTCCACAGGACGATCCAGACGGCGCTCGAAACGCAGGTCACGGTTCGTGACGATACCCTTGAGATGCTTCTCGTCGTCCACCACGGGAATACCGCCGATATGATACTCTGCCATGATCTCGAGTGCCTGAGCCACCGTTGCACCCATCGGGATGGTGATAGGGTCATAGATCATGCCGTTCTCTGCACGCTTGACGATTGCCACCTGACGGGCCTGATCCTCAATCGACATATTCTTGTGAATCACGCCGATACCGCCTTCACGGGCAATGGCAATAGCCATCTGACTCTCCGTCACGGTATCCATGGCTGCCGTCACGAAGGGGACGTTCAGCTCGATGTTGCGCGAGAAACGCGTTTTCAACTCAACAGTCTTTGGCAAAACTTCAGAATAAGCCGGAATTAAGAGGACGTCGTCAAACGTTAGGCCGTCCATTACGATTTTGTCTGCAATAAATGAAGCCATAAATAAAACCTTTCTTTAAAATATTGCGTGCAAAGGTACAAAAAAAGATTGAAGATTGAACATTGAAGATTGAAGATTTTAGTAGACTTGTTATTTTTTAACGTTAAATCCTCAATTTTCAATGTTCAATCATCAATTCTCAACGCCCAATGAACAATGGTCAATGTTCAATGATCAATGATCATCTAGTTTGCCATTTCCGAAATGAACTTGATGCGGACCAGGCGGATTTCATCCTCCGAGTACTCATCACCCAGTTCATCCTGGGCCACACTGAGCTTGTCCGTATCCGATTCCGTGAAATAGTCATAGATATCATCGACATGATCCTCGTCCATCACATCTTCCAGGAAATAGTCGATATTCAGTTTCGTGCCACTATAGACGATGGCTTCCACCTCGTCGAGCAGTTCGTCGAAGTCAATGCCCTGAGCCGTTGCGATGTCGTCGAGGGCCACCTGACGGTCGATGCTCTGGATGATCTTCACCTTCAGCATCGATTTCTTGGCCACCGTGCGCACACGCATATCCACCTGCCGCTCGATGCCATTCTCCTCACAATATTTCTTGATGAGATTCACGAACTCCTTGGCATAAGGCTGTTTCACCTTACCCTCACCCACGCCCTGAATATTCTTCAACTCCTCGAGCGTCACGGGATAATCGGTAGCCATCTGTTCCAGCGACACATCCTGGAAAATCACGTAAGGCGGACGTTCCATGCGTTTTGACACTTTCTTACGCAAATCCTTCAGCATGGCACTCAGCGTCGGATCCAGAGCACTGATACCACCCTCTGGCTCCACCACATCTTCCTCTGAGAACTCCGCGTCCTTCACGATCATAAACGAGTGGGGCGACTTGATGAATTTCTTGCCTGCCGAAGTCACCTTCAACAGACCGTAGTTCTCCACCTCCTTCTTCAGGTAACCTGCTATCAGCGCCTGGCGAATCACGGGATTCCAGATCTTCTCATCCTCGTCGGCACCTGCCCCGAAACTCTCCAGTTCATCATGATGGTGAGCCAGGATCTCGTCTGTCTCCTTACCGATGATGAAGTCGATCACATAGTCGGCACGGAAATTCTCCTTGATGGCCAGAATGGCTGTCAGAGCCGTTACCAACTGATCCTTGGCCTCTATCTCAGCCTTCGGATGCAGACAGTTGTCACAGTTGCCGCAGTTATCCTTCGGATAGACTTCTCCGAAGTAATGGAGAAGCATCTTACGGCGACAGACGGAGGTTTCCGCATAGGCAGCAGTCTCTACGAGCAGCTGCCTGCCAATATCCTGCTCGGCCACAGGCTTACCCTCCATAAACTTATCCAGTTTCTGAAGATCCTTATTCGAATAGAAGGCGATACAGAGACCCTCGCCGCCGTCACGCCCGGCTCTTCCCGTCTCCTGGTAATAGCCTTCCAGCGACTTCGGGATGTCGTAGTGTATCACGAAGCGCACGTCGGGCTTATCGATACCCATACCGAAGGCGATGGTGGCCACGATGACGTCGATGTCTTCCATCAGGAAGGCATCCTGTGTCTGTGTACGGGTGGCAGAGTCGAGCCCTGCATGGTAGGCCGAAGCCTTGATGTCGTTGGCTCTCAGGATGGCTGCCAGCTCCTCCACGGACTGAGCAACGAACTGCCGCTCGACAGCGTACGCGCCGGGATTCCGACCGTCGTTACTATGCACGATACAGCGTGGCTCAGTTTCCCCGAAATGTTCCACTGGATTGACCGCCAGCTCTACACGGCGAAGTACGGATGGGCAGCCCGCCACGCCACGCGCGTCATCGCCATCTCGGAATCGACGAAACGCGACCTGATACGCTACTACGGCATCGGCGAGGAACGCATCGAGGTCATCTACCAGCCCGTCCAGGAGCGTTTCTACACGCCCATTGATGGGACATTGGCCAATGAGACCATACGGCGCACCTTCCCACAACTGCCCGCCGAGTTCGCGCTCTACGTCGGCTCAATCAACAGCCGCAAGAACCTGCTGGGCGCGGTCAAGGCGATCGGGGCATTGGCCAATGAACAGCGCATACCGCTCGCCATCGTCGGCAACGGTCACGAATACCGGCGCGAGGTGGAAAGGTACATTGGCCAAAACCGGCTCGAAAAATGGTTCTATTTCCTAGACAGCGTGCGCGATGACAATGTGCTGCAATGCCTCTACACTGTAGCGAAGTTTTTTATCTACCCGTCGTTCTACGAGGGATTCGGCTTGCCCGTCGTCGAGGCCTCGCTGCAAGCCTGTCCCGTTATAACGAGCACGGTCTCGTCCCTGCCCGAGGCGGCTGGCGACGGAGCGCTATTGGCCAACCCCACCAATATCGATGAAATCCGCAACGCAATCGAGACGCTGCTCGACAAGCCCGAACTGGCACGCGAACTGGGCCAAAAGGGACGAAACTACGCACAAAAGGCATTCGACCCAAGTGTGCAACCCAAGAAACTGTGCGAACTGTATCGCTCATTGACAAAAGATTGATTAAGAATGGAATACGATATTCGGCCGCTCCAGATGCGCATCCTTCAGATTCTGGAAGTCATCCAGCAGGTATGCGAAGAGCACGGCCTGCGCTACTACATGATTGACGGGACACTCATCGGTGCCGTGCGGCACAAGGGCTTCATCCCGTGGGACGACGATATGGACATCGGAATGCCCCGGCCCGATTATGAAAAATTATTGGCCAATGCCAAGGACTGGCTCCCCAAGCGCTACGAACTGGTCTGCTTCGAGAATGACCCGACGTATCCGCTCCATTTTGCCAAAGTTCAGGATGCCGAATCGACGCTCATCGAACGGCCGCACCTGTACTATCTAGGTGGAGTCTATGTGGACGTCTTCCCCATTGACGGAGCGCCATCGGCGAGGTGGAAGCAGCGGCTGTGGAACGCGAAATACCAGTTCTTGCGCAAGATGCTGTATTTCAGCTTCCGCGACCCGTACCGGCACGGACATGGTGCGTCAAGCTGGGTGCCACTTCTGGCTCGATGGATTCAGCCGATGGCCGGTTGGCAGAAATCGGTCAAGAAATGTATGCTGAAATACCGGTTTGAAGACTGTGACTACGCGTCAGTCAACCACAACGACGGACTAGGCGCTATGGTTCCGAGAAAGGCAGTTCTGGGCGAACCCAGGCCCATCGAATTTGAAGGCAAGATGCTGTGGGGAATGCGCGACAACCACTTCTATCTCACGAAGCTGTTCGGCGACTACATGACACCTCCGCCAGCCGACAAGATTCACCAGCACCATTTCTTTTATATGGACCTGGAGCATCCGTACAGGACCTTTGACAAAACAAAACTTAAATGAAGAGAGTTCTTACCGTAGGAGTTTTTGACCTGCTGCACATCGGCCACGTCGAACTGTTCCGCAAGGCGCGTGCATTGGGCGACCATCTCATCGTCGCCGTCCAGGAGAGCGAGGTCATCCTGCACTACAAGCCATCGGCCAAAATGGTCTATGGAACCGATGAACGTTGCTACATCGTCAAGGCTATCCGATATGTGGATGAGGTCATTACCTACCGTGACGTGGACGAAATCGTCAAACAGATAGATTTTGACGTCTTTGCCAAGGGGCCGGACCAGAATCATGCGGGTTTCCAGGCCGCTGTCAAGTGGTGCGAGGAACATGGCAAGGAGGTCGTCACCCTGCCGCGAACCGAGGGAATTTCATCAAGCTGGCTGAAGGGAGTCATCAAGCAGATGTAGGGCATTGGCCAAAAACCAAATCAAGTCGTAAAAAAGGTCATCACTTTTGTGACGACCTTTTCTGTTGTGCGAGTTGCTCCAGTTCCTTTTTCCGCAGTGCATCGTATTCCGTGTAGGGCATTTCGGCATCGAAGTGCTTCTGGCTGTGCGCCGTGGGCAACTGACGCGGAGTCATGTAGTCCTCGCCGAAATAGCAGACGAGAGCTTCGTGCGTATCGTTCGGCGCAGGCAATTGGGTGTATTCGAAGTCCATCATCACCATCTCGTTGTAGGCCGAGCGCAGGCGGATGCGCCGATGCGTGCTGTACTTGTACGTGCTGACCGAAACGCGGCGGTGCGTGTCGCAATCCACAAGGCTAAAGAGGCGTTCAAACAGGCGGAAAGCGCGTCGGTAATCGACGACGGAATAGAGGGCCGCTGAAAGTGCATGGGTGATTTTGTGTCCACGGAAATCGAAATATCGACGGATGCTCTTCTTTATCAAGAGGGTCGAAACGCGATGCAGCACGCGCAAAACGGGATTTTCGACAAAACCGTCGAGCACGAAAATATCGATGAAGATGCCACGGCAGAAAGAGAGTCCGACCTCGTCATCGTCCATCGCCGTCGTCTCACGGTTGCGCAGCTGGGCGTGACCGCAGATGTACCCAGGCTCGTTGTACGTCGTCTGCAACATATATTTGCCGGTAAATTCCTTGTCGCCGATGGCCACCAACTTGTCGTAATCCTTGCGCAGCATGACGAAATCGATGTCATCATTCCACGGAATAAAACCCTTGTGACGCACCGCACCGAGCAGGGTTCCGCTGTCCATCCAACACTTCAGGCCGTTCCGTTGGCAGACATCCACCAATTTCCGGGCGAGGTCAATCTCCACCGCCCACACTTTTTTCATCTCGGCCGATATGGTATAGCCGCAGCGCGTCTCTTCGCGCAGGAAATCGTCAGGTACTTGGTAAGTTAAATTCTCCATTTTTGTTGTTTTTATGGCCAATGTCAGCCGATTCATCACAGGTTGTCGTTCAGTCGCCCCATCGCCGCCGCAAATGCCGTCTTAAAGTAATGCCCATCGGCCAAGAGCGCACTCACACGCTCCACATTGCGGCACATCTGCGCGTAGTCATCGGCCGAAATCTCATTTAGTTTATGGCCAATATCCCTTAGGCTACTCACCGCAACGCCGACACCCTCGCGCAAGACGAACGGCGTCAACGCGGCCTTGTCCCACATGATGACGGGCTTGCCGGCGCGCAGGTAAAACGACGTCTTGTGCGGATTATTAACTCGCAGATATTCACCCCATTGGCCAGCACATTCATCAATACTGATGCCGTCCCACACGAGGCCGAAATGACCCACGGACTCACGCACAAAATCGTCCGAGCGAATGAACCCACGCGACTCGACATGCTGCCACGAGCGCGCCTCCTCTTCGTCCAGTCCGCGACCGTGCACGAACATTTTCCAGCCCTCAATCACCGCGTCGAGCAGGTAGATAAACGTGCTCTTTCGCTTGGCCAATCCGCCGGCATAAACCACCGTCCATGGCTCGTCGGCGCGTTTTGTTGGGGTTGTGGCCAATGGCGTTGCGAGGTAATCGAAGATGCCTAAAGTCACCATCGGCCGCCGATAGCCGTGGCTCGACAGGAACTGCGCCATGCTCTCGTTGTGTACGATGAGCACGTCGGTGTGGTCAAGACGCGCAATCTCTTGCTGCACAGTGAGTTTTTTACGCCGGAAACAGCCCAAATCGTGAACCAACGTCACCACCTTCGCTCCCCGCCGATGCGCCACGCGACACAGCGTCGTGTAGTATTTCTTGAACGGATACTGAATCAACAGCACGTCGCCGCGCTGGATGCGGAGCGACATGATGGCCAATGTCGCAATCTTGGCCAAGAAAATTCCCGCCTTCGAACGACATGACGAGCCGACGGCAATGTTGCGAAAGCCATTGGCCAACATGATTTCATCGAGGTCGGTGCGCGCCTTGTTGTTGTTGTAAAATTGGAGAAAGAGATGGGCCATAACGGTGGGTCAAATGTTGGGTTTGACGGTGAATTTGGGCTTGGAGTGCGCGTCGATGTAGTTGCGGATGCTGCGCTGGGTGGATTTGAACTCGGTGCGAACTTTCTGCCACGTGGATTTGCGGGGCTTGCGATACGGACACGGCTGCTTGCGGATTTCGGCGGCGCGACGGGCGATGTCGGCTATCAGCTCCCGCTCGAAAGCGAAACACTCGCGCTGCGCGTCGTTTTTGGAAAATTCATTGGCCAATAGCGCATCGTATTGCTCCAAGATGTTGGCCTTGTCGAGCACGTCGCGCTGCGGCCCGAACGAGAAGTGCGAAATCAGAGCATCGCCGCGCAGCCAATTGGCCTTGCCGAGCTCCGTAGGCCGGATGCACGAGAGATACTCCTCGTCGTCGCCGGGGACGATGCCGTTGATGGCGGCCATCTGTTCGCCACACCAAACGACGAAATTGATGGAGAGGCGATTCATGGCCCATGGCGTATCCACGACGTAGAGGGAACGGAAGAAATCGGCATTGGCCATCATCTGCTTTAAGAACCATTGATGCAGATTGGCCGCGAAATAGCCGCGCTTCCAGAGGTGGCGATGATTGGCCGCAGCGGTGGCATATCGGCCATAAGAGAGCTTGCCCTGCACCTGCCAGACGTACGAACACATGACGTTGTTGATGACCATGGGCGAGACAAGGAAGGCCTCGGGGTGCGAGAGACGGAAATCGGCCATCTTCTCAATGATGCCCTGCTCCATCCAGATGACGTCGTCGTCAATCTTCATGTAGATGGTCTCCGGCTCGCAACAGAACTTGTAGAAGGCGTTGATGGACTTGATGCCATCGACAACGCCGTCGGGCTGCATCACGAGTCGGATTTTGGGGTAACGCGCCGCCATCTGACGGAAAAACTCGATGTCCTCCATATTGACGGTGTTGACCCAGATGTCGTAGCGATCGACAATCGGGTCTGTGACGATATAGGGGAAAATGTACTGCATATAGCGACGACGTCCGGCCGCCGTACAGCAAACGACTTGGTGATTCTTAAACATATTCTATTGAGGGGTTAAATTTCAATCCGTCCCAAAAACCTTTGGTGATTTTTTCCATGAAAATGGCCTGACTTGCGACATCCTTGCGACGGCGCACGCGCTTCTTCTTGCGGCGGAAGGCGAGAATGGCATCGACCAAGAAATAGAGAAAAAACGGAGCCTTCTTGCGGCGGAAATGCGTCTCGTTGCGCGACTGATAGTAGAATCGCCACGCGGCATTGAGCGGAGCGTCTTGAATCGACGAGCCGTAGTTGACGGGCGTCTCGTGAAGCGCGGTGGATTCGGGGTTATAGAAACCGTAAAAACCATTGTGGTTCAATCGCCACGTGTATTCCACATCGTCCGTCCAGATGAAATACTCTTGATATGGGAGGCCAATTTTCTTGATTGCCCGCACGCTGATGAGCAGCGAGACGAACGTCGCGTAGCGGATAGGAATCTCGCCCGTAGGCAATGGCGGTTGTGGCCGACGGAAAAACTTCGGCACATTCATCCGACAGGGCGAACCATCGACCCACTTGATATGGCTGCACACGAAGCCGACGTTGTCGGTGCGCCGCGTGGTTTCCAGCAGATGCGGCAGGGTCTCGTTGTTGACAATCGTGTCATCGTCCATAATCCACGCCCAGTCGTACCCATGTTCCACGACGTAGCGCAGACCCTTGTTAAATCCGCCCGAACCGCCCAAGTTCTGTTTCAGTTCGATAACCTCCAGACGCGGGTCGTCCTGCGAAGCGAGCCAGTCGGCAGTGCCATCGGTCGAACAGTTGTTGACGACGACAATCCGCTGTAACATTTCGTCGGGTAGCGAAGTGAGTGACTTAATGTTTTTTTGCAAGAGTTGCAATCTGTTGTAAGTCACGACAACAGCACACACACAGGTTTCATTCATTCTCAAAAAGCGTACTGCCTATTTCTCAAATTTATATAGTTTCCAGCCACGGCGTTCCGGCGATATAGCCCTCGCGCGGACGTGTCTTCTGCTGGTCATTGTCGAGCACGACGGCGGCCGATATTGCCAGTTCGCGCGGACTGAGGCAGTAGGGCTGGATGCGGTTGCCGACATAGAAGTTCATCACGAAATAGCGCATCATCTCCACGGAACAGTAGCTGTAGATCGGTCCCTCGGGCACGATGCGGGCGATTTCCGCGGACTCGGGACGTTCGCTCTTCGTGTTGAGCACGAGCGGCTGGATCGTGTTGTCGAGCGCGAGATAGATGGCCAATGCCGCAGCCACGGTGTGCAGGGGGCTCAGCGCCATCCGCCGGCGCCACACCAGACAGGCTATCATCATGGCCAATGGCACAAGCACGACCAGCCAGCGTATGAGGCAGATGGGTTCATTGGCCAATGCATCGGCCATCAGGAAATTATCGAGCGCATGACGGCCGTGGAACATCTCCGGTGACAGCGGAACCAGTCCCGAACGCAGCGCAATGAAGACGATGCTGACCAGAGAGCCCAGCCCCATGACGAACCATGTGAAACCGCGGAAGATGCCGCCGCGCTGCTGCCACGTCCAGATGAGCAGCCGCGTGAGCCAATAGGCCAGGAACGGATAGATGGGCAACAGATAGACCGAGCGCTTGCTCTTCGGAATGCAGTAGAAGACGAAAATCACCACAATCGAAAGCGTCGAGTAGAGGCCGATGCCCGACATCCGCCGCGGCCACTGACGCACCTCCGTCCAGGCTTTGCGGGCAGATGCATTGGCCATAAAACCACTCCAGACAGCGCGCCACGGCAGGACGAACAGCACCAACAGACACAACACCGTATAGGGCACCAGACCAGCGACGACCGTCACGACGTTATAATGCCACGGATTGACATGCGACTCGTACGACATCTTGCCCAAAAGACGGCCGACGTTCTCCTCCATCACAAGCGAAAGGAAGGCCTCGCCGCCCTGACCATAGGCCGCAATGTACCACAACGAGGCCAATGCCAACGCCACTGCGCCGATTACGGCAAGCAGCGCGCTGAGTTTCAGCCACTTCACGCCGCGCATCAGTCCGTACAGCCACGCCACGAGACACGGCAGGGCAAGCGCCACAGGTCCCTTGGTCAACGTGCCACAGGCGAGCAGGATGATGGCCAATGCCGCACGTCCCGCGACCGCACGCGTCACACCGCTGCGCTCCAGATGGCTCACCATCGAATGCAGCGTGTAGAGCGCAAGCACCATGCAGACCATCAGCACCATATCGACACGACAAAGTGCTCCCGCGCGGTGCACCTCGAACGTCGTAATCATCACCAGCGGCGTGAGGAAGGCCGTCAGCATAGGGACATTGGCCAACGAGACACTGCCCTCAACCTGCCGACGCGGACGATAGAAGAGGAATGTGGCCAATGTCAATGCCACCAGACCGATGGCCGATGGGAAACGGCTCGCGAACTCCGTCACCTTGCCGCCCGTGAGCGACGAGACCACCGCAATACACCAGTGGAAGAACGGCGGCTTGTAGGCCATGTCGCCGCCATTGTTGGTAGGCAAAATCCAGTTTCCGCTCTCCAGCATCGAGACAGCGACCACCGCCTCACGCGGCTCGCCCTTCGTGTTAAAATAGGTCAGGCCCAGGAACGGCAGCAGTGCAACGCCACAGATGACGGCCAATAGGATGAACAGTTTTCGCATATCGGAAATTCAGTAATTCGTAATTTGTAATTTTATCATCAGTGGTCCATCGTCTTCCGCTCGCCGACCAGCGTCTCCGCACATTGCAGCATCGAGAAGACATAGTTCCGGAGATAATCGAACCGCGCATCTTCATTGGCCGACGAAATCCTCTCCAAAGAATTATTGGGGCCAATGGCATAGCGGAACTCGGCCTGCTCCGACGGATTGTAGAGGAACAGGCGGCTCGAGTCGCGGCAGGCTACAATCTTGTCGCCCGTATAGAAGACGCAGTCACGCTCCTCGCTCGTCAGGTCGATGCCGAAGCTGTTCTGCGTGTACGACAGGCGCAACATCGAGAGCAGCGTCGGCGCAACATCCTCCTGCAAGGCGAATGCGGCCGATTCATACGGCTCGATGCCCGTGCCGTAGATAATGAGCGGGATGTGGTTGTAGCTGTTGGGCAGCTCACACTCGGGATTCTTCATCAGCTTGCCGTGGTCTCCCAGGAGGACAAAGACCGTATTGTCGAACCACGGCTGGCGGCGCGCCTCGTCAAAGAGCTGGCGCAGGCTCCAGTCGGCATATTCGACGATAGCCTCGTCATCGGCCGCACTGCGACGCGGGAAATCCTTCGGGATGACATACGGCGGGTGATTGCTGATGGAGAGCAGAACCGAGAAAAACGGATGCGCCGCAGCCGAATCGCCCTGCGCCGCGACATAGTCCGACAGTTTCCGCACGGCGTAACCGTAGAGAAAATCGTCCTGCACGCCGAAGGAATTGACCACCTTGTCGGCCGGATAGTCCTCCTGCGCGTAGATTTCGTCAAATCCGTTGGTACGGAAGAATCCGTTCATATTGTCGTATTGCGACTCGTGGGTCATGAAGAAGAAGTTGTGGTAGCCGTTGTCATGCAGCACCGTCGGCAGACCCGAATAGCGCGGAATCACGCTGCCCTTCATCAGGTTGCGGAACATGATGGCCGGCCACGAATAGAGGGTCGCGTACATGCCGTGATTCGTGTGGTTGCCCGCCGAATACATATTGCGGAACGCGACCGACTCGTGCCACAGCGAGTCCAAGAACGGCGTGAGCGTCCTGCTTCCATCCAGGCTCTGCATCAACGCGGCCGACATCGACTCCATCAGCACGATGACGACATTCCGTCCGCTCAGGTCGATGCTCCGCAGCGGGATGTTGGCCAATGCCGTGTCTATTTCGGCCAATGGCGTTCGCCGTCGTGCGATGGGCGAGACATCGGCCAGACCCTCTCGTCCCAGCAGCTGCTGCACATTGCGGACGGCCTCATCATCGGCCATCAAAGCCAGCCGTCGGTTCTCCTTGCGCTGGTCATCGAGATAGCTGGTCAGCAGGTTGAACGTCGGGTTGATGCCCAACTGGTTGAGGAACGGATCGTTGCAGTAGTAGGCCTGGCTCACCTTGATGGGATTGTAGCCCAGCCGTCCGCGGATGCCGAGGAAGCACAGGCCTATCAGCACGACGCTAGCCAATGTCACTCCCAGACGCTCCACGAGGCCCTGCCGGTGCCAGCCCGACTGCGGCCGCGGCAGGCGCACCAGCACCCAGACGAGCAGGGCGATTGCGGCCAATGCATAGGCCAACGGAGCCCAATAGGACGATTCTCCCACGACCATGCCGGCCGTCGTGCCCGCATAGCCGAACCAGAGGAAAATGCTGGAATTGATGTTCTGGAAAAAATAGCAGAAATAAGGGATATTGGCCGCAGAAATAAAGAACGACAGCCCCAGGAAAAAGCCGAACCAGACGCGTGCGAAGACGAACATCCACCGTTGGCCAAGGCCCACAATAGACATCACGCAGAAGACCGTCAGCGGCAGCACCGTGATATACGAACAGATGACCGAGTCGAACCACACGCCGCGCACGAATGCGGTGATTTTTGTGGCCAATGTCACATCGGCCGCGAACTCATAGGGCAGTGTGACGTACAGAAGCCAGCGCAGGATGCCGTGCACCGCCAGCGCCAAGGCGAAAATGATGGCCAGATAACGGACATTGGCCAAGAAATTCCTCATTACGGATTGAAGATTGAAAAAAATTTACACTCAAATATCCTGTTCCGGAGCCGTCTGAGGCGCATTCGCCCGCTGCCGCTTCCACCGGTCATGTGTCCACAGGTAACACTCCGGCTGCCGACGGATGGACTGCTCCCCAGCTGTGCGGGATGCTCCTCCATCTTGACGAAACGCGCCACATAATGCCCGCGGCGCACGCGCTGGAGGTCGCAATAGAACGTCGCATTGTCCATCTTGCGGGCGATGCGCTCCGCTCCCGTGAAGACCGGCGTATCCTGGTGCATGAAGTCGAGCCACAGGTGGATATTCTCCCACTTCGGACTCTGGTCGGCGATGTAGCCGAAGATGGTCATGCGGTTCTCCCGCTTGTAGCGCACCAGGTAGCGCAGAATCAGGTGCTTGTCGATGCAGGTACCACCGAAATGGGCGCGCACGGCGAGCATCAGCCGGTCCATGTTCTTCTGCCGCAGCGGATGATAGATCAGGCCCGCAACGGCCTCTCGGTGGCGCTCCAGATAGAGTCCGCAGGCCGACATCCACTCCCAGTTGCAATAATGGCCCAGGAAGATGGCCACGTGCTGGCCGCGGTCGAAACACTGCTCGACATCCTCCACACCATGCCATTCGAGGTGGCGCTTCATCTCATCGGCCGACATATCGAGCAGCTTGAGCGTCTCGACAAAGTAGTCGCAGAACCAATGGTAGAACCGCCGTTCGATCACGCGCAGCTCGGCCTCGCTCTTCTCGGGGAATGAACGCTTCAGATTGCGGCGCACGACCTTGAGCCGATAGCCGACGACACGATAAAGTATCAGGCAGACAAAATCCGACAGGACGTACAGCACGCCGAAGGGCAGCATCGACATCAGTCGGGCAAAAAGATAGACGATCCTATACATTTCTGGAAGTGATTCTTGGCCAATGTGAATGAATAACGGACGCAAATTTAAACAAAAATCTTGGATTGTGGGGTGGCCAATGGGGAAAATCGGCCAAAAAGCGGCGAAAAAAACGGGACATTGGCCACAATGAAATCCTGTCTGAGCATATAGCAGGCGATTTTTCGGCCAATTTCCCCTTTTTTTAAAAATGAATTTGTTTTTTTCTACAAAAATTTCTACCTTTGCGCCCGTATAATTTTAAAGTTTTTTAGATTTGAAAAATATCCGCAACTTCTGCATCATCGCCCACATCGACCACGGCAAATCGACCTTGGCCGACCGACTTCTGGAATACACGAAAACTGTGGCCGAACGCGACATGCAGGCTCAGATACTGGACAACATGGATCTGGAACGCGAACGCGGCATCACCATCAAGAGCCACGCCATCCAGATGGACTACAACTACACGGGACACCACGGCGAGGTGCCGCAACTGGGCGAGGCCGAACCGGGCAAGTACACGCTCAACCTCATCGACACTCCAGGCCACGTCGATTTCAGCTACGAGGTGAGCCGTTCGATTGCGGCCTGCGAGGGCGCGCTGCTCATCGTGGACGGTACGCAGGGCATCCAGGCGCAGACCATCTCGAACCTCTATATGGCCATCGACCATAACCTGGAGATCATCCCCGTCATCAACAAGTGCGACCTCGACAGCGCCATGCCGGAATTGGTCGAGGACGAAATCATCGACCTGCTGGGCTGCAAGCGCGAGGAAATCCTGCGTGCGTCGGGCAAGACGGGATTGGGCGTGCCTGACATCCTGGAGGCCATCGTCGAACGTGTGCCGGCGCCGAAGGGTGATCCATCGGCCCCACTACAAGCCCTGATCTTCGACTCGGTGTTCAACTCGTACAAGGGTGTCATCGGCTATTTCAAGATTGTGAACGGTACGCTCAAGAAGGGCGACAAGGTAAAGTTCGTCAACACGGGCAGCGAATACGACGCCGACGAGGTGGGTATCCTGCGCATGGACATGGAGCCGCGTAGCGAAGTGGCGTGCGGCGACGTGGGCTACATCTGCTCGGGCATCAAGACTTCGACCGAGGTGAAGGTGGGCGACACCATCACGCACCAGGACCGCCCATGCGAAAAGGCCATCGCCGGCTTCGAGGAGGTCAAGCCGATGGTCTTCGCCGGCGTCTATCCCATCGACCCCGAGGACTACGAAGACCTGCGTGCCTCGTTGGAGAAACTGCAGCTCAACGACGCGTCGCTCTCGTTCATGCCGGAATCGTCATTGGCCCTGGGCTTCGGCTTCCGATGCGGCTTCCTGGGTCTGCTCCACATGGAAATCATACAGGAACGTCTGGGCCGCGAGTTCAATATGGACGTCATCACGACGGTGCCCAATGTATCGTACAAGATTTTCGACAAGCACGGCAAGGAGACAGAAATCCACAACCCGTCGGGTATGCCGGACATCATGACCATCGAACATATCGAGGAGCCGTTCATCCGCGCCACCATAATCACGCAGACCGACTACATCGGCGGCATCATGAAGCTCTGTCTGGACAAGCGCGGCGTGCTCGTCGAACAGAAATACATCTCCGGAAACCGCGTAGAAATCTACTTTGACCTGCCATTGGGCGAAATCGTCATCGACTTCTACGACAAGCTGAAGAGCATCTCGAAGGGCTATGCCTCGTTCGACTACTACATCCACGACTTCCGTCCGTCGAAGCTCGTCAAACTGGACATCCTGCTCAACGGCGAACAGGTCGATGCGCTGAGCACGCTGACGCACGTCGATAATGCGGAGCGTTTCGGCCGACGGATGTGCGAAAAGTTGAAGGAGCTGATTCCGCGTCAGCAGTTCGACGTTGCCGTGCAGGCCGCCATCGGAGCAAAAATCATCGCCCGCGAAACCATCAAGCAGGTGCGCAAGGATGTGACGGCCAAGTGCTACGGCGGCGACGTGTCCCGTAAGCGCAAGCTGCTCGAGGCACAGAAGCGAGGCAAGAAGCGCATGAAGCAGATCGGCAAGGTCGAGGTGCCACAGACGGCGTTCCTCGCTGTGCTCAAGTTGGATTGACCCCCTCCCAACCTCCCCGAGGGGAGTAGTTTTTCTCCCGCAAGAGCATTGGCGATTATGGCCGATGTCCCAGATGCGGAGAAATGACATTGGCCACAAACCCGAAAGTCATCTTAATAAACAATAAAAACTAAAACGCTATGGAAACAGTCACACAAATTCCAGGCTGGATGCTGATTCCCTTCTTGGTTCAGCTGCTCTGTATCGCCATTCTGCCGCTCACCAAGGCCGAAGAATGGTGGGAGCACAACCTGCACAAACTGTATGTTTCGCTCATCCTGGGCATCCCGGTGGGCATCTGGCTCTGCATGAACGGCATGAGCCACGACCTCGAACATCAGATGATCTACGACTACGTGCCGTTCATCCTGCTGCTCATGGCTCTGTTCGTCACCACGGGCGGCATCCGCATCAAGGGTGACCTCAAGGCCAAACCTGTCACCAACACCTGCATTTTGGCCATCGGCTGGGTATTGGCATCGTTCATGGGCACGACCGGCGCCGCCATGCTGCTCATCCGCCTGCTGATCCAGACCATCAGCGAGCGCAAGTACAAGGCACACACCATCCTCTTCTTCATTGCGATTGTGGCCAATTGCGGCGGTCTGCTCACCCCACTGGGCGACCCCCCGTTGTTCCTGCTCTTCCAGAAGGGTGCCGACTTCACGTGGTTCCTCAACCTCACGCCCGAATGGTTCGTGACCGGCCTGCTGCTGTTGGCCACCTATTTCTGCATGGACACGTGGTACTACAAGCGTGAGCCGAAAGAGAACTTGGCCAAGGACAATTCCGAGACCTCATCCATCTCGTTCGGCGGTCTGATCAACATCTTCTGGCTGCTCTGCGTCATCTGTTCGACGATGTTCATCAATCCGAAGTACATCCCGGCAATGGGCGAGCACGACGCTCCGTTCTACCTCAAGCTGCTACGCGAGTGGGCCTTCATCGCCATCATCGTCTTGAGCATGGTGACGACCAAGAAGCAGACCCGCGTGGAGAACAACTTCTCGTGGACGCCGATTCTGGAGGTTGCCTGCGTCTTCTGCGGCATCTTCGCCACGATGACCCCTGCCCTGCTCTTCCTGCAGCAGAATCCATTGCCCGTGACCGAACCTTGGCAGTTCGTCTATTGCACCGGCGTGCTGTCGGCCTTCCTCGACAACGCCCCGACTGCGATGGTCTTCCACGCTACGGCAACGACATTGGCCGATGCCTCATCCACAACCCTCGTGGCAGGCATCGAGGAGGTGCTGCTCAAAGCCATTTCGATGGGTGCCGTCTTCTTCGGCGCACTGACCTACATCGGCAACGGTCCGAACTTCATGGTCAAGTCGATTGCCGAGCAGTCGGGCATCAAGATGCCGTCGTTCTTCGGCTACATGGGCAAGTTCTCGCTCATCATCTGCCTGCCGATCTACATCATCGTGCAGCTCATCTTCTTCTGATTGTTAAAAAGAATTCATATTTTTTCACAATCTCACATAGCAAATTGGGCATTCCGGACAAAGCGGAGTGCCCAATTGTTATTTTTTGTTAAAATTCGGCGCATATCGGGGCATTTTCCGGTTCTCGTGTTATAAAGATGCTAAAAAAAGGCTGTATTATGGCCAATGACCTTCATCCGAGCGGCAAAAATCATTATCTTTGCGATACTGAAACGAAACACCCAACTATTATGGCTTTGTTAAACCGCTTTCTCAGACAGACAGAATTCACCTCCTACGAGGACTTCATGAAGAACTACCAGGTCATCGTGCCCGAGCACTTCAATTTCGGCTACGATGTGGTCGATGCCTATGCCGCAACTGAACCGGACAAGGAGGCTATCCTCTGGACCAATGACCGTGGTGACGTGAAGCGCCTCACCTATGCCGAGTACAAGCAGCTGTCCGACCAGGCCGCCAGCTACCTTCTCACATTGGGCATCGGCCGCGGTGATTGTGTCATGCTCATCTTGAAGCGGCGCATCGAGTGGTGGATTACGATGGTTGCCCTGCACAAAATCGGAGCTGTAGCCATTCCTGCCACCCACCTGCTCACCGACAAAGACATCATCTACCGCTGTCACGAAGCCGAGATCAAGGCCATCGTTGCCGTGGGCGATGACCAGATTCTGCGCAATATCTATGCCGCGAGGGCCTTCTGCCCCACGTTGCGCCACTGCATCTCCATCGGCCCTGAAGTGCCACAAGGCTGGGACAACTTCTGGCAGGGGCTCAATATGGCGCCGAAGTTCATTGGCCAAAAAGGTCAGAACAACAACGACGACAATTTCCTGATGTACTTCACCAGCGGCACAAGCGGCGAGCCAAAGATGGTAATGCACGACTACACGTATCCGTTGGCCCACATCCTGACCGCGAAATATTGGCACAAAGTCCACGACGGAAGCCTGCACCTCACTGTGGCCGATACGGGTTGGGGCAAGGCCGTCTGGGGCAAGTTCTACGGCCAGATGATTGCCGGAGCGACCGTCTTCGTCTATGATTTTGAAGGCCGATTCGAACCGCAGGCCATGCTCAAGGTCATGTCCGATTTCCACGTCACCTCGTTCTGCGCGCCGCCCACCGTCTATCGTTTCATGATACGCGAAGATCTCTCGCAATACGACCTTTCGTCGCTCGAATACTGCACCACAGCGGGCGAGGCACTCAATCCGAACGTCTTCAAGGTATGGAAAGAGAAGACCGGCATCATGATCTACGAGGCATACGGCCAGACCGAAACGACCCTCGTCCTGGGCACCTATCCGTACGTCAAGCCGAATCCGGGCGCAATGGGTGTGCCCAATCCGCAGTTTGACATCGACGTGCTTGATGCCGATGGTAACCGCTGCCAACCCGGAGAACACGGACAACTCGTCATCCGCACCAACCGCATTTCGGGGGCCATCGGCGAAAACGGAAGCGCCATGCACAAGCCACTGGGCCTCTTCAAGGAATATTACCGCCACCCCGAACTCACCGAAAAAGCCCATCACGGCGATGTCTATTACACGGGCGACGTGGTCTATTACGACAAGGAGGGCTACTATTGGTTCGTGAGCAGGGCCGATGACGTTATCAAGTCGAGCGGCTACCGCATCGGACCATTCGAGGTAGAGTCGGCTCTGATGAGCCACCCCGCTGTCGTCGAATGCGCCATCACCGGCGTACCGGACGAGATTCGCGGACAAGTTGTCAAAGCGACCATCGTGTTGGGCGACGAATGGAAATGCAAGGCCGGCGACGCCCTCATCAAGGAGTTGCAGAACCACGTCAAGCACGAGACCGCGCCTTACAAATATCCGCGTGTCATCGAATTCGTCGACGAACTGCCAAAGACCATTTCGGGCAAAATCCGTCGCGTGGAGATACGCGAGAACGATTGCAAGAAATAATAGCACAAACGAGGTCATGTCTGCTACGGCATGACCTCGTTTTTATATTATGATGTCGGCCAATGTCCCATGCACTAGAGACAATCGGCCAACCGGAACGGTGCAAGAAAAGACACACAAATTTTACAATATCCTATCGTTATCAGTCTGATTTCAACCCATATTATAAAGAATCAGCGGATACATATCCAAGCGCGACCTTGAAATTAAAACAAAGATCACACTACATTTCCATCGGTTGCTGCTTCTGACCGCGTCGGCCATTCCATTGGCCACAACCACAAAAAACAAAGTCTCCCCAATCCTCTTGGAGAGACTTCTTTTATTTTTGGCCAATGGCGTTCAGAAGCTGGTCGATTCCATATCTTCGAGATCCTGGAAGCCCTCTTCGTCCAGCTCCGACGGGTCAAACTCGTCGTCACCGTACATACCCGAGGTTTCTTCGCTCAGGCCCTTGAAGATGTCGTCGAGGTCACCCTCCTGCTTCGGAGCCTTGCCCTTGCTCAACGTCACGACGGGCTCAAGCAGGTGCTTATGGTCGATGACCTCGCGCACCTGAATAAAGAGCGAGCGGTCGCACATGGTGTCAAAGACGAAGATCATCTTGGCCTTGGACGCAGCGACATCGGCCGAAATCATATCACCGATGTGGGTTTTCTCCATGAGCGGGATGGGGTCGGCCTTCGGATCATCGTTCATATCTACGGCCGTAATCTCCTGCTTCCTCTCCCACTCGTCGTCACACAGGAAAAACGAGGTCATGAGGTCGGTCTTGTACTCACAGGTCTTCAACAGAATCTTGTTGAGGTCGAGGAACGTAGCGTCGGCATCGATCTCAATCTCGCGACGGAAATCATCGACTTCGTCGCTCAGCACGCAAAATTTATAGACCATAATCTTTCATTGTTTAATGGACGGCCGGCGATTGAAGATTGGGGCATTGGCCAATGAAACAATCAATCTCGACCTTCCGATTTTACATATTTCCGGCAATGATGCCGCGATCGCTCGACTTGATGAACTGGAGGATGTAGTCACGCTCTGGCGAAGAGGGGAAATCCAGCTCGATGCGCTCACAGGCGTGGGTCGTGTTCAGGCCGCTCATGTAGATGATACGATAGATTTCCTGAATGTTCAGCACCTGCTCGGCCGTGAAGCCGCGACGACGCAGGCCGACGCTGTTCAAGCCCATATACTTGGCAGGCGAACGACCCACCATCGTGTACGGCGGGATGTCTTTGGTCAGACCGGAACCGCCCTGAATCATGCAGTAGCTGCCGATGTGGGTGAACTGGTGGATGAGCGTGCCGCCACCGATCACAGCGAACGGATCGACTACGACCTCGCCGGCCATCTGGACGCTATTGGACATAATCACATTGTCGCCCACGTTACAGTCGTGCGCTACGTGACAATAGGCCATAATCAGACAGTTCTTGCCGATTTTTGTGACCTGCTTCGAGGCCGTTGCACGATGCACGGTGACGCACTCATGCAAGTGTGTGCCGTCGCCAATCTCGACAGTGGTGTACTCGCCCTTGAACTTGAGGTCCTGCGGCGTGGTGGCGACACATGCGCCCGGGAAGATGTGGCAGTTTTTTCCGATGCGCGCGCCCGGGAAGATGGTCACATTGTTCTCAATGATTGTGCCATCGCCGATGACAGTGTCGCTATAGATGCACGAGAATGGGCCGATCTTGACGTTTTCGCCGATTTTTGCGCCCTCCTCGATGTAGGCCAATGGTGAAATATTTGACATTATTTTGAGGTTTTGAGGTTGTAAGGTTTTGAGGTTATAAGGTTATTTTCCGATGAGAGCCATGAACTTGGCTCACTACGCAATTTTTGGCCAATGTGTTGTCCGAATGCCGAAAAACCTTATAACCTCACAACCTGATAACCTAAAAAATTACTTGTTCTTTACAATCTGAGCCATGAACTCGGCCTCGCTCACAATCTTGTCGCCCACGAAGGCGTAGCCCTTCATCTCAGCGATGCCACGGCGCAGAGGCGACATGAACTGAACGCGGAAGATAAGCGTATCGCCCGGAACAACCTTCTGGCGGAACTTCACGTTGTTGATCTTCATGAAGTAGGTCGAATAGCGCTCCGGCTCATCGACGCAACTCAGCACGAGGATGCCCGAGCACTGAGCCATAGCCTCGACCTGAAGCACGCCCGGCATGACAGGTTCTTCGGGGAAGTGGCCGACAAAGAATGGTTCATTGGCCGTAACATTCTTAACACCAACGATATAGTCGTTCGGCTCAACGCTCACAATCTTATCGACCAGCTGCATCGGATAGCGGTGTGGCATGACAGCCTTGATGCCGACATTATCCATGAACGGAGCTGCATTCGGGTCATAGACCGGAGCCTGAACCTCGGTGCGCTTCACATCCTTGCGTACGGCGCGCGCCAACTTGTTGTTGATGCCGTGGCCAGGTCGCGTAGCGATGACTCGGCCCTGAATGAAGCGGCCGATGAGTGCGATGTCGCCCAAGATGTCGAGCAGCTTGTGACGGGCAGGCTCGTTGTCCCACTGCAACGGACGCTTCTGCACGTAGCCCAGTTTGTCGGCCGATGGAGCTTCGACGCCAATCGTTGCGGCCAACTTGTCGATGTCGGCCTGAGCGACCTTCTCGTCGTAGATGACCATCGCGTTGTCCAGGTCACCACCCTTGATGAGGTTGGCGGCCAACAGCGGCTGAATCTCACGCACGAAGACGAATGTGCGGGCTGCGGCAATCTGCGACTTGAAGTCGGCCACATCGTTCATCACGGCGAACTGGTTGTTCAACACCGGCGACGGATAGTCGACGAATGTGGTGACCGAGAAGTGGTCGTCCGGATAGATTTCGAGTTTCAGACCGTTTTCAGCGTCCTCGACCGTGTATTTCTGCATGATGCGGAACACCTCGCGCTTGGCCTCCTGCTCCACGATGCCGGCTTTCTCGATTGCCTCGATGAAAGGCAGTGCCGAACCGTCCAGAATCGGGAATTCCGGAGCGTTGACCTGAATGGCGCAGTTGTCGATGCCGGCGCAATAGAGGGCGGCCATGGCATGTTCGATGGTGCTGACGACAACATCGCCCTTCTTGACCACGGTGCCACGGTTGGTGGCAGCTACGTTGTCGGCCACAGCCTCGATGACAGGCTTGTCCTCCAGGTCAATGCGCTGGATGGTGTAGCCCGTGTTCGGCTCGGCAGGCGAGAATGTTACGGTGATGTTCAATCCGGTGTGAAGGCCCTTGCCGGTCAGGGTGAAGGGCGCTGCAAGTGTTTGCTGTTTCTGAGACATATTTCTTTGTATTTCATGCAGAGTGCGATGCTACCTCTGCAAATTGTTTTTACGTTTTTTTACCAAATTGAGCGACCCTGCTCCTCCCTCTCGGTGAGGTCGGGTGTGGGTCTTTCCTAAAGTCACTTCTTTTCCAACGACTTCTTGATGTCGCGGATGTCGGACTGCATGTCGGCCAACCGTTTGAGATAGACAGCCTGACGAGCCCAATCCTTAGCCTGGATGACAGGAGTGCCCATCAGCGTCTGGCCGTCCTTGATGTTGCCCGGGATGCCCGACTGCGCGCCGAAGACATTCTGGCTGCCGATGCTGAGCTGTCCGGCCACGCCGACCTGACCTGCGAAGGTATTCCATTCGCCGATTTTTGTCGTTCCAGCCACGCCGACCTGCGCGCAGAAGATGTTGTTCTGACCCATGACGACATTGTGGCCGATCTGAACCATGTTGTCCATCTTTGTACCACGGCCGATGACGGTGTGACCCATCACGGCGCGGTCGATACAGGTGTTGGCGCCGATCTCGTTGTCGCCCTCAAGGATAACGTTGCCAATCTGCGAAATCTTCTGCAAGTGGCCATCGACAGGCGCGAAACCGAAGCCATCGGCCCCAATCACACAACCGCTGTGCAGGATGCAGTTATCGCCGATGACGCAATCGTGATAGATCTTGACGCCGGCATAGATCAGGCAGTTCTTGCCGATTTTTACGTTTTCGCCAATGTAGCACTGCGGATAGATCTGCGAACCCTCGCCGACGGTCACGCCCTTGGCGAGATAGGCGAATGCGCCGACATAGGCATCGGCCGGAACCTGAACGCCGTCGGCCACGAATGAAGGCTGCTCCACGCCCGACTTCTTCGGGTTGAGTGCGGCCTCGACCATGTTGAGCAACAGGCCCATTGCGGCACGGGCATCGGCCACGCGCACCAACGTCGGTTCGTAGCTACGCGACTCGTCGAGCGTGATTGAAGCGTCGATGAGCACAATGCTGCTGTGGGTTGTGTAAAGAAATTCAGTGTATTTCGGGTTGCTCAGGAACGAAAGTTGTCCCGGCTGACCCTCTTCGATTTTGGCCAAGTCGCCGACCTTCGCGGCCGGATTTCCGATGACCTCACCGTGCAGGAATGCGGCGATTTGCTGCGCTGTAAATTCCATGATGGTTTGTCTTCTTTTTAAAATTCGCGTGCAAAGATACTGATTTTTTACGATGTACGCGTGAAATGGAGGTAAAAACTGCGAAAAAATCCATCGTTTTGACGGATTTGACAGACAAAACAAATCCTGAAGTGCTCATTCCACACGGAATTGTGCATGAAAATGGCCCGTCGCATCCATCGGCGAAATCTCGAAACGGCCCTGTTGTCCGGCCTTCAGATGCACATCGGCCCAAAGCCTCGCCACCACACCCATCGTGCAGCGCAGGTTCAGCTCGACACACGGGTGGATGCGCAGGTCCGGGTTGTTGGCCAATGGCGCAAGCCGCATCATATCGACGCCGATGTAGCCCACCTGCCACGGCAGGCCGAAGAACGGGCGGAAGACATTGGCCAATGCCTCACGCAGACGCTCCGCAAGAAGAGGCAGATCGGGCTCACCGATTTTCTCATCAATCGCCTGATTGGAAAGCAGATAGCCCGTTCTATACGTACAGTTTTCCGCATTCTCGAACAGCGAATAGCCCAAGAAATGCACATCACTGTGTCCCACGCCATGATGCCGCCCATCGTCGTAATTGTGGCCGATGCCTGACGGGTCAGGACCTCACGCGACATGGCCGCACTGCGCATCAGGCCGCGGCCGCTGCTGCTCCACGGCGACTTGAGGACGAACTCCCGGCCCATGGCATCCATCCGCGCGACAAAGCCAGACATTTTCTCCTCACTATCCAGATATTCAGGCATTTGTCCCGAAAAATCAAGAGCTTTAAGCAACGCGATTGACGTGCGCCGATGGGACAATTGGCGCAAGGCTTCCAGTTGGGCGTCCGTAGGGAGATTATCTCGGCCAATGTGCATCGTCCGCGCCAGATATTCCCGCGTATCCCAGTTCCAGCCCCACGGCAACGGCATGACATCGGGCTGCACGGCAGGGGCATTCCAGACCTCCTGCAACCACGCAAGATCGGCCTGCAACCGCTGGATGCGCGCTGCGGGCGTGTAATGCCTGACCCCGTGGCCAAGGGCAATGTCATGGGCGGGAAAGAAGAGAGACAAAACCGATTGAGAATTGAAAATTGATATTCATTGGCCAAAATGTGACCTTAAAAGATGGCGAAAACCACCTGCGCCATCATGACGACACTCAAGACAAGCTTCAGCCCCGTGGTGAGCAGGAAGGCGACGAACGACCAGAAGGCGACGCGGAAGGCCTGACCCACGCGCTGGCTGTGGAGCACCTCACCGACAAACGCACCGACCAACGGGCCGACCAACAGGCCGACAGGCATGAAGAAGAGGCCGATGATGAGCCCCGCCGTGCTGCCCCAGACTGCATATTTCGAGCCGCCGCCCAACTTCGTGAGCCAGACAGGCGCGATGTAGTCAAATGCCGTGACGGCGACCGTCAGAATGAACATAATGGCCAATGTCTCGTCCGAAATGGCACCGTTGCCCAGGAAATAGGCCACGAGAAGCGAGGCGAAACTGACGGGCGGACCCGGCAGGGCGGGCACGATGGCCCCGATGACGCCGATGAGCGCCAGGACAAGGGCAAGCGAAACCAAGAGATAGAACAGCATACGGTTTGACGTGGATTTAGCGTTGACATTGGCCGCAAAGATACCCATTTTATTTCAAAAATGCGGGATTTTCGGCAGAAATTTGCGCAACGAGAGGCATTGGCCATGAATATTGATACAATCGCAGCCACTTCTTTTGCAATTTTTTCTAATTTTTTTTGGCGATTTCAGATTTATTACATACCTTTGCCCGCGATTCAGAAAATCCTTAGCGAGTCAATACCAAAACCTAATTCGATATCATTGAATTGACCTCAAAAATTTATTACCTATGGCACAGACCTACGATATTTTTATCACCTACGAGCCCGAAGACGGCTCAGAGTATGCCCGTATCTTACAGCAAGAATTGGGAAAAAATGGGTATCAGGTTTATATGGCCGATGGCCCATTCGACAGACACATCAAACGCGCGCTTGAATCGTCCGAGGCCGTTCTCGCCCTGCTCACACCAGCCTACCTGAAGCAGACCGCCATTCCCGAGAGCCGCGTCCAGGAGGACATCGAGACCGCCATCCGCTGGGACAAGAAGATCATTTCGATTGCGGCCAATGGCAAGTTCGACAGCCTGCCGCCCCGCGCCCCACACAAACTAAAAAAATACGTCAGCCAGACGACATCAAGGCGCTGATTGACAACCGCATCGAACGTGCCAAGGACAACAACAACCTGCTCTACATCGGCCTCGTCATCGCCTTCGTCACCGTACTTGTCATGGCCGGAAGCGTCCTGCGCAGCGGCAAGAAGTCGGGCGACAAGACAGAACGCGTACGATTCACCAAAATCTATTCACAGACGCTCTACAACGCAGCGACGGTCAACGACCCGCTGGCCCAATATTATCTCGGCCAAGTCTATGAGAAGGGACTCGGGACCAAGGCCGACATCACGAAGGCCATCTCGTGGTACCAGAAGGGCGCCATCAACGGCTCGGACAGCGCACAGCTGAGCATCGCCATCTGCTATCTGGAGGGCAACGGCCTTGAGCAGGACACGACATTGGCCATCGCCTGGCTTACCCAAGCCGCCACTTCCGGCAACGCCGAGGCACTCGAACGGCTAGCCCAAGTGGCCGAGTGCGGCAACGAGGATGCCATCCAGCAGTTGCAGTCGCTGAAACCCGCCGACGCTGCCGACTCGACGCAGACCGTCACAGAATAAAGGTTGAAAATCAAAAAGAAACCTCCGGGCCCAACAGCTCGGAGGTTTTCTTTGTTTGTCCAGTAAGGCACATTGGACATAAACACTTACATCTTCTGCATGGCCTGCTCGAGGTCGGCGATGATGTCGTCAACATCCTCGATGCCGACCGAAAGGCGGATCAGATCGGGTGCGACGCCTGCCTCGCGCAACTGCTCGTCGCTCAACTGACGGTGCGTATGGCTGGCCGGATGGAGCACACAGGTACGGGCATCGGCCACATGAGTGACGATTGAGATGAAGTCGAGATTGTCCATGAATTTGATGGCCTCCTCGCGACTGCCCTTCAGACCGAAGGCAATCACGCCGCACGAACCGTTTGGCAGATACTTTTCGGCCAATGCATGATACTTGTTGCCCTTCAAGCCGCAATAGTTCACCCAAGCGACTTTCGGATTCTTCTCAAGCCATTCGGCCACCTTCTGGGCATTCTCGCAGTGACGCTTGACGCGCAGGTGGAGCGTTTCGAGGCCGAGGTTGAGCAGGAACGAGTTCTGCGGAGCCGGAATCGAGCCGAGGTCGCGCATCAGCTGGGCAACGAGCTTGGTCATATAGGCCATCTTGCCGAATGCCTTGGTGTAGGTCAGTCCGTGGTACGACTCGTCGGGCGTGCAGAGACCGGGGAACTTCTCGGCATACTTGTCCCAATCGAAGTTGCCGCTATCGACCACAACGCCGCCGACCTGTGTGGCGTGACCGTCCATATATTTAGTTGTGGAATGGGTGACGATGTCGCAGCCCCACTCGAACGGACGGCAGTTGATTGGTGTGGCGAATGTATTATCGACGATGAGCGGCACGCCGTGCTTGTGGGCCATCTTGGCAAAACGCTCGATGTCGAACACGTTGCCGCCAGGGTTGGAGATGGTCTCGCCGAAGAAGCACTTGGTGTTCGGACGGAAAGCGGCCTCAATCTGCTCGTCGCTCCAATCGGGGTCAACGAACGTGCACTCGATGCCGAGCTTCTTCATCGTCACGCCGAAGAGGTTGTACGTGCCGCCGTAGATGGTGTTGCTGGTGATGAAATGGTCGCCGGCCTGACAGATGTTGAACACGGCATAGAAGTTTGCAGCCTGGCCGCTCGACGTGAGCATGGCACCGACACCGCCTTCGAGTGCGGCAATCTTCTTGGCCACGGCATCGTTGGTCGGGTTGGCCAATCGGGTGTAGAAGTAACCCTCATCCTTCAGGTCAAAGAGACGTGCCATCTGGTCGCTGGTGTCATACTTGAAAGTGGTGCTCTGGTAGATGGGCAACTGCTGGGGTTCGCCCTTGGTCGGTTTCCATCCGCCATGGATGCAGATGGTTCCAAGATTTTTTTTCATAACTGGATAATATTTAACGTTTTTTGTCGGTTGCGAATGGAGGGAAGAGTACGCGGCCCTACGACATTTCCAAGCCACGCCACCAGAACCTGAATCCGGGCGGCTTCCGTTTCGAGGCGCAAATTTATGAAAATCCCGCGAAATAACCAAATATTTCCTCTCTTTTTTGGACGTATGAAAAAAATTGTTTACCTTTGCCGCGGCTATCGGAACACGCATGAATCACCTTGAAAGACACACATTTTTTATTTCAACAAAAATTGTAATCTGATGAACAGTTTCTCTCCGGATAATAGAGACCTCTGGAAACGGCATTTTTTCGCCGCACTCACATTGGCCATAACCCCGATATGCGCATTGGCCGCCGACAAGACTCCCCTCATCGATCAGATTCCAATCGACTATTCCTATTGCGGATACAAGGCATCGGCCGACACAATCCCGACCGTGCCGACAGCTATCGTCGTGCCTTGCGGCGAGGGCGACATGACCGATGTTATACAACAGGCTATCGACAAGGCAAAAAACCTCATGAAATTCTATCCCCACAGTGCCGTGCAACTGGAGGAAGGCACATATCATCTGTGTGGCCGATTGAAATTACGCGACACAGGCGTGACATTGCGCGGAGCCGGAGCCGATAAGACACGGCTCGTCTTTGAGGGTGTAAACCGCGAACCGGGCATCCTCATCGAAGGAAAAGCCCCTATAATCTCAAATGACACCATCCGACCCAATGAGAACGGAGAATGGCCATCAATTCCAGGACGTGCGATTGTCGTAATCCATCCGAGCACGAAAGAATGGATTGCGCAACACAACTGCGACATCTACGGCGGCGGCATCAGCGCGCTGGGCTGGAAACCGGGTGATGTCGATTTACATTTCTGGCGGCATCCTGCACTTACCGACGAAGAGGTGAAAGCAACATATCTGACAACCTACAACCAACAGGTAAAAAGTTGGCAGAAATACCGTCCACTGGAAGCTCCCATTCCGATGAATTGCGGAGAAGATGACGTAATTGGTTTCTGGGCTGGAAGCCGCAGCAATTTGTATTGCGGCATCGAAGATCTCACCATCGCGGCCAATGTCATCGGCGATAACCCGAAGGACGAACAGCACCTCTGGACAGGCATCAGCATCGAGAATGCGCGGGACTGCTGGGTGCGTTGCGTCAACTTCGAGAATCTGGCGGGCAGCGGCGTCATCGTACAACCTAATGCCCAAAGGATTACCATCGAGGATTGTATCTACCGCCACCCCGTAAGCGAGGAGGCCAACCTACGCCGAAATGCGTTCTATATACTTGGCCAGCAGGTGCTTGTGCAGCGATGTGTGGCCGACCATGCCATGCACGCCTTCGCCACAGGATGGGCAGCCGCCGGTCCGAATGCCTTTGTGCAATGTGAAGCGCGCGAGGCCCTCAGCTACAGCGGCGCAGTCGAGGCCTGGTCAACCGGCCTCTTGATGGACATCGTCGATATTGACGGCCATGACATCATGATGGGCTACATCGGACAGGACAACAACGGCTCGGGCTGGACTGCGGCCAATGCCACTTGCTGGAACTGCACCGCCGCCGAAATCCACTGTTCGTCGCCCGACTCACTCAACGAGAACCGCGCCTACGGTTCGTGGTGCCAATTTTCGGGCAACGGTATCTGGAAGGAGACCAACAACCACATCTCGCCGCGCTCGCTCTACTACGCGCAACTGGAACGCCGCCTGAAGGCCAACGGCGACAGCATGAAGGTCAATCCGCGCATCCTGCCACGCAACCTCGACGCATCGAGCAGCCCGACCTACGAACAGGCGCAGGAGGCCGCACGCATCGCCCGCACCGAACCACGTCTGACGCTCGAAAAGTGGGTGACCGACATCCAGCGGCAGAGCCGTCGCGCATCGTTCGCCAACGCCAGGACATTGGCCGCCGACAGCAAAGCCATCGGACATAAAAACAACAAGGTTACGGCCAATTCCCCTGCCTTCGCCATCGAAAACGGACATCTGACGCTGGACGGCCGACTGGCATTGGGCGGAAAATACAACACCCCGTGGTGGAACGGCAAGACGCGCCCGAACTACCTTGCGAAGAAGGCGCAACCGGCCTTGACGCGCCACGTGCCCGACCGCGAGGGAACCGGCCTGACCGACCGCATCGACAGCGTCGTGGCCTTCATGGAGCGCAACAACTATCTGGCCTACGACCAATGCTACGGCCTCTGGTACGACCGTCGCCGCGATGACCACGAACGCGTGCGCCGCCGCGATGCGCAGTGCTGGGCGCCATTCTACGAGCAGCCGTGGGACCGCTCGGGCGAGGGTACGGCATGGGAAGGCCTGTCGCGCTACGACCTGACGAAGCCGAACCTGTGGTACTACAACCGGCTACGCGACTTTTGCAAGGCGGCACCAGACAGAATGCTGTATCTGGAGCACTATTTCCAGCACAACATCCTCGAAGCCGGCGCACATTGGGTCGATTGTCCGTGGCGACCGGTGAACAACGTGAACGGAACGGTTTTCCCCGAGCCGGTGCCATTCACGGGCGACAAGCGCGTCTTCGTGGCCGAATGGTTCTACGACGAGCAGAACCCGACCATGCGCGAGCTGCATCGGCAGTACATCCGGCAGAATCTGGAGCAGTTCCGCGACTGCCCGAACGCCGTCCACCTCATCGGCGAAGAATACACCGGCCCGCTCCATTTCACCCGCTTCTGGCTGGAGTGCATCGCCGAGTGGGAGGCCGAGACGGGAGTGCATCCGCTTGTCGCATTGGCCGCAACCAAAGACGTGCAGGACAGTCTGTTGGCCGACCCAAGACTGAGCAAGGTCATCGACATCATCCAGATCCAATACTGGTTCTACCGCGTGCCCGACAAGCGCAATCCGAGCGACATCTGGGCTCCGGGCGGCGGCCTCAACATGGCTCCACGCCAGCACATGCGCCGTCAGCAGGTGGGCAAGACCGGATTTGCCGAAGCCTATCGAAGCGTCTATGAATACACGAGCCAGTTCCCCGACAAGGCGGTCACATTCTATGCGCAGACCTATCCGCAACTCGGCTGGGCGATACTGATGGCCGGCGGTTCGTGCTGCAACGTGACCATCAACGACGATGTCCTGCGCCGCGACATCGCGACCATGCGACCCAAGGACGGCGAGACAGCCAAGGTCTTGTCCAACGGCTCATCGGCGCTCATTTATTTCACGGCCGATGGCAATGCCACGCTCGACGGACTGAAATCAGGCTCGCACAAGCTGATGAAGGTTGACCACGACGGCACCGTCTCGAAAGCCGGCTCGATCAAGGTTGCGGCCGACGGGACATTGGCCATAAACGGAAAAGCGAACGAAATCTATTGGATAAAGTAAAAACCATATTATTCATTGTTTTATATGAAAAAAATCATTCTTTCTCTCCTTCTGACGACGGCTGCATCGACCGCGATGATGGCCGATGAACCGAGACCCGTGACCGAAAACAAGATGTCACGTCCGCTCAGTCTTGTAATGAACGACCTGGAAAAGCAGTTCGGCGTCAAGTTCAAATACAACGTCGATACGGCCTATCTGACCCTCGACTACGCGCAGAGCCGCGTGCGTCCGTACAGTCTGGAAGAGACATTGGCCAATGTCCTTGCGCCATTCGACTTCAAGGCCTGGGACCAGGGCAAGGGCACGTGGAAAATCAAGCCCTACGAGCATCCGCGCCGCTACGACCGCGACGGTGAGAAGTTCGTGGCCTATCTGAACAGCCTCTACAGCAACCGCGAGCAGTGGGAGCCACGCCGCAACGCCCTGCGCAAGGAGGTACGCGAACGGCTCGGCATCGACTCGCTGCTGGCCAAGTGCGTGAACAAGCCTGCCATTCTGGGCAAGGTGCGCAAGATGGACGGCTACACAGTACAGAACATCGCCCTCGAACTCGTCCCGGGCTACTACACCTGCGGCTCCATCTACGCGCCGAACAACAGCCTGGCGAAAAAGAAAGTGGCCAATGGCGGTAAATATCCGGTCATCATCTGCCCCAACGGACATTGGACCGACGGCCGCTACAACGGCGACCTTCAGACCCGCTATGCCACATTGGCCCGCATGGGAGCCATCTGTATCAGCTTCGACATCTTCGGCTGGGGCGAATCGGAACTGCAGGTCGGCAAGGAATCGCACGCCACCAGCATCGCCCACGTCTGGCAAGCCCTGTGCGGTGAGAAACTGCTCGACTACGCCCTGACGCGCAAGGACGTTGACCCGACCCGCATCGCATCCAACGGCGGCAGCGGCGGCGGTACACACGCAGCGCTATTGGCCACAATCGACGACCGCTTTACGGCCTGTTGTCCAGTCGTTTCCGTGTGCAGTCACTTCGACGGCGGCTGTCCGTGCGAGAGCGGTCTGCCCATCCAGTACAGCCAGGGCCGCACGTGCAACATCGAGCTATTGGCCACCTTCGCCCCGAAACCCGTCATGATTGTGGGCGATGAGGGCGACTGGACCCACACCTACCCCACCATCGAGATTCCCTACATGCGCCGCATCTACGCCTTCTATGGCGCGGTGGACAAGTTCCAGAGCGTCTTCCTGCCCGGCCAGCGCCACGACTTCAACAAGGACAAGCGCCAGGCCGTCTATGACTTCTTCACTTCGGTTTGGGGGTTGGCCAATGAGAACCTCGACGAGAGCAAGGTGACCATCGAAGAGGCATCGGCCCTACAGAGCTTCGGCTCGGTCGAGAAGCTGCCCGCCGGTGCACGCACAACCATCAAGGCCCTCATCGAGGAGAACTTCGACCGCGAGATGCGCCAGACCTACTTCGACCTGCGCTGGGCCGCCGGCCTGAAGGAGAAGGCACAGAAATGGGCCGACACGCTCCATCTCGACGACCCGGCCAAGACGCGGTGCGTACGTGGCCTGATCTACGCGCACCTGAACGCGGTCACGACGTGGCACAACGAACACGCCGACGACTGCCCAGCCGGTGTCAATCCACGCACGGGCGAAGTGCTCCGTGAAGTGGACCGCCAGATTATAGCCGATGCTGCCCAGCCACGCTCCTACCACGAGACGCTGATGAGCGGCCTGCGCAGTATGCTGACCGAAGAGCAGGTCTGCAAGATTCTGGACTGCTACACCGTGGGCAAGGTCGAGTTCACCATGCGCGCCTACCGCGACATCGTGCCCAACATCACGGCGGTCGAGGACAGCGTCTGCTACAACTACCTGTGTGAAGCTCGCGAGATGGCCATCGACTACAAGACGATGAAGGAGATTTCGGAAATCTTTGCCATCTACAAGGACAAGTGCGAGGAATATTTCAACACGCACGGCCGCAACTGGCGCGAGATGTACCGCGACTTCATCAAGAAGCGTCAGGCGGAGAAGAACAAATAATGGGGCTCCGCCTCCCCGCTGAAAACGGCAACAGAAACGATTGTTCGGAAGGGTGTCGGCCAATGGCTTACGCGCTCCTGAACAATCGTTTTTTCTTGCTCTCCAAGGCCTTCGGTTGAATGCCATTGGCCAAAAAAACAGAAAAAAAGAACCGAAAAAACGGAGAAATCACAATCAGAGCATTTTTTACAATAAAAAAGGAGGAAAATTTCATCGGCCAAGCAAAAAAATTGCTATCTTTGCCACGTCAATTTGGCACAATTGCGGCATTTGACTTTTTTCTGCTCGAAAACAATGAACCAAAATAACAACCTAAAAACATTATCACTATGAAAAAAACTCTATTACTTGCAGCACTTTCCGCTGCGACGGCGCTCTCATTTGCCGAAGAAAAGACTGTAACTTTCGATTTTTCCGACCCGACGAAGTACGGCTACGAAAAGGCAGCGGCTAGTGATGGCACAACAATCGCCTACGAAGGAACCATCATGAGCGATGGCGTGACCATCAAAAACACCTACGAAGGAAGCATCGCCACTACTTTCCGATTCTATACAACTGGCGATGGAGCAGTGGCTCTACGTCTTGCCAAAGACGGTGTTTTCACGGTCACTGCTGGCGGTGCCAACATCACCAAGATTGCCTTGACTGGCAACAAGCTGACCACAACCAACCTCAGCATCACCCCAGGCACATACGAGAACATGACGTGGACCGGCTCGGCCACAACCGTCACCTTCTCACGACTCAAAGAGACTCTCCAGTTCGCCACCATGGCTGTGACTTTTGAGGCCAATGACGGCGGCACGACCATCGAGCCGACCGGTCTCGAGTCATTCAAGACCATCGAAAACGGCAAGATTGCCAGCGTGTTTGAAAACGCTGTGGCCGATGAAGGCCGCTCGGTCGTCAGCTTCGGCACCAGCAACATGGACGTTGAGGCTGTCGGCGGACGCACCCCAAAGGATGTCAAATTGGCCAAGACCGC
>CACZAY010000035.1 GCA_902779265.1 uncultured Bacteroidales bacterium | reverse complement strand
AGGCCCTTCTCGGCGCTCTGAAGTGCCTCGTTGCCGAAATCTACGGTCGAGCGGTAGTGTGCCATGAGGATGAAGAAGCGGATGGTCATCGGGCTGTATGCCTGCTGCAACTTCGGGTGCGAACCGGTGAAGAATTCGTCGAGCGTGATGAAGTTGCCGTATGATTTGCCCATCTTCTTGCCGTCGATGGTGATCATGTTGTTGTGCATCCAGTAGTGTACCGTCGGTTTGCCCTTGGCCGCGCAGCTCTGAGCAATCTCACACTCGTGATGCGGGAAGAGCAGGTCCAAGCCACCGCCGTGGATGTCAAACTCTTCGCCGAGGTACTTCTCGCTCATCGTCGAGCACTCCAGATGCCAACCAGGAAAACCTTCGCTCCAGGGTGATGGCCAATGCATGATGTGCTCCGGAGCGGCCTTTTTCCACAAGGCGAAGTCGCAGGCGTTGCGCTTCTCCGATTGGCCGTCCAAATCTCGCGTAGTGTCCATCAGCTCGTTGATGTTTCGGCCTGACAGGATGCCGTAGTTGAACTTCTCGGCATATTTCTTCACGTCGAAATAGACGCTTCCCTCGCTCACATAGGCATAGCCTGCATCGAGAATCTTCTGCACATAGGCAATCTGCTCGATGATGTGGCCGCTGGCGTGAGGTTCGATGCTTGGTGGCAGGACGTTCAGAGCGTCCATAGCCTTGTGGTAGCGGTTCAGGTAGTACTGCACCACCTCCATCGGCTCCTTCTGCTCTAGACGGGCCTTCTTGGCGATCTTGTCCTCGCCCTCGTCAGCGTCATGTTCGAGGTGGCCGACGTCGGTGATGTTGCGCACGTAGCGCACTTTATAGCCGATGTGGGTCAGATAGCGGAAAAGCACATCGAAGGTGATGGCCGGACGGGCGTGTCCCAAATGTCCGTCACCATAGACGGTAGGGCCGCACACGTACATGCCGACGCGTTCGGGAACGATTGACTTGAATGGCTGCTTCACGCGGGCCAATGTGTTGTAGATATAAAGTTGCTGTGTAATCATTGTCTTGTTAATTTGGGTCATTGGCCGTTATTATTATTTTGGCCAATGGATTGAACTCTTATTTCTTAATTCTTGTTTCAGAACTTCAGATGATTCTTCCGTCCTCCATGTGGATGACGCGGTCGGACATCTGGGCAAGGCTCTCGTCGTGAGTGACGATGACAAACGTCTGGTTGAACTCCTTGCGCAGGTCGAAGAAGAGCTGGTGCAGCTCCTGCTTGTTCTGGCTGTCGAGCGAGCCCGAAGGTTCATCGGCAAAGACCACATCCGGCTGGTTCATCAGGGCACGGGCTACTGCTACACGCTGTTTCTCGCCGCCCGACAATTCGCTTGGCCGATGCGCCATGCGGTTCTTCAGCCCCAGGAAGTCGAGTAATTCTCGGGCGCGACATCGGGCCTTCGAGTTGCGTATGCCGGCAATCATGGCGGGCATCATGACGTTCTCCAGGGCCGAAAACTCGGGCAACAGCTGGTGGAACTGGAATACGAAGCCGATGTGCCTGTTGCGGAACTTGGCGAGCTGCGATTCTTTCAGTTTCAGGATGTCAATGTCGTTGATGATGATTTCCGGATAGTCTTTTGAGCCCTCGGCCGGAAAGGTGGGCTGGTCTAGCGTTCCCATAATCTGCAGCAGGGTGGTCTTGCCTGCGCCCGACTTGCCGACAATGGCCACGACCTCGCCATTCTCTATGGTGAGATTGATGCCCTTGAGCACCTCAATCGGGCCGAATGCCTTGTGGATATTGCGGACTTCAATCATGTGAAATCGCTATGTTTTTGTCTGAAATTCGGGCACAAAGTTACGCATATTTTGCCAACTACCCAAATTTATCCATCAGAATTTTGTAAATCACGAAACTTCGCCTATCTTTGCACTTCGTTTGACGGGGCACCTGTCTTTCGGTGGAAAACCATCGTTTGTTGCCGTCTGGGGCATTGGCCATAATCATCAAACGATAACAAAAACGAGAGCAAACCGAAATCGCTTCGTTTTGCTCCCTTCAAACGGAAAATTTTCAAACCAGTATAATGTGGTCCCACTTGGGCTTGAACCAAGGACCAACGGATTATGAGTCCGCTGCTCTGACCAACTGAGCTATAGGACCGGTCTTTATCTTGGGTTGAGGGCCTCTGGAGGCCGTTTTCAAAATTCGGCCGCAAAGATAGTGATAGTTTCTGAAATACGCAAATATTTTCCTCTAAAAATGACAATTTATCGGAATTTCAACGATGTCTCCGGTGATTTCGCAGCCTGCATCGGATTCTTCGATGGAGTTCATCGTGGCCACCAATTTCTCTTGCGTCATCTGCGTGATGAGGCGGCTCGGCGTGGCTTGAAATCGGCCGTTGTGACCTTTGTCAACCATCCGCGCAAGCTGATTCAGCCGGACTACGACCTGCTGTTGATTGACAGCCTTGAACGGAGGATGGAGAAATTGGCCGCCACGGGCCTGGATGCCTGTTTCCTCATGGAGTTCACCCAGGAGGTCCGCCTGCTCACGGCGCGTCAGTTCATACAGGATTTTCTTTATCGCCAATGCCATGTCCGCCTGCTTATCATTGGCTATGATCATCGTTTCGGCCGAGATCGTAGCGAGGGCTTCGACGATTATGTCCGTTATGGCCGGGAGTGCGGTATGGAGGTTATCCAGGAACCAGTCTTCAGTGACGAGTCCGGCCTGCATTTCTCGTCGAGCGAGGTGCGTCGGGCTCTTCAGGCAGGCGATGTGGCCAAAGCCCATCGGATCCTGGGTGACATGTAATTAACGGAAAACGGAGCGCGTCGGTTGAACGCACTCCGTTGTTTTTTTGTGATTTCGGCCAATGTCCGGTTGTTTGTCATTGGCCAATGATATTCAATCCCAGTCTTCGGCTGCACCGATCAGACCGTCGATGTTCGGCAGAACGCCGCCGCAGATGCTGATTTCGCGGTTGATGCTCTCCTCCAGGGAAATAAGAGTCTCGGTCGAGACGACGCCCTCGATGCCCTGAATCTTATTGTTCAGCAAGTCCATCAGATGCTCGTTGTCGCGGGCATACAGCTTGCACAACATCGTGTATGGACCAGTCGTGAAGTGGCACTCGATGATTTCCGGAATGGCCTCAAGGCACTTGACAACTTCGCGGTACATATTGCCACGTTCCAGACGGATGCCGATGTAGGTGCAGGTCTGGAAACCTAGGGCACGTGGGTCAATGTTGTAGCCGGAACCGACAATCACCTTCAGTTCGATGAGTCGTTGGATGCGCTGATGAATGGCTGCGCGTGACACGCCACACTCCACTGCTACATTCTTGGATGGAATGCGAGCATTGCGCGTTATGATGTCAAGAATCTTCTTGTCAAGTGCATCAATCTTTTCCATAATTTTCTTCAATCTATTTGTCTTTTTTGTTCCAGTCTCTTTCGCTTTCCTGAAACATTAGGGTTAAACATTGGTGCAAATTTACAGCATTTATCTTGAAAATCCTAAATTTTCGTAAAAAAAATTGACAATATGTCGGTTTTTATGTGACTTTAGACAAAAAAACGGTGCATTTGATAGCAAATGCACCGTCCGTATCTGAGTTTGGAAACTTATTTCTTGCTGGCTGGAATTACCTCGCGCAATTCGATTTCAAACTGCAGGGTTGAACCGCCGGGGATGTTCTGGCCGGCGCCACGATCGCCATAGCCCAGTTCGCTTGGCATGGTGACGATTGCCTTGCCGCCCACCTTCATGTTGAGCAGGCCCTCCTTGAATCCCTTGACAACACCGTTGATGTTGAAGGTTACGCTGTCGTTCTGGTCGAATACAGTGCCGTCAACCAATGAACCCTTATAGTTTACAACGACCTTGTCGCCGTCTTTTGGCTGCTTGCCTGTACCTTCAACGATGGTCTCGATCTGCAGACCTGACTCAAGGGTGACAACGCCCTCTTTCTTGGCGTTCTCGGCCATGAAGGCACTGCCTTTCTCCTTGTTCTCGGCTACCTCCTTCTGGTGCTTCTCCTCCATCTGCTTGCGCAGTTTCTCCTGGAAGCTGTTGAGCAGGGTTGAGGCATCGGCCACAGAAATCTTCAGGTTGTCAGAGTCACGACGTACGGCCGATACGAAACCGGCGATGAAGTTGTCGAGATCCATTGTCACTTCTGGAACAACGACACCGCTGTCCTGGAAGTTGGAATACTGGTTACCGAAGAAAACACCATAGGCATAGCCTACAGAGTCAAGATCAGATGACAAAGAAACGTTGGTCACGTTGTTGCAAGATGATACGCCAATCAAGGCCGCTGCTGCAACGAATGCGCTGAAAAAGAACTTTTTCATGTTTTTAGTATGTTTTTAGTTATTTTGGTTTCTCTTCAAACGGCCGCAAAGTTAATGAATTTCTCGTAAAAATGATTCATTTTCCCAGCTTTTTTCATTTTTTTATCAAATCTTTACTATATTTGCGGCCAATCAACTGAATTTCGTCCATGAAAAGAATTGTTTTTTTGACTGGTGCCGGCATGAGCGCCGAAAGCGGTATTTCCACCTTCCGCGACAGCGATGGTCTGTGGGAACATTACAGTGTTCAGGAAATCTGTACGCATGACGCGTGGTTGGCAACGCCTGGCAAGTTGTTGGATTTCTACAACATGCTGCGTCGCAAGTATATGAATTGTGAGCCGAATGAAGGCCATAAGTTGATTGGTTCATTGGAGGGCCGATTCGATGTGCAGGTCATTACGCAGAATCTTGACAACCTGCATGAGCTGGGCGGCTCGAAGCATGTGCTGCACTTGCATGGAGAGATGATGAAGGCACGTCCTGACGGCATTGACCGCGGTGTTTACTATCCATTGGACAAAAATAACCCTGACATCAAGCTGGGTGACATGGACCCGGAAGGTGTCCAATTGCGTCCGCATATCGTTTTCTTTGGTGAGGCTGTGCCCAACCTGGAAAAGGCGGCCAAAATTGTTTCTACGGCCGATATTCTGGTCGTCATCGGCACGTCGCTCAATGTCTATCCTGCCGCTGGTCTGCTGGATTATGCGCCGCGCAATGCAGAAATCTATGTCATTGACCCAAAACCGATTCACTCGCCCTATCGGCAATTCAAGCAAATTACCAAAGGGGCGAGTGAAGGTATGAAGGAGTTGCTGACTTACTTGGAGTAGGCTGAGACGTTCTGATCAATCTGCTGGATGACCTGTGTGATCTGAGCGTCGTTAAGGGTCTGATTGGCCACCTTCAGATGCTCTTTGGCCTTAGGTCCGTATTTCAGCCAGGCGCGCTTGGTTGCGGTCTGCATTTCTGCGTAGTAGTGCGAGGCATTCTTCGCATCTTTCTTTTTGGCGTTGTAGGTTGCCTCGGCGCTCTTCTTGGTCTTCTGAATCGTGTTGTAGAAGCCGTAGCCCAGTGCCTTGTGGACGTTGGCGTTGGTTGGGTCTATGGTCAATACCTTGTCGTAATAGACCTCGGCTGAATCGGCCTGATCCAGATTCAGATAGAGCTGTGCGGCATTCATGTAGAATTTTTTCTGCTTCTCGACGTCGATGTTCGGGTCGGCCAGAATGGTCATGCAGCATGGAAGTGCATTGGCCCAATCCTTTTCTTTCGAATAGATGAAGTAGAGCTTTGTGTCCATGGCCAATTTCTGTTCCGGATTGGCCGTCTTGATGTCGATGTAAGACTGTTTTACCAGTTCTGGTTTGCCTGCGGCTTCGTAGGCATTTTTCATGTTCGTGATGACGCCTTGGTCATAATTACCCTTCAGGAGGCTTGCCTTGAATGCGTCGCCGGCCTTCTCGTTGTTGCCTGTCTGGAGGTAGGCTGTGGCCAATTGGAACGCCGTCATGTAGTCGGTGTTGTCCTTGTCCAATTCCTGTGCCTTGACGTAGTTTGTGATGGCCTCCTCGTACTTCTGATTGGCCATAGCAGCATCTCCTGCGTTTGCATATTCGGCCAATGTCTGGGCTTGCAGCGTGCCTGCAGTGGCGATGATCGCTGCCAATACATAGATTTTTTTCATGTTACTGTTGATATTTAGCATTTAATGTTTTCAAATTACTCGTGTCTGCTGAGACGCTCCCACGCCAACTGCTCAAACTTAGTGCCTGGACGACCATAATTGGCGTATGGATGGATGGCGATTCCGCCTCGTGGAGTGAACACTCCTGTTACTTCGATATATCGCGGAGCCATAAGTTTAATCAGGTCTTTCATAATTATGTTGACGCAGTCCTCATGAAAGTCTCCGTGATTGCGGAATGAAAAGAGATAGAGTTTCAGGCTTTTGCTTTCAACCATTCTCTCATCCGGGATGTAGCTGATGATGATTTCTGCGAAGTCAGGCTGTCCCGTGATGGGGCAAAGGCTGGTGAACTCAGGACACTTGAATTTCACCCAATAGTCATTCTCCGGGTGTTTGTTGATGAATGTTTCGAGCACTTCTGGCGCGTAGTCCTGTTTATAGACCGTTTTCTTGTTGCCCAGAAGGGTCAAGGTTTCCTCTTCGTTTCGTTGCATGATTTAAACGTTAAAAAGGCGTGTCGGTAAAGGCACGCCTTGATATGAATTTTTGTGCTTATTTCATCTGACCGCCGACGATGTCGAGCAGCTCGGCCGTAATCGCAGCTTGGCGTCCCTTGTTGTACTGGATACGCAACTCGCTGAGCAGGTCGTTTGCATTGTCTGTCGCCGTCTGCATGGCTACAGTGCGTGCTGCATGTTCTGCCGCCTGTGCATCAAGCATGATGGTGAAGATCTTCATGCAGAGTGCATCTGGAATCAAGGCATTGAGCACCTCGGCTGGCGTAGGCTCGATGATATAGCCTGAAGTCGACTGTTTTTCGCCCTCTGTCTTGAGTTCTACAGGCAGAAATACCTCTCGCATAGGAATCTGCGAGGCGGTGGACTTAAAGTGCATGTAAACCAATTCTACGCGGTCGATACGTCCGTTACTGTAATCCTGCATCAGACGCTGGGCAATGCTGCGCGCTGTAGCGAAGGCTGGATTGTCGCCTTTGTCCACATAGTCTCGGATCAGGTTGAATCCTTTTATCTTGCCCAGACTTTGATCCAGTTTTCGGCCGATGACATAGCAGTCAATGGCTTCTGTGCCCAACCCCTGTGATGCATATTCCTTGAGCACGCTTGTCGTATGGCGCAGTACGTTGCTGTTGTAACCGCCACACAGGCTCGAATTGCTCGCAATAGCAACCACAGCTACACGTTTCGCCTGCTTGTGCTCCTCACAATAGGGCGAAGTTACCTTCGCATCACCGGAAAGCAGCGAAACCATGATTTTATGCAGCTGACGGTCGTAGGGTAGCATATTTTCAATGGCACCCTGCGCTTTATGGAGTTTGGCTGAAGCCACCATCTTCATGGCCGAGGTTATTTTGAGTGTTCCCTCGACCGATCCGATGCGACCTTTGATTTCTTTTAATGAAGCCATAGTTATTCGTTAAAATGTCATTGGTTATTGATTCATGGCCAATGCCGTTCACGTCTGTTTCTAGTGCTACAAAGCTACGGTTGAAAAATCCATTGGCCAAAGAACTAATAACTTCAGGCCAACTGGGTGCAGATGTTGGCGGCAGTCTCGCTGATGATGGCTGTAATTGTGTCGTCAATTTTTCCCTCAGAGAGCGGTTTAATGACGTCATCCTGATGGGCTGTACGCAACATTTGCAGGAACTTCTCCTGGAACTCCGGAACCTGATCAACAGCAATCTTGGCCATCAAACCCTTTGTGCCGCAGTAGAGGATAGCAATCTGCTCGCCTACTGGCATTGGACTGTACTGTGGCTGGATGAGCAACTTGTTGTTCTTACGACCACGGTCGATGGCCATCGCGGTGACGGCATCCATGTCGCTCGAGAACTTGGCAAAGGCCTCCAATTCACGGTATTGCGCCTGGTCAATCTTCAGTGTACCAGCCACTTTCTTCATAGACTTGATCTGTGCCGAACCACCTACACGCGATACCGAAATACCGACGTTGATGGCGGGACGGAAGCCTTGGTTGAAGAGGTCGGTCTCCAAGAAGATCTGACCGTCGGTGATGGAGATAACGTTGGTCGGGATGTAGGCCGAAACGTCACCAGCCTGCGTCTCGATGATAGGCAATGCGGTGAGTGAACCGCCCGCCTTGACGTGACCCTTCAGCGACTCTGGCAGGTCGTTCATCTGCTCGGCCACTTCCTGCTGCTCGATGATCTTGGCAGCGCGTTCCAACAGACGGCTGTGCAGGTAGAAGACATCACCTGGATAAGCCTCACGTCCGGAAGGACGACGCAAGATCAAGGATACCTCACGGTAGGCCACAGCCTGCTTCGACAAGTCGTCATAGACGGCCAAGGCGTGACGTCCTGTATCGCGGATGAACTCACCGATGGCAGCACCGGCAAATGGAGCAAAGTACTGCAAGGCGGCCGAGTCGGCAGCGGTAGCGGCTACGACGCAGGTGTAAGGCATGGCACCTTTCTCGCGCAACGTCTGTACCAACGATGCTACCGTCGATCCCTTCTGGCCGATGGCTACATAGATACAATAGACGGGCTCGCCCTTCTCGTAGTTCTCTTTCTGGTTGATGATGGTATCGATGGCAATGGCCGTCTTACCTGTCTGACGGTCACCGATGATCAACTCACGCTGACCGCGTCCGATAGGAATCATGGCATCGACGGCCTTGAGACCAGTCTGCAATGGCTGCTTGACGGGCTGACGGAAAACCACACCTGGTGCCTTACGCTCCAGTGGCATCTCGAACTTCTGGCCCTCGATGGGTCCCATGCCGTCCAACGGTTCGCCCAATGGGTTGATGACACGTCCGAAGAGGTTCTCGTTCACCTGAATGGAGGCAATACGCTTGGTACGCTTCACAATCATACCCTCACGTACCTTCTCGGCACCGCCAAAGAGCACGGCACCCACATTGTCTTCCTCCAGGTTCATGACCACCGCCATGACGCCGTTTTCGAATTCCAGCAACTCGTTGGCTTCGGCATTGTGCAGACCATAGATACGTGCCACGCCGTCACCGACAGTCAGCACGGTGCCGACCTCGTCGTACTTGGCTTGGGTATCTATTCCTTGCAGTTGTTGCAAGAGTACCTCGCTAACTTCGCTGGCTTTAATATTACTCATTTTGTAAACAATATTTCAAGTTATTAGTTATTAGTTAACAGTTTTCTGTCGGGAATGGCTTGGCAGCCAATCGCTCCCGAGTTATCCACAGGGGGTGGAAAACCACATTCGGCGCCGCCGACAGGCAGTAACTTCTAACTAATAACTTCTAAGCAACGCTTAGATTATTCGTTTATTCTTTTCAATGAATTGCTTCTTGATCTGTTCAAACTGTGAGCGGACGGAGGCGTCCAACCGCAAGTCATCGATCTGGAAGATAAAACCGCCCATGATTGCGGGGTCAACCTGAGTCTCAAGAATCACATCGACGGCATGGTTCGACTCTGCTTCCACCATCTTTTCCAGACGTTTGGCGACGTCCTTGCTGGCAGGAACGGCAGTAACGAGTTTGCCGATGGAGATGTGCTTCATCTTGCGGTACAGGGAGACATAACTATGGGCGATGAAGAGCATGAACGACTCGCGCCGGTGAGCTACTACCAAGGAGGTAAATTTCTGGAAAGTCGGGCTCACCGAAGTCGAGACAGCCTGGCAGATGACCTTCTCCTTCTGGAAACCAGGCAGGAGAGGGTTGCCCAACACTTGTGACAGCTGCGGCACCTTGGTCCACGACTCGATGAACTGGAGCACTTCGGTATAAACCGTGTCTTCAGCTTTCGAGGCCTGGGCAAAGGTCAGCAGTGCCTTGGCATATCGTTTGGCGATTATTCCAATATCCATAATTTACTTCTTGTTATCCATCTCATCCAGTAAACGGTCGATCATTGCCATTTGGTCCTTATCGGTCTTTAGGCTCTGACGAAGTACTTTCTCGGCGATCTCGACAGAGAGCAGACCCACTTGGCGACGGATGTCGCGGATGGCGTCTTCTTTCTCTACCTCAATCTGTTGCTTTGCCTCTTCCAGAATCTTCTGGCCGGCTATGGTTGCTTCCGTCTGCGCCTTTTCCACTATCTGCTTGCGTTGCTCCATGGCATCGGCCAGAATCTGGCTCTGTTGCTCACGGGCCTGCTTCAGCAGGGCGGCACTTTCCTCCTGGATCTTGGCCAACTTCTCGTTGGCCTGGCGTGCTGATTCCAGTGAGTCATCAATGTACTTCTTGCGTTCGTCCACCATCTGGGTGATGATGGGCCAACCAAACTTGACCAGTACAAAGAAGACCACTCCGAATGCTACCAGCATCCAAAAGATAAGTCCTATATCAGGCGTTAACAATGACATAAGCGTGGATTTTTATTTGAGTACGCCAAGCAGACAAGCAACGACACCAATCAGGCTGACACCTTCTACGAGGGCGCCGATAATAATCATAGGAGTCTGAATCTTGCTGATAGCTTCTGGCTGACGAGCCATTGCGTCCATGGCAGAAGAACCAATCTTGCCGAGGCCGAGGCCAGCACCAATAGCTACGATACCTGCGCCGATTGCGGCAGCACCTTGAGTAGAAATTGCTTCGAGAAGAATTGTAGTAAACATAATAGTAAGATTTTAAGTTGTTAATTATATGATAATATTTTGTTGCTAAAAGCTTCGCGCTAAAAGCGTTGCGTTAATGGTTCGCTTCGTTCACGCTAATAGTTCTCAAATCCCTTGTTCTAAAGTTCTCTTCCTCTGTTAGTGGCCGTAGGCCTTTTCGTGTGAGCGTAGCGAACTTTTAGCGGGCATTGCCCTTTTTGCGTGACAAGTTCTCTTTCAATGTCCTTCCGCATGGTGCTTCGGCACCGATAGGCCGATGAAGACAGCGGAGAGCATCGTGAAGACGTAGGCCTGAATGAAGGCAACCAGGCACTCCAGGCAGTCCAGGAAGATGGCGAAGATGACCGACAGAGGGGTCATGATGCCGTTGATGACTGGGCTGATGTTGGCGGTGATGAAGATGACGCCGATGAGTGCCAGGAGGGCTGCGTGTCCTGCCATGATGTTGGCAAAGAGACGGATCATCAATGCGATAGGCTTGGTGAAGATGCCGAAGAACTCGATTACGGCCATGATGGGTTTCAACCAACCGGGTACGTCGGCCCAGAAGATCTCTTTCCAATACTCCTTGTTACCTCCCAGGTTGACGAACAGGAAGGTGCAACATGCTAATACAAAGGTCACTGCGATGTTGCCCGTGATGTTGGCCGACCCTGGAATGAGTCCGATGAGGTTGGTCAGGAAGATGAAGAAGAACGCGCAAAGCAAGTAGCCCGCATAGCGTTGTACGTGCTGTGGTATGTTCGCCTTGATGATGTCGTAATAGACCATCGATATCATCATCTCCATCAGTCCGACAAAACCGCGCGGAGCTTCGTCCGATGGTTTCTTGTTCTTGTACCACTTGGCACAGCCGAGCACGATACAGATCAAGATGATGCTGTTGATGATGAGTCCCACGGCGTTCTTGGTGAGTGAGAGATCCACGGGACGTACCCACTCTCCGGAGGCGCGGCTGTACTCGACCACCTTGCCCGCGTTGGGTTCTCCTGCCTCGGCTATCTTGAATCCCTGATAGTCCTTACCCTCTTTCTCGGCCTCTTCGAGGTGCTCGAAACTGAAGAAGAACCACTCTCCACGTTCCTGTGAATAGACCAAGATGGGCAATGGGATAGCTACGGTATTCTCGCCCTCGCCCCAGAAGTGCCACTCGTACGCGTCGCCGATGTGTCCCAGGATCAGGGAGGTCATGTCAATGCCCTCCTTGGCTTCGGGTTCGGCTTCCGACTGTGCCCACATGGGATAGGGAAGGAGCATTCCTACTGCCAGGAGCAGGATGCGCAGCATCTTCCAAGCCTTGTTGTTTTTATTCATAATACGTAATTACTTCTTTTTGATAAAGAATATCGACTCAACGACGATGGTGGCAATGTAACATCCCATGAGCCAGAGACTGTAGGTCACGACCGGGATCTCGGTCAGGAAATTCACCAGCAGGATGGAACCAATGCTCAATACAAGCTTCAGGACCTTGGCTCCCATCACCACCCAGAGACTATACTCCGGACTGTTCTGCTGTGTCCAGCGGTGTGCCCATACAATGAGTATTTCAATCACCGCAAAAGCGGTAATGAGCAAGACTTGCCACGGCATCATATCTGTACGCAGGCCGAAATCAGGTTGTTATGAACTTCAACGTATCCAGAGGTGACTGGTTGGCGCGTCTCTTCTCCATTGGCCACATACCGGATTACACCTGGCTGAAGGGTTGTGATGATGGCATCGTGGTTTTCAAGAATCTCAAAACGACCCTTGGTTCCCGGCACCTCCACCAGCGATACCTCGCCGTCAAAGACGGTCCTTTCAGGACTATAGATAATCAGTTTCATAACATTCAAAAATTATTTGCCTTGGGCTGCCTCGATGAGTTTCTTACCCTTCTCAATGGCCTCTTCGATGGTGCCGACGTTGAGGAATGCCTGCTCTGGCAGGTAATCGACCTCTCCGTCCAGAATCATGTTGAAGCCCTTGATGGTGTCCTCGATATTGACCATGACACCCTTGACGCCGGTGAACTGCTCTGCCACGGTGAAAGGTTGTGACAGGAAACGCTGTACACGACGGGCGCGGTTGACGGTCTGCTTGTCCTCGTCCGAGAGTTCGTCCATACCCAGGATGGCGATGATGTCCTGCAACTCCTTGTTACGCTGCAAGATCTGCTTGACGCGCTGGGCACAGTTGTAGTGCTCCTCGCCGATGATGTTCGGATCCAGGATTCGCGATGTAGAGTCCAACGGGTCAACGGCAGGGTAGATACCCAACTCGGTGATCTTACGGCTCAACACCGTCGTAGCATCCAAGTGCGAGAACGTCGTGGCAGGTGCAGGGTCGGTCAAGTCGTCGGCAGGCACATAGACAGCCTGGACGGAGGTGATGGAACCCTTCTTGGTCGAAGTGATTCGTTCCTGCATCTTACCCATGTCGGTAGAAAGCGTTGGCTGATAACCTACGGCCGATGGCATACGACCCAACAAAGCCGATACTTCCGAACCTGCCTGAGTGAAACGGAAGATGTTATCGATGAAGAGCAGAATATCCTTCGAGGTGCCTACCTGGTCGGAGTCACGGAACGACTCGGCCACGGTCAGACCGGACAGGGCAACCGATGCACGTGCTCCAGGTGGCTCGGACATCTGTCCATACACCAAGGTTGCCTGGCTCTTGGCCACCTCCTCATAGTCGATGGTCGAGAGGTCCCACTTGCCTTCTTCGAGTCCCTCCTTGAATTTCTCACCATAGCGGATAACGCCTGACTCGATCATTTCGCGTAGCAGGTCGTTGCCCTCGCGAGTTCGTTCGCCTACGCCTGTGAAGACCGAGAAACCGTTGTGCTTCTTGGCAATGTTGTTGATCAGTTCCATGATGAGCACCGTCTTACCTACGCCGGCACCACCGAACAGACCAATTTTGCCGCCTTTCAAATATGGTTCGAGCAGGTCAATGACCTTGATGCCGGTGTACAGCACCTCCTGCGATGTCTTCAGTTCCTCAAATTTTGGTGGTTCGCGGTGGATTGGGAATGAGCCTTCCTTGCTGAGGGGCTTCATGCCATCGACCGTTTCGCCGACGACGTTGAGCAGTCGGCCTTTCACTTGGTCGCCTACCGGCATCGTGATTGGGGCACCAGTTGCCTTGGCTTCAAGTCCTCGGCGCAAACCATCGGTCGAATCCATAGCAACGCAGCGCACTGAATTTTCACCGATGTGCTGTTGCACCTCGATTATCAAGTCGCGACCATCCGGACGCTTTATCGTAAGAGCTTCGTTGATGGCGGGAAGATTTGCTTCGTTACCTGTGGAGTTAAAAGTCACGTCCACTACAGGGCCAATAACCTGTGAGATATGTCCAACAATTTCCGACATGATATATTACATTATTTAGTTTATGATTGCAGTATTGTAGCTTTTTTTGGTGTGGCAAATATACGATTTATTTTTTCGTAGAGCAATTTTTTTGTGTTTTTTTTCAATTTTTTCGGTAAATAGCTCTTTTTTTGTTACTTTTAGGGGAAAATATGAACAAAACGACGCCCGAAATACGTCTGTTTGTGAAAAAGATGTCATCTTTTGTTTTGTCCGTTCTATTTTCTGGCTATCTTTGCAGTAGTTGATTCTGCTATTAAATTGATTTATTATGGCTATTTCTTTTTTTTGTGAGCAAGTAGAAATGCCCGCTGTCCATAAGACCTTGGTTCGTAATTGGATTAAGCGGGTGGCGGAGACTCACGGAAAGCGGGTGGGAGAGATTTCCTATATCTTTTGTAATGATGAAAAGATTCTGGAGGTTAATCGTCAGTATTTACAGCATGACTATTATACCGACATCATCACTTTTGACTATACGGAAGGAAATAAAATCGCGGGCGACCTTTTTATCAGTCTTGATACTGTCAGGTCCAATGCCGACTTGTTCAACCAGCCTTATGAAACGGAACTGCATCGAGTCATCGTGCATGGCGTCCTGCATCTGTGCGGCATCAATGACAAAGGTCCGGGTGAACGCGAAATCATGGAGAAGTGTGAGAACGAGGCATTGGCCATTCTCGTGGCGATGAAAAGTGAATAAGAAGCAAATATGACTTTCAAGTACGACGTTATTGTCATCGGTGCTGGTCATGCGGGCTGTGAAGCTGCGCATGCGGCTGCACGTCTCGGAGCAAAAACTTGCTTGATTACGATGGATATGAACAAGATTGGCCAAATGTCTTGTAATCCTGCCGTCGGAGGAATTGCCAAGGGACAGATTGTTCGTGAGATTGATGCCTTGGGCGGAAAGATGGGAGAGGTGACCGATGCTTGTTCGATTCAGTTCCGAATGTTGAACTGCTCGAAAGGTCCGGCCATGTGGAGTCCGCGCAGCCAGTGTGATCGTGGAAAATTCATTTGGGCATGGAGAAAGGTTTTGGAGAATACTCCGAATCTATCCATTTGGCAGGATACTGTCAAGGAATTTGTCTTTGTTTCACGTGAAACAGTTGGCGGCGTTGTGACCCGCATGGGAGTTCGTTTTGAGGCCAATGCCGTTGTCTTAACGGCTGGTACATTCTTGAACGGACTGATGCACATTGGCCGAACAATGATTCCAGGTGGTAGAGTTGGAGAGGAGGCAAGCTATGGCTTGACCGAGCAACTGAAGTCGATGGGAATTGAGACTGCGCGAATGAAGACGGGAACGCCGGTGCGCTTGGATGGTCGGACAATAGATTTCAGTTTGGCTGAGCGTCAGGATGGCGACAATGATTTTCATCATTTCTCTTATCTCCCGACATCGGCCGAAAAAGAGAAACTACCCCAGCTTCCGTGTTGGACAATTCAGACGAATGAGGAGGTTCATGAAATATTGAGGAGCGGTTTGGCTGATTCGCCTTTGTATAACGGACAGATTCAGAGCATTGGCCCTAGATATTGCCCTAGTATTGAGACGAAGATTGTGACGTTCGCGGACAAGGATCATCATCTACTTTTCCTCGAACCCGAAGGCACCGATACGCAGGAATACTATTTGAATGGCTTTTCGAGCTCGCTGCCGATTGATGTGCAGTTGGAGGCATTGCATAAAATTCCTGCCTTGGCCAATGCCCGGGCTTATCGCCCCGGTTATGCCATCGAGTATGACTTCTTCGACCCGACACAACTTTTGCATACGTTGGAGAGCAAGAAGATTCACGGACTTTTCTTTGCCGGACAAGTGAATGGTACGACGGGTTACGAAGAAGCTGCCGGCCAAGGCCTGGTCGCTGGTGTCAATGCTGCATTGTTTGCTTTAGGCCGAGAACCCTTCACTTTGTCTCGAGATGAGGCTTATATCGGTGTCCTGATTGATGACTTGGTGACTAAGGGTGTTGACGAGCCTTACAGAATGTTCACGTCGCGCGCTGAATATCGCATCTTGCTTCGACAGGATGATGCCGACGCTCGTCTGACGGAAAAGGGCTATCGATTGGGATTGGCCACAATGGAAAGATATGACCTCTGGTTGGAGAAGAAGGCGTGGATTGAAAGGATTATCGCTTTCTGTGAATCGTTCCACGTGAAACTTGAATTTAACAGCATCCTCGAATCGCTGCATTCCGCTCCGTTAAAGGAGGGTGTCCGTTTGATATCTTTGGTCAATCGGCCGGAATTGAATATCCTCATGCTGTCGGAATATATGCCTGAATTGAAGGGGTTGTTGGCCGATGTCCCAAGCCGCCGCGAAGAAATTATTGAGGCAGCCGAGATCGAGATCAAGTATGCCGGCTATATTGAACGCGAACGTCTCGTGGCCGATAAGATTGCCCGTCTTGAGGATATCCGGTTGCGTCCGGATTTCGATTATGACTCTTTGCATCAGTTGACCATCGAGGCACGACAGAAACTGAGCAGAATAAAGCCGGAAACGGTCGGGCAGGCTTCGCGTATTCCTGGCGTTTCGCCGGCGGACATAAATATCCTGCTTGTGTTGTTGGGAAGATAAACTTTCAATTATAATTATATGAATATTGACTTGATTAAGGAGAATCTTCGAACCATTCCTGATTTTCCGAAGAAGGGAATCATGTTTCGCGACATCACGACGGTCTTGAAAAATCCGGCATGTCTGCGAGAGCTGGCCAATGGCCTTACGGGCTATTATACTGGTCTCGGCATTACGAAAGTGCTCGGCATAGAGAGCCGCGGCTTCATCTTGGGTCCGATTGTGGCCAACAACATCAATGCGGGTTTCGTGACGATTCGTAAGTCTGGAAAGTTACCTGCCGAAACCATTTCGCAGGAGTATTCGCTCGAATATGGCACCGATAAGATCGAGATTCACAAGGATGCTTTGTCGGCCGATGACATTGTACTCATCCATGATGATCTGATGGCGACGGGCGGTACGATGAAGGCAGCGTACGACCTTTGCCAGAAATTCGGTGTGAAGAAGGTTTATATCAACTGCATCATCGAGCTGGTTGATTTGAAGGGCCGCGAAGTCTTTCCTGAAGGGACGGACGTCTATTGTCCCGTCGTTTACGAAGGCGAGTAAATGTACGATTGATGACCCCTCCCAACCTCCCCGGTGGGAGGGGGTTGTTCCCCGTGAAACGTTTTGTTTAGGAGTAAAATATTGGACGTTTTTTTTCGTCCTTTTTTCATTTTTTTTCTTTCCCTTCCTGTATCTTTTTTGTCTAGTTGGATAAGTTCCTCCCCTCGGGGAGGTTAGAAGGGGGTCGTAGTTTTTATGGTTCAGGCAAAAAGCAATCCGCGTTACGACTATTTGATGGGCATTGTCAATACGATGCCCGAGTGCCCCGGCGTCTATCGTTATCTGGATGCCGATGGCACCATCATCTATGTCGGTAAGGCGAAGAACTTATCGTCGTCAATACGGAAAATGATGCGCTGAATCTGGAGAACCGAATGATTAAGGCGCATCAGCCGAAGTATAATGTGCTGCTGAAGGATGGAAAGACGTATCCGTGGATCTGCGTGCGGAACGAGGCTTTCCCGCGCGTTTTTTTGACGAGAACTGTGGTGAAGGATGGTTCCGACTATTTTGGCCCATACACTAATATTTCGTTGGCGAAGATGTTGCTCGAGCTGTTCGAACAGCTTTATCATATCCGTACATGTAGTTTGAATTTGCAGCAGGCGATGATTGACAAGGGCTATCGCGTATGTCTGAAATACCATATCCAAAAGTGTTTGGGACCATGTGCTGGCGCCGTTTCACGTGAAACGTATCAAGAGGGAATCGACGAAATCAAGCAGATTTTGCGCGGGCATACAGCCGAATTGTGCCGGAAACTGTATGATCTGATGCTGGCAAAATCGGCCGAAATGAAGTTTGAGGAGGCACAAAAAATCAAGGAACGATACGATAGGATAGAGGGTTACAGAGTTCGCAGCAATATCGTGCCGTCGTTTGTGAGCAATGTCGATGTGTTTGCGTACGATGAAGAAGATTTGTCGGCCATTGTGTCGTATTTCCACATCGTGCAGGGCGCAGTCATCCGTAGCTACACCATCGAATATAAAAAGCAGATTGACGAACCGAAGGAGGATGTGCTTGCTCTCGGAATTGAGGAACTGCTGGAGCGTTTCCGTGAGGATGAGGATTTGGACGATGCAAGCGGGAAGACGTTGGAATTGGTTGTGCCATTCGAACCGTCGATTGTGCCGAACGGATGCGTCGTGCTTGTGCCGCAACGTGGCGACAAGCGGAAATTGTTGGAATTGGCCGAAAAGAATTGCCGACAGTATCGCATCGACCAGATCAAACAATCGGAAAAACTGAATCCGGAACAGCGTCAGATGCGATTGATGACGGAGATCCAGAAGCAGCTTGGACTGCCGAAATTGCCGCGCCATATCGAGAGTTTCGATAACTCGAATATCTCGGGAGCGGATGCAGTTGCCTCGTGCGTCGTGTTCAAAAATGCGAAACCAGAGAAGAAGGAGTATCGCAAATTCAACATCCAGTCGGTGTCCGGACCAGACGATTATGCCTCGATGCATGAGGTCGTAATGCGTCGCTATCGCCGCGTGATTGAGGAGCATCAGGAAGTTCCGGATTTGATTTTGGCCGATGGTGGAGTGGGGCAGATGGGCGTCATCCGACAGGCGTTGAGCGACCTCGAAGGCTCGTTCCTCCAGCAGCATATCCGTGGTGAGATTTCGGCCGACAGAATGCATGAGATACACGACCTGTTGCAGATTCCTGTTGGCGGATTGGTCAAGGACGGCCATCACCGAACGCGGCAGATGCTTTTCGGCGACCCACCGAATGCGGTCGATGTGAAGGTCGGATCTAACCTTTTCCATCTGTTGGAACGCATTCAGGATGAAGTGCACCGTTTCGCGATCACCTTCCATCGGCAGAAGAGAAGCAAGTCGCAGGTCCATTCCGAGCTGGACGACATCAAGGGCATCGGCCCACAGACGAAAAAGGATTTGCTGCGCGAATTCAAGAGCGTGAAGCGCATTCGTGAGGCATCGGCCGATGAACTTGCTGCGGTTGTCGGCGCGGCCAAGGCCAGGATACTGACGGAATATTTCGATGTTTCACGTGAAATTGAATAGGGATGTTGGCCAATGTCCCAAACTTGTCCCAGATATTACTTGCCGGTTCCAGTTTTTATCCGTATATTTGCGCCCGAACATTACCATTGTCCCAGGATAATAACTAACCAACAATAACCGAAATGAATAACCTTTTCTTTACCATCGCACTTGCCCTTGTTGCCACGACGGGGCAGGCACAAAACATTGCTTACATCAAAGAAACTCCGTCAAAGGAATTTGTAAAACACATGAGATTTTGTGGATATGAAATTTTGTCTTTCGACATTTTTTCCTTGCGAGACTCAGCCCAAGGTTTCGACATCGTTTTACGTGAATATGTACGTGACAGTCTTGTGGATGAACGAATTCAGAACCGTTACCAGCTCAAAAGCATGATTTCAGATTTTCCGGAGGAGGATCAGCTGGAAATTCTGGAACAAAAGAGTGGGGAAGATATGGAGCGTGGCATTTATAAGTCCGTCAAGACGGTTACGATTGGTTTTACCCCTGCGACGGATTCCGTGGAAAGGATAAACATCATTACGGATATGGCATGTAACTACAAAGTGCCTCTGAAGATGAAATATCTGTGCGACAAGTGGCGTCGTGAGCCTGAATTTCGGTATCGTGCGGTGGCTTATAGCGAGTTCAATTATCAACCCGAAACATTCATCCCTCTCGTAATGTATGGCTCGTCCTGGTGGGATGAGAAGGTCCAGAGCTATCGTTTTTGTGGCGGCATGGATCCGGACGGACACCTTTCTTTTGAAAAAAATCTCCGCACTACTATATCATTGGCATAAAATTCCACGACAAATAGTTATTCCAGTCCGTTTCACGTGAAAACATAACCCTTAAAATATAACTGATGAAAACTAAAATTGTTGCTTTTTTGCTCGCCTTGTCGTCGCTGACGGCATGCAGCGCTTTGCGTACCATCAAGTCGCCCGAATCCATGGCTTGTGTTAATCTCGGCCGTGGGGGCAGTCTGACGGCCGACAAGGTTATCCGCAACAGCAAGGAGACCGTCATCCACTTCACGATGAACTATCAGCCGAAAGAGAAATTCCGATATGATTCGGACAGCTATCTGCTTGACGAGTTGGGGCGGCGTTATGCTTTGATTTCGGCCGATGGCATTGAGCTGGACAAGTGGCGGTTTGCGCCCGATAGCGGTATCGTCCGTTTTGTGATGCACTTCGAACCATTGGCCAAGGATGTCAAGGTCTTCGATTTCATCGAGGGAGAAGATGCCCTTCCGTTCAAACTGCTCGGCATCCACAGCCGGAAGACGAACCTCGAAGCCCCGACCTTGCAGGAAATCTCATCGGCCGATAAGTTCCGCCTGTCCGACGATTGGCTCCGACGTGACACCGTCACGCTACGCGGGCGCATTGAGGGCTACGATGCCGAGACGTTCGGCTACAGGTCGATGCGGTGCTATCCGAGCAGCGTGTTTGAGCTGCAGTCTGGCGCGTTGACCTTCGACATCGCGGCCGATGGCACCTTCGAGCGTCGTTTCGTCATTGACTATCCGATGATGCTGGAATTTTGGCCGACCGACAGGAAGTCCGATAAACTTTATTTCCCGATTCAGATACTTGCGCGGCCGGGCGAGACGACCGATGTCACCCTGCGTCGGAATGAGAACGGCCGATATGAGTGCATCTACAACCGCGGTTCGAGCCTGCTGGTTGAACGTCTGTTGAAGTCCGGAATATCGTTGGCCAATGTCTCATCGCCGCTCAAAAAATACGATGGCAGCATGGCCGATGTGGCTCCGTTGGCCGCCCGCACATGGAACAACCTGCTGTGGCGCGTTCAGATGGTGGCCGCTCGCGAGAAGTTCACGCCGATGGAGATCCAGCTGGCATTGGCCGACGCCCAAGTGAACTATGCCTATGCCTTTATGGACAATGTCTTTGACAAGACGAAGGGCAGTAAGAAGATGGGAAGGCGCGACGGCTCGTATTTTGATGAAGTCGCAAACAACGACAGTGCCATCTATGATGCCGAATCCTACACTCCGATCTTGCAGCGCGTCAATTTTGACAACCAGTTGCAGCTTTTCTGCCAGAATTATCACGGGCTTATGAGGCATATGCAACATGCGTTCCCCGTCCAGCGTCATAGGAGCGACTCCGTAGCAACCGGCATCGGTTCGACGGGCAAGGTGTTCAAGCGTACTCCCGTGGGACAGACGATGCAGTCGTACAGAAATTTTTACAAGATTCTGCGCCAGATGATGGGCAGCGAACAGGATAACATGATGGCGCAGATATGCGTGTACCGCGACATGCTGTTTATGGCCAAGAATATGTGGCGCGACGGCGAGGCCAAGCGGAGCGATATTATGGCCGATACGACCCTTACCGAACAGGAACGGTACGACAAGTTGGCCGATGAGGTTTCCATCTCCAGCATAAGGCCGCACCTGATGCCCACGTTCAAGCATCCGTACGTACACGAGAGGGCGGAATCGGCCTTCGACGAGGCATTGGCCAAAAGCCAGCTCACCTCACCGCTGCCGGGCGGGAACAAGGCGGCCGATTTCATTACCGACTTCAATGTGAAATTTCCCGGTCAATTCCTCCTGTTCGACTTCTGGGGATTGGGTTGCGGCCCATGCCGTGCGGACATTGAACATGGTCAGGCGATGCGTGCGCAGATTGCCGCCCGCGAGGACATTACGCTCATCTTCGTCGCATCGTCAAGCGAGAAGGGCGGCAGCCAGGCATACCGCGACTACGTGGAAAAATGGATGCTGGACGGCGAGGAGGTCGTCTTCGTCACGGAAGAGCAGTTTGACAAGTTGCAGGAGCTCTTCCGCTTCGACGGCATTCCGCACTACGAGCTCATCACGCCCGCTTACCGCCGCGTGAATCCGGAGTTGGTGCCGGAATATACCAACATCTTCTTTTTGAACCAATTCGAACAGCTGAAAGAACGGCTAAAAGAATGAAAACACGTTTTAACAAACTAATACACACATTTTTATGAAGAAAATTCTCAACGTAGTGATGCTGCTGTGCGCGGTGTCGCTGATGGGTTGTGCCACGACTCACATCATGAATCCCGAATCTGTCTGAACCATTCTTCAATCAGTTGAAAGCGAAGTTGGAATGAACCATTGGCCATAAAACAACAAACAACGGACGACGACCTTCGTACATTCGGGTCATCGTCCGTTTTTCGGTTTGCTACGCGGATTTCTCTATTATTTCGCGCTTTCGGCTTGTGGGGCAGAGGCATCGGCCAACGCCTTTTCAGCAGCGACCTTCTCGGCCTGCTTGCGGATGCGCTCCTCCTCGGCGAACTTCTCCGGCCAGTAGAGCGGCTTCATGAAGCGGATGGAGATGACGAACTCCGAGATGAGGAATGCGATGAAGCAGATACCGCCCAACTGCAGTTCGACCGTCGTCCAGCTTGTGCCGTTGACCGGAGCAAATGCCTCGCGCACGGTTGTCATGTCGTTGATCTGCGAGGTGCAGAACAGGATGAGGAACAGGCTGTAGAGCAGGACGACGCCCGGCGCGGCAAAGAACCACCAGTTCACGTGCGTCTTCACTTTGAGCATGAGCAGTTCGAGCATCTGTGCGATGGCTTCGAGCATAAGCAGGCCGCCAAGCAGTTGAGGGATGTAGTTGATGATTTGTTCCGGCTTGAAAAGAAAGACGAAACCGAAACCGGCGGCATAGGCGACGCGCAGCAGGAAGCTGATCAAGTGGTGCATATCGATTTTGTTGTTTTAGGTTGATGAATCGTGTATTTTTGGGACATTGGCCAATGTCCCCCTAGAAAAAATCCCGTGCAAAAATACGGCTTTTTTCGCACATCACAATATTTTTCGTAAAAAATCGGCAGGATTTGTGCGGCCAATCGAAAATTTGACTACCTTTGCACCCGCAAAATTGAGGAAAGATGCCAGAGTGGTCGAATGGACCGCACTCGAAATGCGGCAAGCGGGTCACACTGCTTCCAGGGTTCGAATCCCTGTCTTTCCGCTTCAAAACTCAAGGTTTCCGCCTTGAGTTTTTTGCTTCAATTCAGTGTTTCTCACCCTGGAGGGTTGTTCCGCCTTGCTCCACGCGAGCTGGGCTCGGAGCGAATCCCTGTCTTTCCGCTTCAAAAAGTTCAAGGCTTAGGTCTTGGACTTTTTTGTTTCTTGGCCAATGTCCATCGGCCCAAAATAAAACAGACAGGGGACCCGAACTTGGTAATTCGGTTCCCCCGTTCTATATCTGGAACAATTGTTTACAGCGGATAATCCTCGAAGGCATAGAGCACGGTCGAGAGATAGCGCTCGCCGGTGTCTGGCAGCAGGGCGACAATCTTCTTGCCCTTGTTCTCGGGACGCTTGGCGATGGCGAGAGCGCCTGCGACGGCAGCACCCGATGAGATGCCCACCAGCAGGCCTTCGCTTTGGGCCAGTTCGCGAGAGGTGGCGATGGCAACGTCGCTGTCGATGTCAAGCACTTCGTCGACGAACTGTGCGCCGTAGGTCTTCGGAATGAAGCCGGCGCCGATGCCCTGGATCTTGTGTGGGCCGGCTGGCTGTCCATTCAATACGGCCGATGTCGATGGCTCAACGGCATAGACCTTGACGTTGGGGTTCTGCGCCTTCAGATAACGGCCGACGCCGCTCACGGTGCCGCCTGTGCCTACGCCGGCGACGAAGATATCGACCTTGCCGTCCGTGTCACGCCAGATTTCAGGACCAGTGGTCAGGTAGTGACGCTCGGGATTGGCCGCATTCTCAAACTGCTGGAGGATGATGCTGCCCGGAATCGAGTCGCGCAGTTCTTCGGCGGCCTTGATGGCACCCTTCATGCCGTCTTTGCCTGGGGTGAGGCGCACGTCGGCTCCATAGGCCTTGACGAGCTTGCGGCGCTCGATGCTCATCGTCTCGGGCATGGTCAGGATAAGGTGGTAGCCCTTGACTGCGCTGACGAAGGCGAGGCCGACGCCGGTGTTGCCCGAGGTGGGCTCGATGATGGTGGCACCCGGCTTCAGGAGGCCCTTCTTTTCGGCATCCTCAATCATGCCGAGGGCGATGCGGTCCTTGACGGAGCCGCCGGGGTTGAAGAACTCGACCTTGACGGTGATGGGAGTTTCAAGACCCTTCTTCTGCGAGAAGCTGTTGAGTTCGAGCAGTGGGGTGTTGCCCACCAGTTCGACGAGTGATTTAGCAATCTTTGCCATAGTTTTCTTTGATTTTAAGATGAATATGATTTGTCCTTTGTTATTGAGTCCTTTTCAGCAAGTTTAAAACGTCGCATTTCCTATTTTATTTCATGTGGTATTAGGAAAACTTGTGAAAAGCATCCGACCTCCCCACTCTGTCGTGTGGGGGAGGTGGATGGGTGATTAGGTGTAAGGCCGGGAGTCAGTCGGGGATGCCGCTCATAACCATTGGCCTCAAAACTGCTCTTGACCTTACGTTTCGGTTCAGATCTTGTCCAATGCCTGGGCGAGATCCTCGAGGATATCGTCGATGTGCTCCACGCCGATGGAGAGGCGTACGGTCTGCGGTGTGATGTGCTGCTGGGCCAGTTCCTCGGGCGAAAGCTGCGAGTGTGTCGTGGTGTAGGGGTGGATGACCAATGACTTGACGTCAGCGACATTGGCCAAGAGCGAGAAGATTTTCAGTTCGTCGATGAACTTCCAGGCGTCCTCCTGCGTACCGTTGATTTCGAAGGTGAAGATGCTGGCTGCGCCCTTCGGGAAATACTTCTGGTAGAGGGCGTGGTCGGGGTGGTTGGCCAATGCTGGGTGGCTCACACTCTTGACTTTCGGATGCTTCGACAGGAAATCGACCACCTTGAGCGCATTTTCTACGTGACGCTCGATGCGCAGTGGCAGGGACTCGACACCTTGCAGCAGAATCCATGCGTTGAATGGCGAGATGGTGGCGCCCGTGTCACGCAGAATGACGGCACGGATGCGGGTCACGAAGGCAGCTGCACCTGCCACATCGGCAAAGACGGCACCGTGGTACGACGGATCGGGTTTGGCGATGGTCGGATACTTGTCGGCATTGGCCTTCCAGTCGAACTTTCCGCCGTCAACAATCACGCCGCCCAGGCTGGAACCGTGTCCGCCGATGAACTTCGTGGCCGAGTGTACGACGATGTCGGCACCGTGCTCCAACGGACGGATGAGGATAGGCGCGAAGGTGTTATCGACGATGAAGACGATGTTGTGACGATGGGCGACCTCGGCCACAGCCTCGATGTTCAGCACGTCGGTGTTCGGGTTGCCGAGGGTCTCGGCGTAGATGACCTTGGTGTTGGGGCGGATGGCAGCCTCCAGAGCTTTCGTGTCATTGACGTTGACGATGGTGTGGGAGATGCCTTGGGTGGCCAATGTGTGGGTGATGAGGTTGTACGAACCGCCGTAGAGGTTGTCGGCAGCGACGATGTGGTCGCCGGCCTGCAGGACGTTCTGCAGGGCGTAGGTGATGGCTGCGGCACCGCTGGCGACGGCCAGGCCTGCCACACCGCCTTCGAGTGCGGCTACACGCTCCTCGAATACGCCTTGGGTCGAGTTGGTCAATCGGCCATAGATATTACCGGCATCGCGCAGGCCGAAGCGGTCGGCGGCGTGCTGTGAGTTGCGGAACACGTATGATGTGGTCTGGTAGATCGGTACGGCGCGGGCGTCGGTTGCTGGATCTGCTACTTCCTGGCCTACGTGGATGGCCAATGTCTCAAGATGAAGTTTTTTGTTCGTGCTCATAGTCGTATAATTTTATTTTAAGTTATTGATTTTTGTCCGTTTTTTGCGGGTTTTGGTTGAATTCCGCTGCAAAGGTATGGGGAAATAGCGGTTTCTTCCAAGGAAACTTGTTTTAATTGGAAAAACATTCTATCTTTGCGGCGAAATTGGAAAATAGTTCTGATTCCCATTGGCCAACAATATCAAATCTATAAAAATTATGGCACAACCGAACAACTCCCTTCCGCGCGGGGCCCGTGACGGCATCGCATTGGACGAAACCGACATCAAGATTCTGCGCTGCCTGCAGCAGGACGCGCGTCTCACCATCAAGGAGATTGCCAGCCAGGTCGATCT
>CACZAY010000034.1 GCA_902779265.1 uncultured Bacteroidales bacterium | reverse complement strand
GGCTTGATCTTGTAGAGGCGGGCGGCGTTGATGAGCGAGAAGAGCAGGTCGCCGAACTCGGCCTCCATACGATCCTTGTCCATAGACTCGACCTCGGCCTCGAATTCGGAGATTTCCTCCTTGACCTTGGCCCAGACCTCTTCGCGTTTCTCCCAGTCGAAGCCGGCGTTGCGGGCCTTGTCCTGCATCCGGTAGGCCTTGATGAGCGCGGGGAGCGACGAGGGGATGCCGGACAGGATGGTGCGGTTGCCGTCCTTCTCCTTCTGCTTGACCTGTTCCCACAGGCGCGAGACGTCATCGGCATTGGCCACACTCTCGCCTCCACGGGGGCCGACCTGGCTGATGAGCGAGCCGTCGGGATTGAAGACGTGCGGGTGGCGGAAGACGAGCTTGTCGCACATGGCGTTGAGCATGTCGGCCATGTCAAACTGTCCGGCCTCTTCGGCGAACATGGCGTAGAAGAAGAGCTGTTCCATGACGTCGCCGCACTCCTTCTTGATTTCGTTCGCGTCGCCCTTGATAAGCGCCTCGGCCAGCTCATACATCTCCTCGATGCTGTTCTGGCGGATGGACTCGTTGGTCTGCTTGGCGTCCCAGGGGCAGTCGTGGCGGAGGGTCTGCATGACGCCGAGGGCGCGCTGCCAGGCGGCGGTCTTGCGCTCGAGATTTGGCACCTGCAAATGTTGTTCCATGCGTGTGTATTTTAAAATGAGCGGCAAATGTAGGGAAAAGTTTTGTGAACTCCAAATATTTTCGTAACTTTGCGCGCGGATTTTTTAAAACGAACCGCATTTGCACAGTATGAAATACATCGGAGCGCACACATCATCGGCCGGAGGGGTCGAGAACGCCGTGGCCGAGGCCGTCCGCATCGGGGCCGACGCATTGGCCCTGTTCACCCGCAACCAGAAGTCGTGGGTCAGCAAGCCATTGGCCGAAACCAATATCAGGGCTTTCAAGGAGGCGTTGGCCAATGCCTCAATCTCGCCCGACCACGTCCTGCCACACGACAGCTACCTCATCAACCTGGGCAACCCGACGGCCGACGGGCTGGAGAAGAGCCGCACGGCCTTCCTCGACGAGATGCAGCGCGCCGAGCAGCTGGGCCTGACGCTGGTCAACTTCCACCCGGGCTCGCACCTCAACCAGATGTCCGAAGAGGCCTGCCTGGACCTCATCGCCGAGAGCATCAACGGGGCATTGGCCAAGACCACAACCGCCGTGGCCGTCATCGAGAACACGGCCGGACAGGGCACGAACCTGGGCTACGCCTTCCCGCAGATTGCGCGCATCATCGCCGGCGTGAACGACAAGAAGCGCGTGGGCGTCTGCATCGACACGTGCCACACGCTGGCCGCCGGCTACGACCTCAGCACGGAGGCGGGATATGAGGCAACGTTCGAGGCCTTCGGACGCGAAATCGGATTCGATTATCTGCGCGCCATCCACCTGAATGACAGCAAGAAAGGCTGCGGCAGCCGCGTGGACCGCCACGAGAGCATCGGTCTGGGCGCCCTGGGCGAAGGGTTCTTCCGCAGGTTTATGGCCGATGAACGGTTTGACGACATGCCCATCATCCTGGAAACGCCCGACGAGGCACGTTGGCCGCAGGAAATCGCCTGGCTGCGCAGCCTGGCACGATAATTGCTATACATAACCCACATGACAACGAAAAAGACTATCATCTGCACCGCATTGGCCGCACTGAGCGGCATGGTGGCATGGGCCGACAGCATCCGGGTCGAGACATTCCGTCACATCGGCCCCATCGCCGTGGCCTGCCCCGTCCAGCTGGACAGCACCGACGTGAACGCTACGGCCTATGACTCGGCCGCCATCCTCAACGCCACGTGGCCCGTCGAGGGGCTGCGCAACGGCTCTGTCTGGAGCGGCGAGGAACTGCCATCGGCCGAAAACATATCGCTCAACATGGTGGGCTGCCAGGTCAGCGCCGCCGACTATTTCAAGGGAAGTGTGACATTGGCCAATGCGCCGAAGTCGTACAAGCTCTATCTCGACGGCAGGGAGGCCTCGGCCGGAGCGCTCACACTGACGCCCGGAAGCCACACATTGGCCATAAAATACCTGTCCCGACCCGACCGCAAGGACAGCCTGCGCCTCGTCATCGCAAGTGACAGCACGGCACGCGTCCAGGCCTCACGACTGCGCGTGGGCAACGCCATCGGCCAAGAAAAGGCACTCGACATCGAGACAATGATGGCCGCACGCCGATACACACAACTGGAGATTTCGGCCGATGGAAAGTGGCTCATCACGGGCCAGAGCACACCCAACGGCGAATGGGCCGACTACGAATACTTCCTCATCGAACGTGCAAGCGGACGCAAGGTCCGCCTCTCGCACGACTCGCACTGGCTGCCCCGCACGAGCCGATTCTACCAAGTGCGCCGCGTGGGCGGAAAGAGCCGCATGGTGGTAATCGACCCGGCGACATTGGCCGAAGAAATCTGGGTGAAGGAGTTGCCCGACGCATCATTTGAGGTGCTGCCCACGGAAGACCGCCTGCTCGTCAACGTGAAGCAAGAGGGCCCGAAGGAGCTGAATCCCGAGGCGTTCCAGTTCCTGCATCCCGACGACCGTCAGCCCGGCTGGCGCGACCGCAACTACCTGGCCGTCTATGACATCCGGACGGGCCTGCAGCGGCAGGTGACCTTCGGCTATCATGAGCACTGGACGCTCGACTTTTCGGCCGATGGCAGCAAGCTGCTCTTCTGCGAGAGCGAGGCACGGCTCACAGCTCGTCCGACGACGCTCTTCAACCTCTTCCAGCTCGACCTGGAGACACTGAAGCTGGACACCCTCGTTTGGCACGACGGCTTCATCAACAACGCGAAATATTCGCCCGACGGACGCGAGGTGTGCATCATCGGTACGCCGGAGGCCCTGGGCGGTGTGGGCAACGTCGTACCCGACAGCATGACGGCCTCGATGTACGACTACCAGCTCTTCAAGATGGACATTGCCACGCGCAAGGTCACGCCGCTCACCCGCGACTTTGACCCGAACGTGACGCAGGCGCAATGGAGCCGCGCCGACGGCAAGATATACATCGCAGCCGAGGTGTGTGACAGCTGCGCCCTGTTCCGCATCGACCCGGCATCGGCCGCCGTCGAAAGGCTCGTCCAGCCCGAGGAGGTTGTGGGCCGAATGGCATTGGCCAAGAACACCGATGTCATCGCCTTCACGGGCGAAAGCAGCGACCACAGCTGGCGGCTCTACGCGATGGAGACGGGCAAGAAGTCGAAGGCCGCACAACGGCTGGAAGACCTGAACGGTGACATCTACGAGGGGGCGGTTATGGCCAATGCGCAGGCGTGGACATGCCGCAACAGCATCGGCGACGAGGTGCACTGCCGCTATTACCTGCCGGACGGATTTGAGGCATCGGCCAACAAGAAGTACCCGATGATCGTCTATTACTACGGCGGCTGTTCAGGCACACTGCGCAACCTGGAGTATCCCTACCCGTGGCAGATCTGGAAGGCGCAGGGATATGTCGTGCTGGTGGTCAACCCGAGCGGCGCGACCGGCTTCGGCCAGGAGTGGGCGGCGCGACACGTCAACACGGCGGGCGTCGATCCGGCACGCGACATCATCGAGGCGACCACGACGTTCTGCGACGAGCACCCCTACGTGAACCACGAGCGGCTGGGCTGCATCGGCGCGTCGTACGGCGGCTTCATGACGCAGTATCTCCAGACGGTGACCGACATCTTCCGCTGCGCCGTGAGCCACGCGGGCATCAGCGACCACTCGAACTACTGGGGCTACGGCTACTGGGGCTACAACTACAGCGAGGTGTCGATGGCCAACAGCTATCCGTGGACGCGCAAGGACCTGTACGTGGACCGTTCGCCGCTCTACCGCGTGGACAAGATCAAGTCGTCGATGCTCTTCCTGCACGGGACAGACGACACGAACGTGCCCTACAACAACTCGGTGCAGATGTACACGGCGCTCAAGCTGCTGGGCCGCGACGTGGAGATGATCAGCTTCAAGGGTGACAATCACGGCATCGGCCAAAAACACCGCCTCCTGTGGCACAACGCGACGATGGCATGGTTTGCCCGCTGTCTGAAGGACGACCCGACGTGGTGGGATGCGCTCTATCCGAAGCGGACGCTGTAAGGAAACAATTAGACCCGTTCCCCACGGAAGGATGGTCCATTGGCCAAAAACAGGAATGGAATTACATCGGCCAATGACATTTCTCTGAAACGAGGTCCGGTGGGGGCCAACAAACTGTAAACAATCAAAGAAATGAATAAAATAAAATTGGAATTGGAAGGCCTGAATGACCAGCGCGTCGAGGGCTCGACCGTGTTATCAATCTTCCCCGAAGACAAAGACCAGAAGACATTCGACATCGACAAGCTCGACGCCGAAAACCTGCCGCTCATCGCCGCACGTGACCTCGTGCTCTTCCCCGACATGACGATGCCCATCGTCCTGGGACGGAAATCATCGAAACGCGTGGCCAAGGCTGCCGAGAAGAGCCACCGTTACATCGGCGTGGTGACTCAGATTTCGGCCAATGTCGATGAACCGGGCGAGAGCGACCTGTACCGCGTGGGCTGCGTGGCCGAGGTGATGAAGAGTCTGGAGATGCCCGACGGCTCGTTCAACGTATTCCTGCACGGACGGAAGATGTTCCGCATCGACAGGCTCGTGCAGACCAAACCCATACTTATGGCCGAGGTCCACCTCGTCGAAGAAAAGCCGCTCGTCAAGGGCGACCAGCAGTTCCGCGCCCTGATGAGCAACATCAAGGAGGACCTCAGCACCTTCGCACGGCTCATCGACAGCAACCTGCCCGGCGAAGTGCTCTTTGCCCTCCAGAACTTTAAGGACGAGCCATTCCTCATCAACTTCCTGAGCTCGACCTTCCCGATGAAGGTCTCACGCCGTCAGGCCCTGTTGGAGAATGTCGATATGTACGAACGCGCCGTCAACCTGTCGAGCGTCATCAACCAGGAACTCCAGTTCGCCCAGCTCAAGAGCCAGCTGCACGAGCAGACGCAGGCCAACATCAACGAGCAGCAGCGCCAGGCCTACCTGCACAACCAGATCCACACGATCCAAGAGGCATTGGGCGAAAGCCAACAGGACGACATCGACAAGCTCCTGGCCCGCGCCAACACCAAACACTGGAGCGAGGCCGTCAGCGAGACGTTCAAGAAGGAAATCAACAAACTGCAACGGATGCAGGAACAGAGTCCCGACTACTCCACGCAGTACAACTACCTCCAGACGATGGTCGATCTGCCTTGGGGAGATATGACCAATGACAATCTCGACCTGAAGCGTGCCCAGCGTGTGCTCGACCACGACCACTATGGATTGGAGAAGGTCAAGGAACGTATTCTGGAACATCTAGCTGTGCTGAAAATGCGCGGCGACATGAAGTCGCCCATCCTCTGTCTGTTTGGCCCTCCAGGTGTCGGCAAGACGAGTTTGGGCAAGAGCATCGCCGAGGCCCTGAAGCGCAAGTACGTCCGCATCTCGTTGGGCGGCCTGCACGACGAGGCCGAAATCCGTGGCCACCGCAAGACCTACATCGGAGCCATGCCCGGACGCATCATCTCGGGCTTGGTCAAGGCGGGGTCGGACAATCCGGTGTTCGTGCTCGACGAGATTGACAAGATTTCGGGCGACTTCCGTGGCGACCCGGCATCGGCCCTGCTCGAAGTGCTCGACCCAGAGCAGAATGCGACCTTCCACGACAACTATCTCGACGTGGATTACGACCTCTCGAAGGTGCTTTTCATTGCTACGGCCAATGACCTTGCACCCATCGCCGCACCGCTACGCGACCGTATGGAGATCATCGACCTGTCGGGCTACATCATGGAGGAGAAGGTGGAAATCGGCGAACGTCATCTGTTGCCGAAACAACGCCTCGAACATGGACTGAAGGATGTGAAATTCAGTATTCCGCGCAACACGATGGAGGCCATTATCGACCAATACACCCGCGAGAGCGGCGTGCGTCTGCTGGACAAGGGGTTGGCCAAAATCATGCGCAAGGTGGCCTGGAAGGTGTCGAACGGCGAAACCGTGCCGACGCGCCTGAAGCCCGAAGACCTGAAGGAATACCTCGGAATGCCCGACTACGACCCCGACAAGTACGAGGGTAACGACTACGCGGGCGTGGTGACCGGTCTGGCGTGGACGTCTGTGGGCGGCACGATTCTGATGGTCGAGTCGGCCTTGTGCAAGGGCAAGGGCGAAAAGCTGACGCTGACCGGCAATCTGGGCGACGTGATGAAGGAGTCGGCCTCATTGGCCCTGCAATGGCTCAAGTCGAACGCCGACTATCTGGAGATTCCCGAAGAGGTCTTCAATAACTACACCGTCCACATCCACTGCCCGGAGGGCGCAATCCCGAAGGATGGCCCATCGGCCGGCATCACGATGGTAACGTCATTGGCCTCGACCTTCACGCAACGCAAGGTGCGCGCCAACATCGCCATGACGGGCGAAATCACCCTGCGCGGACGAGTCATCCCGATTGGCGGTGTGAAGGAAAAGATATTGGCCGCAAAACGAGCCGGAATCACGGATCTCGTGCTTTGCATCGACAACAAGAAGGATGTCGAGGAAATCAAGCCGGAATACCGTTCGGGTCTGAATTTCCACTACGTGCGCGATGTGAAAGAGGTCATCGACTACGCATTGTTGCCAGAAAAGGTCAAGAATCCGAAGAAACTCTATTAAAATGACCCCCTCCCTGCCTCCCCGGGGGGAGGGGTATTTTAGTTACCAATAAGCCGCTTCCTGTAATTGGTCAAATTTATCATTGCCTCTTGTAGAAGTGTTTGTTTGTGACTGCTATTTGTAATATTCAAATCCCCTCCACTCGGGGAGGTCGGGAGGGGGTCAGTCTTTGCTATGCTCCACGATTTAGGTATCATCATGTTGGTGGCCGGAGCCATCAGTCTGTTGTGCAAGTGGCTGAAACAGCCGGTTGTGCTGGGCTACATTGTGGCCGGTCTGTTGGCCGGACCGTACGTGTGCGGTTCGTCGTGGGTCAATGTCGAGAGTGCCGAGACGTGGGGCGAGGTGGGTGTCATCTTCCTGTTGTTTTCGCTCGGCCTTGAATTTTCGTTCAAGAAGCTGTTGCAGATGGGTTCGACGGCGTTCATCGGCTGTCTGACCATCGTGGTCGGCATGATGAGCACGGGCTTTTTCCTGGGCCGGATGTTGGGATGGTCGGAGATGAACGCGCTGTTCTTGGGCGGAATGCTCTGTATGTCATCGACTACGATTGTCTTCAAGGCGTTGGACGACCTCGGGTTACGGCGACAAAAGTTCGCCGGCATCTGTTTCGGCATTCTGGTGGTCGAAGATCTGTTCGCCGTCGTGCTGATGGTGTTGTTGGCCTCCATCGCGGTCAAGCAGCAGTTTGACGGGCAGGAGATGCTCTGGCAGGTCACGAAACTGGCCGGCTATCTGCTTTTCTGGTTCGTGGCCGGCATCATGCTGATTCCCACGCTGTTGAAGAAGTTCAAGCGTTTTTTGAACGACGAGACGATGACCATCGTTGCCCTCGGACTTTGTCTCGGAATGGTGCTTTTGGCCAATGGCGCAGGCTTCAGCGAGGCGTTGGGCGCATTCGTGATGGGCTCGATATTGGCCGAAACCATCGAATGTGAACGCATCGAGCATCTGATGTCACCAATAAAGAATCTGTTCGGCGCCATCTTCTTCGTCTCGGTGGGCATGATGATTTCACCGGCGACATTGGCCGAATACTGGCTCCCCATCACGCTCATCACGCTCACGGTCATCGTGGGGCAGATTGTCTTTGCCACGCTCGGCATCGTGCTTTCCGGCCAACCGCTCAAGGTCGCCATGCAGTCGGCCTTTGCCCTGACGCAGGTGGGCGAATTCGCCTTCATCATCGCGCAGTTCGGCGAGTCGATCGGCGTGACCGAAAAGTATCTCTATCCCGTCGTCGTGGCCGTGTCGGTGATAACGACCTTCCTCACGCCCTACACGTTGCGGTTGGCCGAACCTGCCCACGCGTGGGTTGAGAAACGGATGCCCGGCCGCGTACGGTCGTGGCTCGAGAGCCTGTCGCAAGGCCGCAGCACGGTGGCCCAACAGAGCCTGATGCGCCGTCTGTTGAAGCGTGTGGGGCTGACGGTGGCCATCTACGCCGTGGTCTGCATCTTCGTCATCATGTTCTACTTCCAGTTCGTTTCCGGTTTTATGGCCGATGGCGTGAACGCACTCGTGCCCGATGGCTGGAACTGGCTGGGACGGCTGGTGGCCCTGCTCGTGCTATTGGCCATACTCTCCCCCTTCATCTACAAGATGGTGGTCAAGCACCTGGCCGACATCGAGACGCGCCGCCTGTGGCAGGACGATTCCTACCGTCGCGCCTCGCTCATCACGCTCTTCGTCGTGCGTCTCCTGATGGCCCTGGGCATCGTCACGTTCTGCATCGCCCATTACTTCACGCTCACGCTCGGCCTGCTCATCGTCATCGCATTGGCCATAACCCTCACCATGCTGCTGTCCAAGAAGATACACCGCCGCTCGACGCACATGGAGAACAAGTTTATGGCCAATCTCTCGGCCCGCGAACGTGAACGCGAACGGCATCGGCCCGTGCGCCGCGAACTGGAGGCAGCCTTCCTCGACTACGACCTGCACCTGGCCGATTTTGAGCTTGCGCCCGAGTCGGCCTACTGCGGACGGATGCTCATGCAGCTCGACCTGCGGCGCACTTGCGGCGTGAACGTGGTGCGCATCATCCGTGGCGGCCTCTACGTCAACGTGCCCGGCGGCCGCGAACGACTCTATCCGCACGACCGCATCGTGGTGGCCGGCTCGGACGAACAGATACGCCTCTTCCAGCAACAGCTCTCCAAGGCCGATGCGCAGGTCCAGAACACCATTGGCCACAGCCACCGGCGCGCCACCGTCTCGCTCGAGCAGCTGCCCGTATTGGCCGAAATGCCGTTCTGTGGCAAGACATTGGCCGACTCCCGACTGAGTGAAAAGGGCCAATGCGTCGTCCTGGGCATCGAACACGAGGGCGTAATGACCATGAATCCCGATGCCACGACAGTCATCAACGAGGGCGACACGCTCATCCTGGCCGGCGAATCGGACAAGATCAAGAGTCTCCTGCCGCAAGAGGAGTGATTCCTTATTTTGGCCAATGGCACACACACGAAAAAAAGCAGAGACACGCCACGAGGCACATCCCTACTCTCTACACTTTACTCACTTTCCGTTACTCCCCCTTCTTCCGCTTCACCATCGCCTTGACGCGGTTGAATCCCTCCACGCCGAGGATGGTGAGGCCGCCGTACTGACAGGTCTTGGCGAGACCGAAGAAGACGGTCCACAGCACGCCCTTGGCCGTGACGCTGATGGGCAGCGCCATCTGGGCGAACGAGAGGATATAGAACGGGATGCACATCACGAGGACAATCACGCCCGTGCGGAACGAAAGCGAACGCAACCAGCGCACAAAAGCGTTCCGGGCTGGTTTTGGCCGATTCTCCTCGGGCTGGACAGGCTGGCTGCCGATTTCTGGCTGAGACATAACAAACAAAAGATTGAGGTTGAAAAATCCGTTTTTGCGAGCGCAAAGATAGGGATTTTTGCCGATGTTTCCAAATGCGCCATCGGCCAAGAATGAAAAAACTTGCGCCATCGGCCAAATAAAACAAAAAATTGTCCGTTCTAACCGGAGAATGTAACACACAAACATCATGTCACGCGAAGAGACCGTACTCAACTACCTGCGGGAACACGACATCCCATTCACCAACTACAATCACCCCGAGGGAAAGACCATCGAAGAGGCCAAGCGCTGGTGGCGGGCCGATGGCTCGGTGCACTGCAAGAACCTCTTTTTCCGCAACCATAAGGGCGACAAGCACTATCTGGTCTGCTTCCACTGCGACCACGACCTCGCCATCCACGACCTGGAGCAGCGGCTGAAGGCGTCGCTCACGGCCCAAGGCCTGCCCTCGTGCGGAAAACTCTCGTTCGCCTCGCCCGAACGCATGATGCGTTACCTGGGCCTCGAGCCGGGCAGCGTCTCGCCCTTCGGCCTCATCAACGACACGGAGCATCACGTCCACCTCTTCCTGGACCGCAACCTGCGCGAGGCGGAGACCCTCAGCTTCCACCCGAACGACTGCCGCGGGACGGTGGTCATCGGCCGGGAAGATTTCGAACGCTACCTGAAGTGCGTCGGCAATACCTACGAATATATCGAATTGTATTAAGGGCATCAAAAAGGGAGTAAAATGGACGACAGAAATACAGCGAACGTCCCTTTTACTCCCCTTTTACTACTTTTTCACTTCCTTTCGGAGCATTTCCTTACTCGGCACACACGGCGCGGATGGTTGCGCCCTCACAGCGTGACTCGTAAGACCAGCTCACCACCTTTTCGCCGAAGTTGAGCCGCCACGCGAGGCTGGAGCTCTTGTCTCTTTCGAGGGATGATGACCAATAGCCGCCGCCACCCACATGTATCGGCCCCTTGTCGGCCACGAGGCCGTGCGACTGGTTCGAGCGGCATCCGGCGGCAGGCAGGAAGATGCTGTTGCCGTTCGGGCCCGTCACGGTGTAGCCCGCAACGCCATTGGCCTCACCCCAAGTCCAGGTGCACTTCTCGCGCAGTTCGGCCAACTCGTCGTCGGTCGGGATACGCCAGCGGCCGCCCATCGTGGCATGGGCCGCATCGTCACTCAGGTCGAGCATCGTCTTGTTATCGACCACGCCCTCGCTCGTGTTGACGCAATATTTCGTCAGGCTCATGCGGCTGCCCTCACAGAACTTGTAGGTCGTCCAGTCGTAAAAGTCCTTCCGATAGGAAGTCGAGTCCGACGAACGGTAATTCTGCCCATTGGTCGGGTCCTCCTCGCCATAGGCCTTGGTCTCGCCCCACGCGTAGTAGTTTCCGAATTCTTCCGGGGCCGATGCACCGACGTTCATCGGAGCCCACTTGACCGACAGGCCCAAGTCCACAGCCGGGACCGTCGATTCGTCACTCGTCACGATGGTTGCGGTCGATTCCGCCGCGTTCGGGTTCTCATGCTTGTCCGATGCAGACTGCGGCCCACACGCGACAGTGAGCATCGAACCCACGACGGCCGATGCCATGACAAAAGATGTCAACAATCTTTGTTTCATAGTTTAATGGATGTTTTTCGCCGATGCCCACGTGCGGCACACCGACCGGTTAATAAGACTCTTGTTAGTTGCGCCGCAAAGATAACGGCTTTTTCACAAAAATGCAAGCGATTACGCACTTTTTTTCTTGGCCAATGGTATTTTTCCGCACCGACAATTTCGTCCTTTCGCCATAAATCACTATCTTTGCGCCGTATTTTACCCTTTTAACCACTCAAACAACTATGAAGAGACAACTATTTTGGGCAGCCCTCGCCACCATGACATTGGGCAGCTGCACGAACGAAGTGCTTGACCCGGCATCCCTGCCCGACAATGGCGGGCGCACCCCCATCACCATCTCGACCTACACGCCAGGCCTCACCCGCGCCTACAACGCCACGGCAGCCGGCATCACCAACCTCACGGCCAACGGCGGCGGCTTCAGCGTGACCGCCATTTCGGTCGAAGACACGCCCGAGACCATCATCAACGGCGCGACATTCTATGCCAACGCCAGCAACAACACCTGCACCGCAGCCGACAACAGCATCTACTTCTGGCCGGACGAGGCCGACGTGAAGTTCTATGCCTACTACCCCATCACGTCCGAAGCGCCGACCGCCATCTGCACGCTCGATGCCGACGCAGGGACATTGGCCATCACCCCAAACGGAACGGCCGATGTCATGGCAGCCTACACGCAGGCCAACGTCTCTGGCGGCGCCAACGTTGCCCTCCGGTTCAAGCACCTGCTGGCACAGGTCGTCATGAAAGTGGCCTACAACGCCACCAATTCGCCCTCGGGCACCCAGTTCAAACTCACCGCACTGGACCTTAAGGCACCCGCATCGGCCACCTACAACTTCAGCCAGGGAAAGGTTTCGGCCAATGCCACGTCCCTCAACGACTACCCGTTCGTTGACAGTGAGGCCAATGGCATTGCCCTCTCGACCACGGCCACGACCGTCGGCACCGCCATGATTGCAGCCTCGACCGTCTCGGAAACAGACCGAGACACGACCACGTGCACGCTGAGCGTCAGCTTCTCCACGATCATCGGCCAGGCAAGACGCGACTACACGAAACAGGCCACCGTCAAGATTATCTCCGGCTATGTGAACGAAATCAACATCTCGGTCAAGGGCGACATGCCGATTACGGTCAATACGGAAGTCAAAGGCTGGGAAGAAGGTGAAACGCAGAACATCGGCGACAACGGTTCGACTGGCGGAAGCGGTGGCGGAAGTGGAAGTGGAGGAAACGGCACCAGCGGCGCTGCGTTCATCCGCGTAACGGGCGGCACCTTCTCGACCGACAACCACGTCGGTACAATCGAAAATGACAATGACTACAACGCCGGGACACTGACCATCCCCGACCTGATGGTCTGCTCACAGCCGGTCTCACAATATGAATACGAACAGCTGATGACCTACTACGGCGTAGTCACAAACAACGCAAATCTTGTTCCGGCCGAGACTACCGAAGAGGCCAAGATGGCCACGCCGGCCTATTTCGTGTCTTGGGTGGACGCCATCATCTACTGCAACCTGCGCAGCGAGGCCGAGGGTCTTACACCAGTCTATAGCATGGGCGACGAAAACGAGATTACGGCCGCTGAAAGCCCCTGGACGCTGTATTATAACGTAAGCCAGGTTGACGGAAAATATTACTTCAACTCGGATAACTACGATGATATCTCGGCCTACGACCTGGATGCTGAGGCCTTCGATTATGACTTGTCGGCCAATGGATACCGACTCCCGACATCGGCCGAATACCAGAACATCCTCACTCAGAATCCGGACCTGCTGGGCAACGAATACGACGAGTGGTGCCAGAACTACTTCTACGACTACCGCCGTATCTGGTTCAAGGCCTCGGAACAGGCCCCCACAACCGAGGAGAAATATGCCATCGCCCGCGAACAGAAGCTGACCTTCCGCGTCGTTCGCAAATTCGAGGAGTGACATTGGCCATAAAATAGAAAAAACAGATACAACCGACGGAGCTACGGGCCTCGTCGGTTGTTTTTTTGTGTGTCTGCGTGCGAAATGAATCCCATTGGCCAAACTAGACTTGCCAATTTCACAAAAAAACACTATCTTCGCGCCGAACAAAACCTAATAAATGCAACACAAACAATGAAAAGACACTTTTTTGCATGGGCATTGGCCATAGCCGCGACGTGCAGCATCCAAGCCCAAAACATCTCGTGGACGGCCGACAATGGCAACGGGACCTACACGAATCCACTCTTTTACGACGAATTCAGCGATCCGGACGTCATCCGCGTGGGCGAAGACTACTATCTGGCCGGCACGACGATGCACTGTGTGCCGGGTCTGGTGGTGCTCCACTCGAAGGACCTGGTCAACTGGGAGCTGGCCTCGTACTGCTTTGACCGATGGGAGGACATCTTCCCCGGACAGGAGAAATTCACACTGAACGACGGCAAGAACATCTACGGACAGGGCGTCTGGGCGCCGGTCATCCGCTACAACGACGGCAAATTCTACGTCTTCACCAACGTGAACGGCAACGGCCTGCAGCTCTTCATCAGCGAGTCGGCCAATGGTCCGTGGGAACACCGCGCACTGGGCGGCCACATCTACGACCTGAGCGTGCTGTTCGACGACGACGGCAAGGTCTGGGCCATCCACGGCTACGACGAGGTGAAGGTCACGCAGTTCAAGTCCGACTTCAGCGGCTACGTCGAGGGCTCGGAGCGGGTCATCATCCCGCGCGGCTCGGCCATGGGCGAAGGTCATCATGCCTACAAGATTGACGGCCAATACTACATCCTCTCGGCCGAATATTCGCCGATGGGCCGTCTGCAATGCGCCCGCAGCAAGAGCCTGTTCGGCCCCTACGAGACGGCGGCCATAAGCTGCGACGAAAGTCTCGGAACCAAGAAATTTCCGCTCGTGGATGGCATCGGACGCGGCAACTCGTGGATGAGCGATGGCGCAAAATTCCACATCGGACGCACCCCAGACAACGAACTGGGCAACGCGACGGTGCATCAGGGCGGCATGGTGCAGACGCCGGGCGGCTCATGGTGGGGCTGCACGATGCTCGACTTCGTGGGCGTGGGTCGTACCACATGCCTCTGCCCCATCACTTGGACCGACGGTTGGCCGATGTGGGGTCTGGAGGGCAATCCGGGACGCACGCCACGCACGTGGACTATCCCCGACGGCAAGCAGACCTCGGCCAAGGCTCCCTACGAGCGCAACGATAACTTCGACGGCAAACAGCTGCAACGCGTCTGGCAGTGGAACCACGAACCGGTGGCCGGGAAATGGAGTCTGTCGAAAGGCAAACTGCGACTGCAGGCACTGTCGGCCGAGAATATGCTGTGGGCACACAACACGTTGACACAGAGGTGCATCGGCCCCGTATCGACCGCAACCGTCACACTCGACGGCTCGCACCTGAAGGATGGCGACTGCGCCGGTCTGGGTATGCTCAACCTGCCCTACGCATGGGTCGGCCTGACGCGCGACGGAGGCCAGCTGCAACTGCAATGGCACCATCAGCAGAAGGAGGCCGTGACGGCTGCGATATTGGACAAGAAACAGACCGCCGTCCAACTGCGCATCTACGCCGACCTCGATGAGATGTGGGCCACCTTCAGCTACAGCACCGACGGCGGCACGGAGTTCAATGCCATCGGCGACACGCTGCCTCTGCCCTACCAGCTGCGCATCTTCCAAGGTTCGCGCTACAGCCTGTTCTGCTTCCACAAGACCGATGCCGGCAACGACACACAAAAGGCATTCGGCTACGCGGATTTTGACAACTTTACGGTCGATGAGCCATTGGCCGACAGAAGCCGGAACTTCCCCGCCGGCAAGGTCATCACGCTGACCAATTTGGCCGACGGTTCACGCCTGACAGCCCTGCGCCGCGGATTGTGCCATCGCGCCTATCCGAACAGCCGCGAGTGGAACAGCGACGACTGCAAGTTCCGTGTGCACGACCGTGGCCAAGGTCGCGTAGTGCTCGAGGCGATGAACGGCATGGGCTTCGTCAGCGTGACCGGCATGGGACTTTCGGCCGATGTGCGCCTCGTGAAGGAGGCCGACGACGCATCGCTCATCCAGTGGCAGGACATGCTGCGCGGCCAATGTATGCTGCTCTCGCTCAAGACGAACCGTTACATCGGTTGCAGCCCGACGATGGGCGAACCCTATTCGGCACGCTTCGCCGGCAGCGACCCGAACCGCAAGAACGGATGCGTGTTCCGCTTCGAGGTGGTGGAGTGATAATCTGCATTGGCCAACAAAAAAAATAAAACAATCGCGCAACGAGATTCTGTCCCGCTGCGCGATTTTCATTTTAGGGGGGGTATTTGTTGTTTTAGATGCTTCTAACGAATCATATATTTCGATTTTTGATGTATGTACATGCTACGTTTCGTAGGCGCGGATGGAAGCCGAATGCCATCCAACCTATAGAAATCATTTTCTATACCATTGTTGATCTGTGTGGCATCGATGCCGGATGCATCGTTTGGGTTGATTGCAATAGAACGAAACTCTTTCCATTGATCTGCTTCCTGATATAATGATAGAGTTGCCTTGGGTACATATAAATCACAGAACAATTTTGTGTCTTCTTCGAAAGTGGTAGAAGCGCATACTGGAGGGGTTGCGGAATTGCAATACATTGTAGACAGATTAGAACATCCAGCTAAGGCATAGTAGGCAATTTTGCTGACCTTATTGCCAAAGGAGATTGTCGTCATATTCAATTGGTTATAAAAGGCATATTTGCCGATTTTTACGACATTGTCACCAATAACTACTTCCTTGAAGCTAGCACCATAGAACCATCCTTCTGTTTCCGACAAGATATCAGGAATGTTACAATAGATTATTGCCTTTTCGGATTTAACTCCATTGAGAGCCTCGTTGCTGATAGCAGCGACACTCTCTCCGATAGCGAGTTCCTTTACATTTTCTTGATGCATAAAGGCTTCAGAATTGACAAGGCTTCGACCGATGTAAATGGTTTCCAAAGGACAATCCTGCATCTTGCCAAAAGAAATGGCGGTCGTACCATCTTCAATCTTGATTTCCTTGATGCCAGTACACCCATAAAAAGCATCTGTTTCGACAAGAGTAATGTTGCTGGAGATGGTAGCGCTTGTCAAACTGGTACATCCATAGAATAGATATTTGCTGAGTTTAGTCACGTCGTTGCCTATAGTGAGGTTGGCCAAACTACTTTGGTTTTCAAATGGCGTGCTACAACCTTTGGTTATATTGTTGTATGTTTGTGACTCATAGGTTATGTCGCGGCCTAAATACAGAGTCGTTAAAGGACAATCAGAGAACAAACCATAATAGTAGGTTGCAACGTTTCCATACTGGTAAGGTTTTCCTACCCCTAAAGAGAGAGCCGTTGTTCCGTCTTTTATCTTGATTTCTTTCAAGTTTGAGCATCCTGTAAAAGTGCTGTTCCCAATAGTTGAGACACTGTTGGGTATTTCTAAGCTCGTTAATCCAGTGCAATTACCGAACGCACCGCCCCCAATTGTAGTAAGATTGTCGGAAAGGGTAATGTTGGTCAATCCAGTACATCCACTGAACACGCCGAGGCCTATGGTTGTTACGCTATTGCTTAATACGATGTTCGTAAGTTTTGAGCAGTTGTAAAAAGCGTAATCGCCTATGGTTTCCACGGATTCTGGTATGGTGGCATTTGCCAACTTTGAACAATTATCAAAAGCGTGCGCTCCGATTTCGATTACTTTTTGGGAAATACTAGCACTTATTAAGCTGGAGCAATCTTGAAAAGCATATTCTCCAACTTTCGTTACATTGTCTCCCATATTAAAGATTTGAAGGCTGGTGCAATTGCGGAATGCGCCATTGCCGACTTCCTGTACACTATTTGGTAATGAAATGCTGGTCAATCCTTTACAACCGTAGAACAGGCCATCGCCGATACTAGAAACATTGTTTCCGATGGTGAGACTTGTTAAGGTAGTTTTTTCCTCGAATGGACCTCCATAACCAGAACCTGTATTGGTGTTAAGGCGAAAATCATGTGTCGAATAGGACAATGTTCTTCCTAAGTACAATGTCTCTAATGGACAATCTCTAAACAAACCATAATACCCTTGTTCATAACGGTATTGTTTCTTGCCAATGGTGAGACTTGAAGTTCCATCTTCAAATGTGACTTTCTTGTTCTTTGTACATCCCCAGAAAGCATTGTCCCCAATTTTGGTTATACTTTTAGGAATATATACACTTGTGAGTTGGTCACAACGGTAGAAAGCATGGTCTTTGATGCCAGTCACAATGTAGGTTTTGTTTTTGAAGGTGATGGTTTGGGGAATCGTAATGTCTCCTTTATAATTGGAACTATACTGCTGAGTAGAAGAATTGTAAGACATACAAGTCAGCTCGGCATTTGATCCTGATAAGTCATAGTATAAACCATCAACGTATGCGTCATAAGCGAAAAGAGGATGATTGGCAAACATCACAAACGAGGTGATGAGAAATAAAAAGGATGTTCGTTTCATAACTGTTCGATTTTAATGTGTGTAAATATTAACATGGGTGTAGAAAAAAAGACGGGAGCTTCATTTCTGTTGCTTACCCGACCTTTTAGGCTTCTCGCATTGCCCTTCCAAAGGATAAGCAACGATTGAAGTCCACGCCTAT
>CACZAY010000033.1 GCA_902779265.1 uncultured Bacteroidales bacterium | reverse complement strand
TACCTTGATATTTTCAGTGAGGCGCGTGCCTTCATGTCGTTCGAGCATCATACTCGTTACGAGGGTAATGGAGGTGTAAGATTGTATCAGAACACCGAAAAGACCATTATGTATCGTGACAGTGCTGCACAACATGCCAATACTTGGTTCTTGGAAGTTGCAGGTGGTGCTGGCAAGCAGTTCACTGCTGCTCAGAAGAACTATGATGGAACTGGAAAAATAGCCGTCGGTTATCGTTTCAATCCTATTTCATCATTGCGTTGGACGGGTGCTGGTTGGGTCGGCAAAGGTACTGGTACTGCTGGATTCAAGAATGCACATTACGTACGAGGAGAGACAAGTTTTGACTATATGGCCAACTTGCTGAACTTGTGGTATGGTGTGGATCCACATCGTCCTGTCGCTTTGCGTGGTTTCATTGGCCCATCTCTTGTATTTGATTACTTCACTTCGGTTGATAAGAATCTGCAACTGAATGCCTCTTACAATGCAGGTCTCCAACTTTCAGTCAATGTAACTGATAATGTTGACGTATTGTTAGAACCTCGTTTCGTAGGTGTTATTACCGGTGATGAGAAGAATCGAGGTGACATCTATGCAGGTTTGATTTTCTACAATCAGCGTGGCCTGATGCCAAGCCGAGACTATAACCCAGTTAATATAGATGAGGAACGTGGCTGGTTTGTAGAAATCGCAGGAGGTGCTTCTTTTGCACCTGATGGTCGTGTAGCAGGTATTACAGGACACATTGATCCGATGGGCGGCGGTGCCATTGGCCGTTATCTGAGCAATTATTCTGCAGTTCGTGCACGTGGTACTTTGGGTTATGTCCGCAATCGTCCTACGAACAAGGAACGTATTCAGTGGATTCCAGAGGTGTCATTGGACTACATTCACAATATGACCAACCATATCTTGGGCATCAATCCGTATCGTCGCTTTGATTTCAGCCTCTATGCTGGCCCATCTATGTTGGTATCTGGTCTTGTAAGTGGTAATATCAATACAGAATTTGGCTTGAAGGCAGGTTCTCAATTGTCATGGCATGCCAATAACTTTGTGGATATTTTTGCAGAGCCTGGAGTAACCTATCTGTTCAATGAACCAATTTATACTCGTTTCCATGCTTCTGCTGGTGTTCGTCTGTATCAAAACAAGACCAACAACTTGCAGTATATGGGTAGTGATCCGCGCCATGCAGATACTTGGTTTGTTGAGAGTGCGTTTGGTACAGGTACGGAGGTCGTTGACCAGGATATGCCAGATTTCACATTCAAGATGGCTGCTGGTTATCGCTACAATCCAATTTCTTCGCTCCGATTCGGTACGACCGGTTGGGTTGGCTTAGGCGAGACAAAGAAGAAGAGCGCCGAAATCTTTGTTGACTATATGGCCGATGTTCCGAACATCCTGTATGGTGTCAATCCGTATCGTCGTGCAGGCCTGCGTGCCTTTGCTGGTCCGACATTGAATCCGGAGAACTTCCTCTCATCTAAGACCACACATTGGTTGGTAGGTGTCGAACTTGGTTTGCAAGGAACCTATGCCATTACGGATAATATCGACTTTATGCTTGAGCCACGCGCAGAGACCTTCTTGAACAGTGGAGACAATGCACGGTTTGATATCTATGGTGGTTTGATTTTCTACAACCAGCGCGGTCTGTTGCCACAGCGTGGTTATCGGCCAACAAACATCCACGACAAGAATACTTGGTTCATGGAGTTCGCTGGAGGTGCAAGTTTCAGTCCTGATGGTCGTACTGATAGCGATTTCCTCAACCACCTTGACGTAGATACGCACTTCGGTTTGGGCGTTCACTTCGACGACTACTCATCATTGCGTTTGCGCGGCAGCATGACATTTGTCCGCAACTACAAGAAGACGAAGTCCCGTTCACAATATATTCCAGTTTTGTCATTGGATTATATGTACAATGTGACCAATGCCATTATGGGTGTCAATCCATACCGTCGCTTTGATCTTGACTTGTTTGCAGGACCGGCTATCATCATGAACGGCATCCGTCGCCAGGCAGTTGAGAATGCGAAGTTTGGTGCCAATGGCGGTGCCCGTGGTTCTTGGCATATCAACAGCAACTGGGATATGTTTGGCGAAGGCGCACTCCTTATGGGCAAGGATGTTGATCACCGACTGGAAGGCTCTTTGGGTATCGCTTATCGCTTCAACGAGGCAGCTGTCTCTTCGGATATTGTAAGCAACTTCACCCAGCGTCTCTATACGCAAGTCTTGTTTGGTGGCCAATTTGCTGAGATTGAGCACTTCGCCGGTAAGGGCTTCAAGTCATTCGGTAAGTTGCCGACAATTGATTACAGCCTCGGCTACCATATCAATAACCTGTTGGGTGTAAAGGCCGGCATCTACTCGAACCACTACAAAGTTCTTGCTAGAAAGTCTAACAAGGGTACTGACTTCTATGGTTACGGTGTGCGTGGAGAGATTGTCATGAACGCCATCAATATGTTCAACCCGTATTACAACCCATACGAGCGTGGCATCAACTGGACTGCATCTCTTGGCGCCGAGATTGGCCGCAACCGAGATGCTCAGAGTGTCGCCAACAACACTTTCAACGTTACAGGTGCTACGCAGTTGCAGTATCGCGTATTCAGCCACTCCTGGGCTTTGTTTGAGTTGCGTTCACAGCTGATGAAGGCCAAGTCCGGTTGGGCAATTCCGTTCATGGCACAAGTGGGTATGATGTACGACTTCCACAGCGAACTTCCGAATTATGCCGAACTTTCGAACATCTATGTTCAAGGTGGCATGGGAACATTTGAGAGCAAGTCTGGAATGTTTGAAATCGGTGCAGGATATGACTTCACGCCAATTCATGGAGTTCGTCTCATGTATAACGGCAGCTTCGGCAAGGATGTCGATAAGACAGGTAGCTGGAAGACCCTTTCGCCGGACTACATCTGCAACTTGACCAACATCTTCTTCGGCCACGACGACAATAGCCGTCACGTCGATTTCAGTATCGTAGCAGGTGCTGATTTGCAGATGATGGACAATGCAAGCAGCTATCTTGGTGTGAATGGCGGTGCACAATTGACCTTCAATATAAACAAGAATTGGCAGATTTATACCGAGCCTCGATTCTCTTACAGCCACAATCCAAGCCACGGCAAGGAAAAGCACGATGGTCTTGACCTGAAGGCTACTGTGGGTCTGAAGTATCGGATTCCTAAATTCGCCAAGCAGTAAACAACGCTTAGAGCTATATAGAATAGAAAAGCGGAGCGGCAGACAATAAAACGTCTATCGCTCCGTTTTTTTGCTGAAATTATATAGTTATGAACCAACATTTCAAAATCTCCCTTCAGTGGATTTTCCTTATACTATCGGTCGTACTTATCGGTCTGTTTCTGTATTTTTCCAATGGCTTGGTCAAATCATTGGGCAAAGAGGAAACCGCCAAGATGGAGTTGTGGGCCGATGCCTATCAGCAGTTGTTTTTGGCCGATACGACAGTAGATTTGTCCATGCAGTTGGAGGTCATTAGAAACAACACCACGATTCCTGTATTCTACACAGAGCAGGATGGCACTATGTTGGGCTATGAAAACATTCAGATACCTTTCACATACAAGTGGGGACGAGACATGTCGGCCGATGACACAATCGCTTATCTGCAAAGTCTCATTCCGTCACTCAGGGAGAACGAAAGCTATTTTGAGATTGTGATAGCCGATGACGCAAGGCAGAACCTCTATTATGACGAGTCGATACTGTTACAGAAACTGCATTATTACCCATACGTGCAGCTGATGGCAGTCATCGTTCTGCTTCTGCTTTTTTATTATATGCTGCGGAGCACGAAACAATCCGAGCAGAACCGAGTGTGGGTCGGCCTGTCGAAAGAAACTGCGCATCAGTTGGGCACCCCCATCCAGTCGTTGATGGGATGGGTCGAACTATTGAAAAACAGTGATTCGAAGGAGGCCAATGACGTTGGCAACGAAATGGACAAAGACGTGCAGCGTCTGCGTATTGTGGCCGATAGATTTTCCAAAATCGGCTCCGATCCCGTATTGGAAAGGAGTGATGTGCGCTCGATTGTGGCCAATGTCGCAGAATACATGCAAAAACGTTCGTCGCAGAACATCAATATCACGACCAATCTGCCAGAACAGCCCATTGTTGCATTCGTCTGTGTGCCGCTTTTCGCTTGGGTTATCGAGAACCTGTGTAAAAATGCCATCGATGCGCAGGACAAGCCCAAAGAGCAGATTCACATCCTGCTCAAGAAAGAAGAGGGCAAAATCGTCATTGAAGTGGTTGATAACGGCAAGGGAATAGCCAAGAACAAATGGAAGACCATCTTCACTCCAGGCTATACGACCAAGAAACGCGGTTGGGGGCTGGGCTTGACTTTGGTCAAGAGAATCGTTGAGGAATATCACCACGGTCGCATTTTTGTCAAGTCGAGCACCATTGGCCAAGGTACAACTTTCAGACTCGAAATATAGAGTTATCAACACTTTTAACCGACAAACAGACACCTCTGAAAGTCAAAAATGGCTATTTTGAACCATTTTTCGCAAAAACTTATTGCTTTTAGGTACAACATTCAAAATAATTGACTACCTTTGCAGCCGATTAACTCATTCTTTCTGTGATGGGGAAGTTCGATACGTACAATATCCAGCTCAAGACGTTGCCGATTGGCGAGAGCATTGTCGAGTATCACCTCGATAACGGGTTCTTTGCGTTGTTGGAGGATGTTGATATCCAGAAGGGCGATGTGAACGTCAAGGTGAACATCAGCCGCGGGGCCAAACAGTCGGAGCTGGACTTCGAGTTGGAAGGCAAGGTTGTTGTCCAATGTGACCGCTGTCTGGAGGATATGGATCAGCCCATCAAGACCACAGGACATTTAATAGTCCGCTTTGGAAAGGAGTTCAAGGACGATGGCGATGATATCGTAGTCGTACCAGAGGAGCAGGGAATAATCAACGTGAGCTGGTTCCTGTATGAGTTCATCGAATTGGCCATCCCAATCAAGCACGTGCATCCGTTTGGACAGTGCAACGCGGGAATGTCCAACAAGCTGAAAGAGCATATCGCCATCGATGCCGAAGACGAGGATTTCGTCGAGGAGAATGATGATTCGATTGAGGCCAATGAGGGTTCGACAGACCCACGTTGGGATGCTCTGAAGGGGCTGAGGGATGACAACTGATTCCCATCGGCCAAAATCAAAAAAGAAGGATTAATTAATAACAATAAAAACAAATGGCACATCCTAAAAGAAGACAATCGAACACCCGTACTGCCAAGCGCCGTACGCATGACAAGGCCGTTGTTCCGGCTATCGTAGTATGCCCTAATTGTGGCGGTTGGCACCTCTCGCACACTGTATGTCCTGAGTGTGGTTATTATCGCGGCAAACTCGCAATCGAGAAAGAGGCTGCTCTGTAAACCGAACTATAAGGCGTGCCGCAAGACACGCCTTCATTATTTTTAATCAAGCAATACTATGGTAAAAGCTGCTATTACTGGTCTTAGTCACTATCTTCCGGATTATATTCTGACCAATGACGAAATCGCCACAATGGTCGAAACCAACGACGAATGGATTACAACCCGAACCGGTATCAAGGAACGTCATATCCTGAAAGGAGAGGGGAAGGGGTCAAGCGCATTGGCTATCCCGGCCGTTCGTGATGTGCTTGAAAAGACTGGTACTGCACCTGAAGAAGTAGAGTGCCTTATCTGTGCTACATCTTCGCCGGATTATGCTGCGTGGCCATCGACTGCCTGTGTGATTGCCGATGCACTGAATATCCGCGGAGCCATGTGCTACGACATCCTGTCGGCATGCACGGGCTTCCTCTACTGCTTGCAGCAGGCTCAGGCTTTCATCAAGTCGGGCATCTACAAGAAGATTATCATCTGCTCGGCCGAAAAGTGCTCGTCGTTCATGAATCCGAAGGATCGCACGACTTTGCCGCTGTTTGGCGATGGCGGTGCTGCTGCATTGATTGAGCCAAGCGAGGAATATGGCGTTGAAATCACCAAGATTCATGCCGATGGCGCAGGTAATGACCACCTGATTCACGTGTGCGGCGGTTCGTTCTGCCCACCCAGCCATGAGGCTATCGACAAGGACTTGCACTACATCTTCCAGGATGGCAAATATGTGTTCAAGAACGCTGTCACCTTCATGACGAGTGCTGTGAGCGAAGTGATGGAAGAGGGCCACCTGACATTGGATGACATCGACTGGATCTGCACGCATCAGGCCAACAAGCGTATCATCGAATCGGTGCGTGAGCACTGCAATGCACCAGAAGAGAAGGTTATCTGCAATATAGACCATGTCGGTAATACGTCATCGGCCTCCATTCCGATTGCGTTGCACGAAGCCGCCCAGCAAGGCAAGCTGAAGAAGGGTGACCGCATCCTGCTGGCAGCCTTCGGTTCGGGATTCACGTGGGGTTCAATTTACCTCACTTGGGCAGACTGCAAAATTTGACATCGAGGGCGCATCTTGAAAATGCGCCCTTTTTTATACTTCAAACGAATATGGCACACAAAGCAGGTTTCGTCAATATCGTCGGCAATCCGAACGTCGGCAAGTCAACCCTCATGAACATCCTGGTGGGCGAGAGGTTGAGCATCATCACGGCCAAGGCGCAGACCACGCGGCACCGTATCATGGGCATCGTCAATACGGAGGACATGCAGATTGTCTATAGTGACACGCCAGGTGTCTTGAAGCCGGTGTCGAAACTGCACGAATCGATGCTGGCATTCAGCCAGAGTGCTTTGCAGGATGCCGACATTCTGCTTTATCTGACCGATACGGTTGAGACATCGGACAAGAACGAGAAGTTCCTGAACGCCGTAATCCGTATGAGCGAGGACAGGGGGCCGATGGCTCCGAAGGTCATCGTGGTGCTCAACAAGATGGATCTGGTGGATCAGCCGACGCTGGTTAAGAAGGTCGAGGAGTGGCACGAACGGCTACCATTGGCCGAAATCATTCCGATATCGGCGTTACACGGTTTGGGGACGGATATCCTGTTGGCCAAAATCAAGGAGCTGCTGCCCGAGTGTCCACCATATTTCGACAAAGATCAGTTGACTGACAAGCCGGCGCGCTTTTTCGTGACGGAAATCATTCGCGAAAAGATTCTACAGCTCTATGACAAGGAAATTCCGTATGCCTGCGAAGTGCGTGTCGAGCAGTTCAAGGAGGGCGACAAGCTGATTGACATCAGCGCTGTAATCTATTGCGAGCGTGACAGCCAGAAGGGTATCCTCATCGGGCGGCAGGGCGCTATGCTGAAGAAGCTCGGAACATTGGCCAGAAAGGACATTGAGGCTTTTTTCGGCAAGCAGGTGATGCTGAAGACATTTGTCAAGGTTGAGAAGGACTGGCGCAACAACCAGCGCGACCTGAACGCATTCGGCTACAATCCGGAGTAAGGGGCATTGGCCAATGACATTATAGAAGACAAAAGAAAAGTCAGGTTTGTGAAAACCTGACTTTATTTTTTGCTGCCGTGGACGAATGGGGCCTTGACGAACTGCGGGAACTTGCGCAGAATCTTTTTTAACAGCGCCTTGCGCGGCGAGAGTCCCATCTGCTGGTAGATGCCGAGATCTTCACGCCAACGGTGTATGGTGCGCTCCCAGTTGGTCGAGAGACCACCATAGCCCATACGGACGACGTATTGCGGCATATAGGTAATCTTGAGCCCTGTCTTGTACATACACTTCAGAAGCCAGAATGTGTCGCTAGAGATGACGTAATCCTCGCGATAGTAGCCGAAGCGTTCGAAGATGTCGCGGCGCACGAAGACGGTGGTGTGGAGTGGAAGCCAGCCATTGGCCATTTTCGCATCGGAAAACGAGCCGCTGACCCAGTCACGGATTATCCAGTTCGGATTTTCGGTGCTGACGAAAAGCCCATCGGCATAGAGGAGCTCGCAGCCGGTGGTTTCGAAGCATCGGACAACATCGGCAATCACCTCGTCGTTGTAATAGACGTCATCGCTGTGCAGCCAGCCCACAATATCGCCTGTAGCGAGGCGTATGCCTTTGTTCAGGGCCTGGTAGCAGCCTTTGTCGGGTTCGCTCACGAGGTGGGCAATGCGGGGGGAATGGCACTCGTGTATCTTGGCCAATGTTCCGTCGGTCGAAGCACCGTCGATGACAATGTGCTCAATGTCGGGGTAACTTTGGCTCATAACACTTCGAATCGCACTGCCTATGCTTTTTTCGCGATTCCAGCTGGTGGTTATGATAGATACTTTCACGATTGAAGAAATGCCCCCTGTGTGTGCGCCAAAAGGGGAGTGTGAGTCTTGTGGGATGATTAATAGTTCTTTGCAGGCGGAGCGACACGGCCGTCCATCAGCTCGCTCTTGTCGTTGAATTCGCTCTCCTTGATGATCTGGTAATCTTCGTCGAGCGGACAGACAATCGTACAACGGTTGAAGCGGTGGTGGCCCTGCTGACGCAGGAATGGGATGTCGTAGTCCAAATCGCCGCCGCCCACGATGAGCTGGTCGGGATTGACGCCATAGGTCTTGACAAGGACATCGGCCACGACCTTGGCACGTTGCTCGCTGAGCCAGAGGTTGCGCTTGAGGGAACCGACCTCGATGTCGGCAAAGCCCTTGACGAGGAATTTCTGGTCGGGATGCGCTTTGATCATCTGGGCGTAGAAACCGAGGTTGAGCACGTAGGTGTGCTGCAACTCGATACGGTCAATCTGGAAGAAGGCTGCCTCAATCATGTCGGCCGACATGTTCTTGATGACAGTCGGGCCGCCGGTGTTGCGGTTGCCCTGTTCGATGAAGGTCTGGAGGTCGTCGCCCTCGTCATCGACATCGGTGTCAAGAATCTGACGTCGGCCGAAATCCTCGTCGTAGCCCAATCGTTTGAAGTGGATGACTTTCGAGAATTTATAGGCGATGCCCAATGTGGCGGCATATTTCCACGAACTGTTCTGTGTCGAGAAGCCTTGTAGGTCATCGCCCTGCCAGCTTATATTGGCATTGATGACCATGGAATAGCGTTGGTTGAAGTTCCAGCCGCCCTCGGTGCCCAACAGCCACTGTGGCACAAGGCACGAACCGTCGCGTTCGCCCCATTTGGCAAAGGAGAATGCGAAACCGGCACCACCATAGATACTGATCAGCCACGGCGTGTAGATCATTTCGCGGCCGGCAAAGATGTTCATCAGGTTGATCATGGCCGTTCCATTGATGCCGATGGTCGAATATTCGATGGGCATCCACCAGTCGATGAGTGGACCTGGATAACCTTTTGAGAAGTCTGCCATCGTCGATTCATGTGCCGTATAGAGCTTGTGATTGTAGTGGGAGAAATAGCCGATAGCGCGTATTGACCAATAGGGGTGCAGGTCTTTCTTGAATCCGAGTTCAATCTGCGGGCCGAGGCTGAAGCGGTCGTCCACGTTGCTCATACCGACGCCCTGGACACCGAAGTTCAGTTCGAGTGCCCAGTTGTCCTTCCATTCGTTGAAGGCGTAATGGGCACGCAGGTATCGCTTGCGGTCGGTCGTATCGTTGAGCGCGTACCAATAGAGGTCGCGGATACGTGGGTCAGAAATCTTGTTGAGTTCGCGGCGGGTGAATGACATACGCGTCTTCATGCGTGTGAGCACCGAGCCATCCTCCTCTTCATCATCGTTGTTTGTGGCCGATGTCTCATTGGCCAATGCCCCGTCATCGCCTGTGGTCCGATTGCTGCCGTTAGTAGCTCCCTGAGCCCAAAGCCCGGAGATGCCGACTGACAAAACTACAAAAATGATAAGCAACAACCTTTTCATTCACAAATGGCCCGATGAGTTTCGGGGCGGTGGTTTAGAATATGGCGTCAAGTGAAAGAATAATAAATCCTAAATATTCAAACTGGTATCCAAATGATCTCAATCAGTTATATCTTGCGCCAATTTGTATTTAAAACTTCGCAAAGGTACGTCTTTTTTGGCTAAATGACAAGTTTTTAGGGCCAATGATGCAAAATTTGCTATCTTTTAACATCAAAAAGCATGGATTTTTCAATTGTTTGCCAAGTAAAGTTGATATAATTCACGAACTTTCGCCGTGATTGAGCAGTCTTTTTCGGCCAATGAGCGGGCGCGCTGTCCCATCTCCTCCATCTGGCTTTCAGTGCATTGCAGCAGTTCGGTGAGGGCCTGGGTGACCGATGGGGCATCGGCCATAACCCACCAGCCGCACCGTGCCGTCTGGAGCGACTTCCATGGCGTGCCGGTGGTGGTGATGACGGGTGTGCCGGCGGCGAGCGACTCGGCCACGATGAGACCGTAGTTCTCGCTGTAGGAGGGGAGGATGACGGCATCGGCCGAGCGTATCAGCTGCCACTTTTCCGCGCCATAGACGGCGCCGACGAACCGTACGGCATCGGCCAACCCGAGCGCCTCAACGCGTTGGTGCAGCTGCCGGATGTAGTCGGTCTCGCCCGTGCCGGCAACGGTGAGTGTCAGATTTTTGGCCGATGTTCCTGCGGCGCGTACATTGGCCAATGCCTCCAGTAGGATTTCAAGCCCTTTCTTCGGGTGGATGCGGCTCATGAAGAGCAGGTCGTGCGGGGTGTTCCAGTGCGTCTTGGGTGTGACGGCGGCCACATCGATGCCGTTCTTGACCAATGCCACACGGCGGTTCCAGCCCAGTTGCAGGAGGTGGTCGCGCTCTTCATTGGCCGTGGCGATGAGCAGGTCGCAGCGCCGGACGGCTTTCCGCTGGTAGAGCCAGATGGCCGGCACCTTGCGTGTCCAGTAGTGGCGGGCTATGATCCACGGCTCGAGCATTCCGTGGGGCGTCAGGATGAGTTTTACGGCCGATGTCCTTACGGCACGCCACTGGTCGGTCCAGCGGGTGACGAGCGCTATCTGCGGCAGCCAGCAGCAGTTGATGTGGACGACGTCGGGCTGGACATTGGCCAACAGCTCCATCCACTCGCGCCGCATCCGGCCGATGTGCCGTACGCTGGCCGATATCGTGTGAACCAGACAGCCCGTGAGCGTGACGTAGTCACCATTGGCGCCAGATAAAGCACACACATGCAGTTCGCACAGCTGGCCGAGGGCAGGGGCAAGCTGTTGCATGTAGGTCGTGGTGCCGCCGTCAGCTGCGCGGAGCGACGGGATGAACTGGAGTACTTTCACTTTTGAATTGAAAATTGAGATGAGTCATCATTTCCGCTTCAACGCGGATTCCATGCGTCGGGCGATGGCTTCGGGGCCAATGTTCTTTTCCGCCCAGCCGCGCAGGGCCTCGCGCCGGTGTTGTGCGCTGCGCGAGTCGAGGAAGAAGCCGTAGTCGTTCCACAGGAATTTGGCCAATGCCTTGACGTCACGCGGCGGGAAGATACGGCCGCGGCTCGGGTCATCGATCAGGACCGATGCGCCGCACTTGTCGCTGCAATAGACCATCGTGCCCTCCATCAGTGCCTCGTTGACCACCGCGCCCCAGCCGTCGTAGAGTGAGGGCAGGATGAGCGCATGGCTCTGGGCGATGACCTGTCGGGCGGAGTTCATGGGCAGGGTGCCGGCGAAGGTGACGATGTCTTCAAGTCCATTGGCCGAAACCATAGTCTCCAATTTGGAGCGTAACGGGCCGTCGCCCACGATGGTGAGTCGGCATTGCTGGCAGGCGCTGCGGTGCTTGTAGTTGAACAGGGCGAAGGCCTCCAAGATGGTCTGGACGTTCTTGCGTTTGTCCAGGCTGCCCACGAAACAGAAATTGGCCGTACCTGTCTCGACGATGGGCAGTGGTTCGCCCTCGGGACGCGGTGCAACGCAATAGTCGAAGGGGACGATTTTCCAGCGGCTGCCCCACGTGCGGTAATATTCTTCGCAGTTTCGGCCGATGGCGAACACGTAGTCGATGTATTTCACGAACTTGTAGTCCTGCAGGAGGAAGCGCAGTTTGTGCATCCACAGTGGATAGCGGAACGTGAATGGCGCTTCAGTGATGATGCCGCGTTCGACGGGATAGTCCAGACTGAGATGGAACCACGGCTTGACCTCGCGGAAGGCCGAGATGCCGCTGAAGAGCGCGACGGTGCGTCCCTCGTAATGCTCTTCGAGCAGGGTCTGCACCTCCTCGTCGGTGGGCGAGACAATCATCCGCACGGGCGAATGGGTCTCGTATTGGCCCCAACCCATCATCTCGCGTCCGTTCTCGACGAGATAGGGGACAATGACAGTGACATCGTGGCGGTTGGCCAATGCCTCGATATAGGGCATCTGATGCGGGCTGACGCAATTCTGGAAGAAAAGTAGGCGCATAGTAAGTTCTGAAATAAGAATTAAGAGATAAGAGTTAGGCCTTCTTGGCCGATGCGACAAACCACTCCCCTCACTTGTGGAGTGGATGGGGTGGGGCCGGTCTTACGGCCTCATCCTCAATTTGCTGCCGGGGATGGCCGATGTGTCGGTCGTGACGAACTTTGAGTAGAGGCCCAGGTAGAGATGCACGCCGATGTTGATCAGCTTGTACTTGTAGCGCTCCTTCTTGTTCAGATACTGGTTGATCGAGAGCGGATAGTAGGGCAGCTTCTTCTCGTCGCCCGGGAAATCCTTGATGCCACATCGGCAGAAGTTGGACAATGCCTGCGAAAACAGAAACGAGATGCGGTTGATGAACAGGTAGCGGATGCTGCTCTCGATCTGCGTGTTCTCCATCGCGAAGTCCCACAGTCGCTGGCAGATTTCCAGCATGTCGTACGATTTCTTCGGATTGGCACTCTTCATGATCGAGCCGTCACGCTGCATGTAGTTGTAGGCCACAGTCGGGTCGAACGCGATGCGGCGTGCCTTGAAATAGGCTCGCGGCGTGAATTCCTGGTCTTCGTGCAGCAGGCCGACGGCGAACTTCAGGTCGTTCGACTGCAAATATCCGCGACGGTAGAGCGCAGCCCATGCGGCCGGCGGCATATCGACCTTCAACATGAACTCCTCGCCCTTCATTACGCGGCCCTCGCTACGGTCGGCAATCGGATAGGGCTGGATGTCGCCGTTCTCGTGGACCAGTTGCAGGCCGAAACAGAGCGCATCGAGGCGCAGCGACTCGGCCTTTTCGAGCAGCCCCTTCAGACAACCCGGCACGAGGTAGTCGTCCGTATCGACAAACCACACATAGGTGCCATGGGCGGCCTTCAGTCCGGCATTGCGCGCGGCCGAGAGCCCCTTGTTCTCCTGGTTGATGATGACCCACGGTGCAATCGGCTCGCCCGACTTCTCCTCCTCGGCACGGAAGGCGGCCAGCACCTCCATCGAATCGTCGGTCGAACCGTCGTTGACGGCGACGATTTCATAGTCATCGGCTGTCAGACCCTGATTGCGCACCGACGCAACACATCGGCCCAACCACTTGCTCACGTTGTAAACGGGCATTATTATACTCAGTCTCATATTTTTTGAAAAAAATTAAGTTATCAGATATCAGTTATCGGTTTGAACACTCGATACCCTTTAACCCTCAAATGTTTATAATGTTTTTAATCAGACGTTTAATTTCGCGTAGCACCCACTTTCTGGCGATTTTTCTGCGGCCAATGGCATTGGCCATAAAACCCAGCAGCACGGCAGTCACGTCGCGCCGCTGACGCCATCTTGTCCCCGGTCGTCGCATCGCACCTGACGCACGCATCGTGTAGTGGTAGGTGGGTGTGGCCAATGCCCTTGCCGTCGCGCCGGTGGCCAACAGGTAGCCAAGGATGAACTCCTGGTCTTCACCATAGCGGCGCCCCGCGGTAAAGCGAATCGCGTAGCGTTCAATCTCGTCGCGGCGGAACCAGCATCGCCACAGGTTGTAGGGCACTTCGCCGTCGTGAGCCGCGTAGCAGGTCCGTCGGCCGTCCTCCTCCCAAACGAATGGCAATGTGACGAACTTTGCATCGGACAAGGCTGCAAAATCGATGCCATCGGACACAGAAACAACGTCGTCGGCATCGGCGAACCAAATCCAGCTGCCCTGCGCGTGTTCGAGGCCGATGTTGCGCGCCACACTGACCCCACGATTAGGCTGACGGACGATGCTAATCTGCCGCACAATGTCGTCGGACAACGCGTCAATTGAGCCATCGGACGAACCATCATCGACCACGATGATTTCCTTTTCGACGGGCACGGACAAGAGACTGCGCAGACACGGCTCAAGATAGACTCCGGCATTATAGACCGGCACAATGACCGACAGCAGCATAGGCAACTATTCTTTTGTTATTTCACGACGTTTGATGAACCGCGCCGGGTTGCCGCCCACCACCGTCCACGGTTCGACATCCTTGAACACGCAGGCACGCGCTCCGACCACGGCTCCCTCGCCCACGGTCACGCCCATGCCGATGAAGGCATCGGCCGCAACCCAGACATAATCGCCAAGGACGATGGGTTGCGTTACGAGCGGCAACATGGTCGAACCGATTTCGTGCGATGCCGTACACAGATAACTGCCTTGCGACACGACGCTGTCGTTGCCGATGACGATGGTGTCCTTGTTGTAGAGTTTTGTGTCGGGGCCGATGCAAGCGCGTCCGAGATGTAGATTCCACGGCGCAAAAATCGTGCATGAGGAATAGACCAACGCGTCCTTGTCGATTTCAGCACCGAACAGGCGCAACAGGCCATTGCGGAACCGGCGAAAAAAATGACCGGCGAAAAGCCTGAAGATGGTCACATTGACGACGTACCAGACAACTCTCTTCTTGAAATGCGGCTTGGATTCCGAATAATTGCTAAGATTCATAGACGACGCAATATTTTGTAGATTACTCCTCCGTGCAGACGCACAACTCGCGTAATGAGCTGCAGGCACGTCAACGCCATTTCTTTTGGCCAACCCCATCCGAGCACTTCCCGTCTTGCCCGATTGGCCTCACTGAGACCGAAATTCTGGTTCAGGGTCGATACGCCTGTCACATCGAAGTTCGACACACAGATTGGCACTTGGAGCACATTCCCGTTGGACAGCCGAATCACCTGCAAGGCCAGTTTGTAATCGGCCGCAATCTTGTAGCTCTCGTCGTACTGCAACCCTTGCGAACGAAGGAAATTGAGATTGAAAAAGGTGGACTGATGCGATGCGACCTGCCCGTACCATATTTTGTCGTACCTCCGCGCCGGTATCGGACGCGAAAAGCTTGCTCCGTTCATTGTGCGATAGTCGCCATAAAGCAAATTCGGAATCTGAGGAGCTTGGCCAATGGCATTCAGCACACGCTCGACCACATCCGGCGAGCAGAAGCTGTCGCCGCTGTTCATAAAGATGGCGAAATCGCCCGTAGCGTGCCGCATACCCTTGTTCATGGCATTGTAGATTCCGCTATCCTTTTCGCAGATGTAAACGTCAACCTGCGACTGATGTTGCCTGATCAAATCGGAAGTCCCGTCGGTTGACGCGCCATCGACAACGATGTATTCCATGCAATCGCGCGCCGTCTGCGATGCAACAGAATCAATGGTATGAACAATATGTTCCTTGTCATTATGGACGACTGTGATTACGGAGATTTTCATCGTTTCACTGCAATTACTGTTCATTATTCCTGATTTTCCTCCCGCCATGCCACATATTCCTCGGGCGTGATGGGGTCTTCATCCTCCCAGAAGACGGGATAGTCGGCCACCGTGTCGCACTGGTAGCCAGCGCCGATGATGAACCACAGGATGACGCACTGCACCGCTCCGGCCGTGATGGCGTATGCCTCAAACGACATGTGGGCCGACACGGCGATGAGCAATCCGAGCATCAGCTGGGCGAACGGCGTATGTTCCTTCCACGCATAGCGGAACAGCTTCCAGAACAGCGGAACAGTGACCAACAGATAGGCCACAAAACCGATCCAGCCCAACTGCGAGAGCATTCCGAGGTAGGAACTGCCTTGTTCGATGGTTCCCGTCGCCGCATCGTAGAACATATCGGCACCCGGCAGATTGACATCGCACGAATAGGCACCGACGCCCACCCACGGACTTTCGGCAATTTCCATCTTGCGCAGTTCCCAGATGTAGCCGCGCGTCGCTTCCACGGCCGATTCCATATTCTCCGAATCGATGCCCTTCTGCGTCATCGTCTCCATATATCCGGCCAGATGCGGCGCGGCCAACAGCACCAGTCCGACACCCACCGCAGCCGCCGTCATCATGTGCGACGCGCTGTTCTTCAGCCTCATGTAGATTACGGCCAATGACCCAAGCAGACCCGCCGCCGTCGAACCGCGCGAGGCCGAAAGCAGCAACACGATGAGGCACGCCGCCCAGCACGCCCCGACGATGGCATATTCCCTTATGTTCGTGCAACGGAAAAACAGCGCGGCGAACCAGACCAGCGCCACCATCGTGTACATGCCGAGGAAGTTCGCGTGCGACGTCACACCCTTGTAGCTCTGTACGATGCCCGACATGTATTGGCCGAAACCAAGCACGTAGCCCGCGAAACTCAGGAGTGCGATTGCGGCCGATGCCCAAATCACGCCCATCGTCATCTGCCGGCGCAACCGGTTGGCCGACGGACCTGACAGCAGCGGCGAGGCGGCCACGAACAGGAACAAGAACTGCATCAGGCGGCTCCACGGACGGAAGAACGCGGGAATGTCATTGGCCAAGATGCTCAACACAACCGCCGCCAGGAATACGCCCGCCAGATAGTTGAGCCGCATTCCGTCGCCCTGCGCCCGCACCACCATGACGACGGCCGCCAGAATCATGAAGATCTGGTTGGTCGGCATGGGCGAAGGCACAGGATGCAGTACCTGCATGAAGGCCGCCAGCAGCACGACCGTCGCGATGAATATGTTGCGGTTGGAAAACACAGTGTGATGGGCAGATTACGAATTACGAATTATATTTTCGGCCAATGTTCTTATCACCTTCGCCGGACAGCCTCCCACCAGCGTGTAGGGTGCGACATCCTTCGCTACGGTAGCTCCAGCGGCCACAATCGACATCTCGCCTACCGTCACGCCGGGCAGCACCGTCGAACCCGTCAGCACCGCACTGCCACGGCCGATGCGCACCGTGCTGTGCGTCCCTTCGCGGCCCAGGATGCGCGGCCCATCGGGCGTGATGGGATGGAAACCTGTGACGACCGTGCAACGAGTACCCACAATGGCCTCCTCTTCGACCACGATGCGGCTGCCCGTATTGAGCAGGAAAAGGGCTTCATGGCCGATGAAACAGCGGTCGCCCAGTTCCAGTTCGCCGATTCCCTGCACCTTGACGCCCTGGAAAATCTCGACGTCACGGCCAACCTTCACGCCCGCCCAGCGCAGCAGGCGCGCCTTGAACTCCCGGCCTGCGCAGTTGGGCAGCAGGGCCAGCATCAGATTCGCAAGATATATCTTTTTTGAGCTAATCATAGTTTGGATTTTCCTTCACGTTTTTGGGGTTTTGGCCAATGGCTTTTCCGAGCCAAACGGTGCAAAGATACAAAATTTCTTGAACAATCGCATCGAAATCCGGCTAATTCAGGCCTTGCAGGTCAAAAACTTGCCTGCTTGCATCGATTCGAAGAGGTAAAATGGGTGAAAATGGGGCGATTGGAGCATTGGCCATAAACCAGTTGCACAAAAAAAGCTCCCCACCGGTGGGAGGGGAGCCTTGAGAGAGTCTTGTGCCGCTGAGGGTCATTCCGGCACGTAGATGATTTCGCCGTTCTCCAGCTGGTAGGCCGTACCGACACGTTTGCCCTTTGCGCCCGACTGCTGCGACTGGTCTTCGCTCGGTGTGTAGCGGTCGATGCGCTGGCCCTGCTTGGTGATGATTTCCATGTTGTCCTTGCCCGGATTCTTGACCATCGTGAAGTCCTCCTGCGAGAACATTTCGGTCATGTCGTAGCGGG
>CACZAY010000032.1 GCA_902779265.1 uncultured Bacteroidales bacterium | reverse complement strand
TCCTTCGATGCTTACAGCTACGTGACAAGCTGGTTGTCCTGACGGATTATCCCGCCTTTCACCGAAAGCCGCCGCTATAGCCTGATTCAGTGCTATGGCGGCGGTTTTCTGTCTCCCCTGTTCGAGCCAGAGGGCGGCCGCATAGTCGGTGGCAAAATCTTCGTCGCCGCCCACAAGTCGGCCTACGTCATGCAGACACTGCGCGAGATTGAGGCCGACGATGCAATCCAGGACAAGGCATCGGCACATACAACCTCTATTGTATCACCGAACCTGAAGAATAGGCAAAAAAAAAAGAAGCCACCGGGTAAATAGCGGATTACCTCAGCGTGGCTTCTAAAAGGTGAAACATGTTGCCATATTTCACGCCGCAAAGATACAAACTTATTCTCTAACAACCAAATAAAATGGCAAAAAAATGAAACTCTACATTGAAAAGGTTTGCCCTTGGCACGACATATTGGGTCAATCGTCTGACTGTCGGTCGTATTTCCGCATCTTTCGCCGCAGGTGGGGGGTCTGCCGCGACTATCTGAATATCTTTGCCTCCCCTGTCGATCCATGCCATTTCTATTGTCATTGGGAGAACAAGTGGTCAGTGGTTAAATACGCAGAGACCAAGTTCCGGACGCGCGAGGAGGCCGAAGCCTTTATCCAGAAAATTGGCGAACACCCCGAACTATTCTTATTTGGGGCTGCATAACTCTTATTTCTTAACTCACTATATCCACCATCCACGACAACAAACTTGTCAATGTTGAAAGAATTGGAAAGAATTGGAAAACATTCTTATTTCTTAATTCATATATCATAACTCACTATGTCCACCATCCGCAACCCCGACAAATACTTCGCACAGCTGGGTGTCAAGTTGGAGAAGGCCGTCATGCACGACGCGCCGCTCATCATCGGCAACGAGCTGGTCAAGGCATTCAAACAGAACTTTCCTCGTGCAGCAAATCGCTTGAAAATCTTTTTTATGTATCTTTGGTTTCTGCACACACGCGGGGGCGTTGAATCCAAGGAACTGATGACGGCGCATTTCTCAAAAAACAAAAAAAATGATGCCCGGCGATAGAACATCGTCGGGCATCGGGCTATTGAAATAATATTGAGAGAAATATGATTGGATAAGGTATTAAGTAGTTGTTCAAAATTGTATTATAATATCCCGTAGGCTGTCCAAAGAACTATCTTTTTCATTCTTGGACACCTACTTACTTGAACAGATGCGGAAGGAATTCCTTCAGGCAACGACGCCAGGTGAGCCACTCGTGGGCAGTGCCCTGGCTTTCGAAAAGGTTGGCCTTGATGCCCATGTTCTGAAGCTCCTTGACCATGGCCTGCGTGCCGAAGTTCTCCTCGGTGCCGCAACCCATGAAGAGGTAGTGCACCTGCGAGTTGAACCGCTCGGCGTCGTTGAACACGCCATTGGCCAACGTATGAACGTCCATGCCGAACAGGGCGCCGGAGAAAGTACCGATGTAGGAGAATTTCTCCAGGTGCGGCAGGGCAGCCTCCCACGTCTGACGACCGCCCCACGAGAGTCCGGCCATGGCGCGATGTTCGCGGTCGGAAAGAGTGCGGAAGGTCTTGTCCACCATCGGGATGAGGTCAGCATGAAGCGCATCGACGAAGGACTTGCCGTAGGTGGCATAGGTGGTGCCGCCATAGCCGAACGGGGCCTGCGTGTCGCCGCTTTCCATGACGACAATCATCGGTTCGCATTGGCCACTGGCAATCATATTGTCGAGGATGACGTTGGCGCGGCCCTGAAGACTGCTCCAGCCGGTCTCGTCCTCACCCATGCCGTGCTGCAGGTAGAGCACGGGGTAGCGCTTGGCGGTATTGGTGTCGTAGTCGGCCGGCGTATAGATCATTGCGTGGCGGAACTGGCCTTGCGAAGTCGCGTAGTAATCGACACTGCGCACCTGACCGTGCGGCACATCCTTCTGAAGGCGGTAGTAGTCACCCTCAGCGCCCTCGGGAATCTCGATGCCGCCGGCTACGCGGTTGCAGCCGAAGTAGGCGGTGGTGGCGGGGTCGATGACGTTCAATCCATCGGCCACAAGGAAATAGTAGTGGAAACCGACGACCAACGGGTCGGTGACACAGGTCCAGAAGCCGTCGGCCTCCTGCTGCATCGGATATTTCTTGCCGCAGATGTCAACCATAAGGTAGCTGCTGCGCGGTGAACGGATGCGGAAATGGACGCGGCCTTCCTTATCGACGCGCGGATAGTCGGCTCCGTCGATGTTGGTTTCTGCGGCCGATGTTCCTTCAGGGAAAGCCGGACGTCGAGCGTGCCGCTCACACCTTCGGGAAGGGTGACATCGGCCGAAATCACACGCCAATCCTCCCAAGCGCCGGTGCGAGGCACGTTGATGACGGCGACCTGTGCGCCCTTGAGCGAGTCGAGATGCACCTCGATGATGCCGCCCTGATAGGCGCTGGCCACACGGACGTCGATTTTCTTGATGTCGGCCGACAGCTCAACCTCGCGCAGCTTGATCCAGTCGCCGTTGTGGATGTCGCTCACCCAGACATTGCCGCGGTTGCGGTTCCAGTCGCTGTGGATGCCCTGGCTGAAGGCCATCGTCTCGGCCTCGACACGCTGGAGCGGATTGAGCGTAGCGATGGGTGCAGGGCCCTCACGGGTGGGAAGGATGGTGGGAATCCGGCCATCGGGCAGCCACTCGAACTCCTCGACACAGGCGCTGCGGCCGAAGCCGCCGCCGCCGGGGAGCCAGCCGGTGTGGTAGAAGAAATAGCTGTGGCCGCGGAAATCGACGATGCCACTATGGTTGGTGAAAGATTTGGTCTCGTTGTCCTGGGGCATGATGGTGCCTCCATAGGTCCATGGGCCTTCGGGCGACGGGGCCGTCGAGTAGGCAATGTGTTCGGGCACGCCGCCGGCGGCATACATGAGATAGTAGAGCGGCTTGGCCTTCTTGGCCGGACGACCCTTCTTGTCGAGCGGGAAGACGTTGCGCTTCATGATCCAGGGACCCTCGGTGTAGCAGTCGTCGTATTTCTTGCCACGCTCGCGCTCCTTCATGTTGGGTGCGCCGAAGCCCTCGACAGTCTGGTTGACGGTCTTGACCTCGCTGGCCAATGATATCATGTCTTCGTTCAGCTTGGCGTAGTAGATGGTCGGGTTGCCCCAGAAGAGCCAGGCCTGACCATCGTCGTCAACCATGACGGTGGGGTCGATGTGGTCCCACTTGCCGTCTTCGTAGAGCGGCTTGCCAAGGGCGTCGCGGTAGGGTCCCTCTACCCTATCGGCCACAGCCACACCAATGGCCATGCCGTGGGAGATGTTGGAATGGATGGGGACGTAGAGGTAGAACTTGCCGTTGCGCTCGATGCACTGGGGTGCCCAGGCGCGGTCATCGGCCCACTTGAAGTCGCATTGCGCCAAGGGGCAGCCGTGGTCCTGCCAGTTGACCATGTCGTTGGTCGAGAAGAGACGCCATTCGTTCATCCAGAAGAAGTCGGCCCGCTCCTCGTCGTGGCCGGTGAAGACGTAGAGACGGTCGCCGCTCACCATCGGAGCGGGATCGGTCGAGAAAATAGTCTGGGCAATGGGGTTCTGGGCCAATGCATTGGCCATAAAACAGCCCAAAAGAATTGCAGAAACGGTGGTTCGCATGGGGAAAATTGAAAAGGTGAAAGGTGAAAATTATTTGCGCAGGGTGCGGTACTGGATGGAGAGCATGGCCTCGGCATAGCGGCGGCCCAGGATACGGTAGCCCTCGGCCGTGAAGTGGAGGCGGTCAGGACGGCCGGGACAGCCCAGGGAGCTGACGGGATGGGCCGTGGGGATGGTCGTGCGTATGTCGTCGATGATGGCGTTGTGGTGGTAGCAGCAGCCGCCGTCCTCCTGGGTCATCAGTTCGCCCACGAGCAAGGGACAATCCTCGGCCTTGAGGTTGAGCTCGGCCAACATGCGGTCGTAGATGACCTTGACGCGCTCCGGCCAGTCACGTTGGCCGTTGTTCGTATTCCTTGGCCAATGTGATGAGTTCGCGGTAGGGATTGTTGTTGTAAGCCTTGCAGAAGTTCTTGTACCAGTCGGCCGCGCGGGCGATATCGACGGCGGTACTGTCTTCGTTGAAGAGGCTGATGTTGGCGCCACCCACGGCGACGTGGACCACACCGATCTTAATGGAATCGGGCAGATGCTCGACAAGCGTGCGGCCGAAATAGTCGGCTGGCGTCAGGCCCGTCCACTCGCGGCAGAGCGGCGGAACGGCGGCGTACCATTGGCCCTTGACACGGCCAATCTTCGGCATATCGACGGCCGAGAGCATACGGAAGCGCGTGTTGATGCCCTGGCGGTCCTGTGTCTCGATGCGGGCGTTGCCCTCCATGTTCGACTGGCCGAAGCAGAGGAAGATGTGGAAGTTCGGGTCGAAGCCCTCGGGTTGCGGGATGATGCCCGGAGCGGCCTCGCCGTCACCGTAGTTCAGCACCTTGTTGTTCTCGTAGAAGTTCGTCACATCCTGGGCCGAAACCGTCAGGGTCGCAGCGCAGAGCGTAGCCAAAAGCATGATGGAATGTTTCATAAGGCAGATAAGGTTTTTAAAAGGTTAAGATTAAGATGGCGCAAAGTTAGCCCTTTTTCGCCAATCGGCCTTACTGATTTATGCCAATTTATTTCGATTTTGAAACATACGGGGCGGTTTTCGGCCAATGGCGCTGCTGCGGGCGGGTTCAATGGTCCCTGGAGTCGGGTTGTGGCCGATGGGCATTGGCCATAAAAAAGAAACGGGACGGACGCCCGATGGGGCCCACTTTTGTCATCCGAACGTGACGATTGGGGCAGTGAAGAGGGACTTTCGGGGAGGGAAACGGCGCAAATCCTCATTTGTTAGGATTGTCCATGAGGGGCAAAGTGCGTACCTTTGCGGCCGAAAAAAACAAATTAACAAACCAAATATATATGAACTTTTTCAAATCATTCAAGGTGTGTTTGATGGCAACAGCGATGGTTGCCGGTTTTACTTTCGTTTCATGCGGCGATGACGACGATGATCCAGTCCAGATCATTGATCCAGTCCAGATCATTGATCCAGTCGAGGCCCCCGCATTCCTGGGCACCTACGAGGGCGACCTCGTTGTCAGCGGCGAGATGGAGAAAGTCGTCAATGATGAGACAGTTAAAGTCAAGATGTTCGAGGGTACGGTCAACGGCACATTGGCCATAGAACAGATTGATGACACATTGGTCAAAGTCACCGTCCCCGAAATCGTGGAGCTGAACGCAGGCCGCTCAATCTATTCCGTCAAGGCCTTCACCATCGACAGCGTGCACGTCGAGGCTACCGACGAGGGCTACTCGTTCAACATCGACGACTTCGAGCTTGAAGCCGTATCGTGCGACCAGGGCGACGGCAACGGATATGCCGACTTCGACTCACACGGCTACCTGAAGGGCACCTACCAGAACGATTCCGTCAACATCGAATATACCTTCACCCTGGGCAAGATGCCATTCCCGCTGAAGGGCGTATTTGAGGGCGGCAAGAAGTAATTTTTGAGGCTATAAGGGCTTGGGATCTTTATGGCCAATGAGACAAAGATGCGCAAATATTTTCAGTATCCTATATTAACTGTGCTGGGAATGTCGTCAATGACATTCTCGGCATGTTCCGGTCTGGTGGACATCTATGACGAGCTGACCGTCCAGGACACCGCGTCGAGCCCCTACAGGCAGCTGCACGTCACGGCCACGACCTACGACGACTGGACCTACCTCACCCTCGACAACCCCGACTCGACCGTCGTGCTCCCCATCCCGACCACACTGAACTCGGGCGAATGGGACGGCGTGACGAGCTACACGCGCCAGGAGATCAAGCTGGGTTCCACGACCGAACTGAGCAGCACACCGACCGACGCGCAGCCCGAGCCCGAGCGGTGGGACCTGGCCTTCCACCACTTCGACATCCGCACAAACGGCGGCATGGCCTTCGAGACCGAATACACCTCACTCGACCAGCTGCCCGCCCATTGGTCCGACATCCCCGGCATCGAGTGGCAGGCCGACCAGACGACCAAAGACCGCGTCTGGATTGACTTGTCCAATTCATTGGCCTTCAATATTGGCTGCCAGACCATCGACATCAGCCTTCCGCTCTCGAACATGGCGTGGATGGATGTCTCCAACCCGCCGCCCATCTACAACGTCTCGGGGCACGTCTGCCTCCTGCGCATGAAAGACGGCACCGTAGCGGCCCTCTTCCTGGACAACTACATGAACGAGAAGGGCAAGAAAGGCTATCTGACCATCAGCTATATCTATCCGTACGAATGACAATCCGATCACTTATTTTCTTTTTTGCAGTTGTCGCCCTTGCCCACCATGGAGCAAAGGCGACAACCTTTGTGACCTCGGCCGATGGCACCACGACACAACCCGCCGACACGGCCTACAGCGACTGGAGCGACAAGGGCATCGACCTCGACATCGTGGTTGTCACCGCCACGCGCACGCCGAAGCCGCTCTCCAAGTCGCCCATCCCGATTCAGATCATTTCGGCCAATGACATCCGCAAGACCGACGCGACCAACGTCCAGGACATCCTGCAACGCGAGCTGCCGGGCGTCGAGTTCTCCTATTCGATGAACATGCAGGTTAACATGAACATGGCGGGATTTGCGGGCCAGTCCGTCCTCTTCCTCATCGATGGCGAGCGCATGGCCGGCGAGACCAACGACAACATCGACTTCGAGCGGATTGTGGCCAATGGCGTTGACCACATCGAGATTGTCAAGGGTGCGGCATCGGCCCTGTACGGCAGCAGCGCCAACGGCGGCGTCATCAACATCATCACCCGGGACCTGGCCGACGGCACGGAATGGACACTCGACGCCGATGGGCGCATCGGCAGCCACGGCGAACGGCGTTATGCCCTCAACTGGGGCGTGCGGCGAAAGACATTGGCCAACAAAATACAACTCTCCTACCACGGGAGCGACTGCTACCAGGTCCACAGCAAGCGCACCGAGGCCCTACCCCTCATCTTCGACTACGTGCCCGGTCAGGAGGTCTATAACGTGGGCGACCGGCTCACCTACCAGCCCCACGAACGGGTCAAGCTGACGGGCCGCCTGTACTATTACTACCGCCAGATGGTGCGCAAGCAGGGCGAGTCGGAACACACGCGCTATTATGACTACACGGCGGGCCTGCGCGGCAATTTCCGACTGGGCAAGCGCGACATGCTCGAGGTGGCCTATCTTTTTGACCAATACGACAAGACGCGCTACTACGTGCCCTCGCAGCTGGCCGTGTCGGACCGCGACGTGCGCGAATACAGCAACGTGCAGAACTCGGTGCGCGCCCTCTGGACCCACCCCGTCGAGCAAGGGACATTGGCCATAGGCACAGACTACCTCTACGACTATCTGGTGAACATCAAGCTGGGCAATGCGCACTACAAGCAGTCATCGTTCGACGCCTTCGCGCAATATGACAGGAGCCTGGGCGACAACTGGGAGGTCGTGGGTGCACTACGCTACGACTTCTTCGAAATCGGCCACCGCAGCCAGGTGACGCCCAAGGTCTCGCTCGCATGGCACCGCGAGCAATTCAAGCTGCGCACGAGCTACGGCATGGGCTTCCGCGCCCCGTCACTCAAGGAGCTCTACTACGACTTCGAGGCGATGCCCAGCTGGTACATCGACGGCAACTCCGAGCTCGTGCCGGAACGCAGCCACAACTTCACGCTTGCGGCTGATTACGCACACGGGGCCTACACCTACACGCTGTTGAGCTACTACAACCGCATCAGCGACCGCCTGACGACGGGCGTTCCCAGGTCATTGGCCGATGGTGCACATCTCGCCTACACGAACCTGCGGCAGATGAGCATCACGGGCGGCGAGGCCTCCGTCCAGGGCCGATGGAGCTCGGGCTGGCGTGCAAAATTGGCCTACAGCTACACCAACGAGCACAATCCCGACCAGGCGCCCAACCAGTTCATGCCGGCCCGACCGCACGCGCTCAACTACAACGTCGAACACAGCCGCACGGCCGGCTCTCACTACAGCTGGTCGGCCATCCTGAGCGGGCGTTGGTTGGCCGATGTCCATAACGACGAGTACCGCTCGACGCAGCATCCCGAGGAGGGCATCATGCGCGTCCACTACCCGGCCTACCACCTGCACACGTTCCAGTTCGTGCAACGCTGGGACGACTACATCTCGCTGACGTTCGGCATCGACAACCTCCTGGGCTACAAGCCGGACAACTACTTCTACAACGCGCCGCTCACGACGGGCCGCAGCTACAGCCTGAGTCTCCACATCGACATCGACAAGGCCTACAGGCATTGGAAATGACAGAAAAAAAAGAATCCTGAACAGCGTTGACTGCTCAGGATTCTTTTGTATTGGAAGGGTTCCATCGGCCAATGGAGATGCCGAACAAATCCGATTTTAACCGAACAATTCGGAATGAGAGCCTAATCGGACTAGTTCAATCAGATTGCGCTCCATATCCATCCAGACAAGCAAGAAATCGCCCTGTATATGACACTCCAGGCAACCCTTATAATCTCCCAGCAAAAAATGAGCCCGGTATTCGGCAGGTAATGGAATGTCGTTTTGCAACATTTCCAAGACGACATTCAACGCTTGAAGTTTCGAGGGCTGGTTCTTGTAGCGTTTGAGGTCTTTCTTAAACTGGGTAGATGTCCTGAACTCCTTCATTACCTTTCATTAAGTATGTCATTGACCATCTCATCCACATCAGTATAAGTCTTTTGAGGATTCTTGCCTGACATAACCTCTTCAATAGCAGCTTTAGTGACTGCATTAGGTTCGTTATAAACGATGTCAAGCAGGACACTTTCCACATAATTGTTAAGCGTTCTATTCTGGCGTGCTGCATTTCTTTTCAGTCCCTCCAACAGGTCTGCACGCAACCGAAAAGAGGTGGGACGTCTTACAATCGTTGTATCCATAACTGTCATATTTTGTAATACGTTTGACTGCAAAGATATTGCGTTTGTATGACAAATCCAAAAATAATCACTTTTTCATCATTTTTCTTGGCTATTTTTCAAGAAATGCATATTTTTGTCGCACATTTCAACAAACTATTCCATTTAGAATCTTCATGAAAAGAGTCTTACTCCCAATTCTATCAGCGCTGGGGATGATGGCGATGCTGTCATGCTGCAACAAAGAGCCTGCCGTCTCGCCTTTGGAGCTGATGGTGAAGGACTATGTGGCCAATTCCCGACACAGAGATTACCTGAACAGCGAAAGCGAAAGAAACGACACGCTTTTTCTGCATGTGAATTTTTCAACAGGCGAGTGTACGGCTTCTGGTTATCATGTTACTGACAGCCTTTACAAACCCAAGATTTCAGCATCTGTAGGAGGAACACCCAGTCATTTGGTTTACCCTGTTTTCTCTTGGTGTCTTTGGTCTTTGCCAATACCTCCCCCGCCACCTCCGATGCCTGATGTCATACAAGAAGTGTTGGCTGATGAATGCCTTGCTCATGAGGAAGAACTCTGCAAATGGGAAAAATACGTGTTCGGTGAGTCAAAACCACGCTTTGGCGCGTTTCATGACTACAAAGAAGTTCTTGAAAGGTTTGAAAATAGAGTCATGGATTTATGGCGTACGGCCGACAGTCTAAACTTGTTGTCTCCCTATTTGATTGGCTACACGACATTTGGACGTGTGCATGTCATTGTCTTGGCCGATGAAGATGTTGACCGGAAAGTGGTAGATAAGTTTCTGCAAGGTGTGGAGATTCATGATCTGCGACCTCGCTACGTGTACCACAAGAAATACGAAGAAGAAGTGCAATATTGCGGCTGGGGCTCGTTTATTGTCTATGGTGTAGAGCCTGATGGGCAATTCAAGCCCGTCGGCCGATATCTGATTGATTGAACGGCATTGGCCAATACATCAAAAAAAGAAACGCCTCACCACATTCGTTTGCGGTGAGGCGTCGGTCATATCTGAGGCATCGGCCAAAAAAGGAATAATCTCATTGGCCAATGCAGTGTGGAATCAGAACTTGCGGAAGCCCATCAGCTGGCGCATCTCCTCGACGTTCTTGCGGACGATGGCGCGGGCCTTCTCGGCACCCTGCTCGCGCACCTTGTTGAGGTAGTCGGCATCGGCGTAGATCTCGTTGTAACGCTCGCGGATCGGGCGCGTCACCTTGAGCACATCCTCGGCTATCTGCATCTTGAGGTCGCCGTAGCGAATTGAGCAGTCGTTCCATGCGGCGAGGAACTGGTCGTAAACCTCGGGGGCGCTGACGAGCTTCAGGAAGTAGAAGAGGTTCTTGATTGGCTCGTTCATCTCGGCGTTCGGCTCGGTCGGGGTCATGTCGGTCACGGCCTTCTTGAACTTCTTGATGACGACGGCATCCTCGTCGTTGATGTAGATGCAGTTGCCTTCGCTCTTGCCCATCTTGCCGCTGCCGTCGAGACCCGGAATCTTGATGGGTTCGCCCTTGGCCTCGTATGGCTTCGGCTCGACCATGAAGTCGGTCTTGTAGAAGTGGTTGAAGCGGTTGGCGAAGTTACGTGCCATCTCAAGGTGCTGGAGCTGGTCTTTGCCGACGGGCACGAAGTTGGCCTTGTGCTGGAGGATGTCGGCTGCCATCAGGACGGGGTAGGTCAGCAGGCCGGCGTTGACGTTGTTAGGCTGCTTGCGGGCCTTGTCCTTGAACGAGACGGTCTTTTCCAGCTCGCCGAGGTAGGCGTGCATGTTGAGCAGGGTGTAGAACTCGCAGGTCTCTGGCACGTCGCTCTGCACATAGACGATGCACTTTTCGGGGTCCATTCCGGCGGCCAGATATTCGGCCAGAATGCTGCGCACGTTGGGGTTGAGCACCGACGGGTCGGGCTGTGTGGTGAGCGAATGATAGTCGGCGATGAAGTATCGGCAGTCGTAGTCGTTCTGCATCTCGACGAAGTTGCGCAGGGCTCCGTAGTAGTTGCCCAAATGCAGGTGTCCGGTTGAGCGGATGCCGCTGAGGACGATAGGCTTATTCATAGTTGTATGAAAATTACAAATTACTAATTACAAATTACTTTGCCCATCATCATTTTTTTGGCCAATGGAACCAGGCTTTTTGGCCAATGGAACTGAGTGGGGGCATAAAAAATCGGCCGCAAAGATAAAACTTTTTGGCCGATTTTCCAAATTTCACAGGCGAAATAACGCACGATTTCTTGCTATCCATTGGCCATAGACAAAAAATCACGCGTCACGGCCGTTGCGGCTCACCGTTTTGGCCTGATTGTTATCACTCTATCGTAGGCTTCGGGCTTCACGCGATATTCGTCGAGGACGTAGATGCAGGTGCATCCGACGCCGGTGGTGGCGTAGTCGAGATTGAGCGTGTAGCGGTCGGCCTGCGGCTGGAGCTGGTAGGTGAACTGGCTCTTGGTCAGGTTGTCGGTCGTGAAGGGATAGGCGTTGAAGTTGAACGGCTCGTCCATCGAGATCTGCACGCCGCGGCCCTCCTTGTCGAGCAGCTGGACGTAGCGGTTGTCGGTGCGCAGGGCGTGGTCCTGCGGAAAGAGGTAGGGTTCATACATTTCGGCCAATGCCTTGCTCCAGACACCCAGCTGATAGCCCGTCTTGCGGTCGGGATAGTTCTCTTCGGGGCCACGGCCATACCAGGTGATGCGGTCAAATTCATTGGCCACAGAGGTCGTAAAGCCGATGCGCGGCAGGAGTTCCGGCAGGCGGCCCTGTCCCTGCGGGCTCAGGTGGTTCTCGATCCGCACCGTGCCGTCGTCGTAGAAGCGGTAGGTGTAGTCGAGCGTGAAGCCGGCCAACTGCACGCCGGAGATGTAGAGGTCAAGCGCGCCATAGGACGAGGCGCCGACCTGGACGAGCTGGCTGACGCGGACGACGGTCTCGTGTTCGTTGCGCACCAGACGCACCTCGGCGGGACGGATACGCAGCTGCTGGACGCCCTTGGAGAACCACAGGGTGGCAATCTGGTTGCCGTAGCCCTCGGCGTATCCGCCGTTGACGCGGTAGGCATCCCACGAGTCAAATTCATTGGCCAACGGAGCTCTCCACAGGTTGAACTCCAGGGGCGACTTCAGGACCTCGCGGCCATCGACCTCGACCTGCGCGAGATTGCCCGTCTCCTTGCTGATGACGTAGCCGAAGCCCTCGCCGCCGATGCGGATCTGCCGGTCATCCTCCTGGACAGTGAGGTTCTTTGGGGCCAATGGCGTTTCGACGAGCGGCTGATGCCACGACGTGAGCTCCAGCTGGTCCCAGGCGACCTCGTGGCCGGCATTGGCCCAAATCTCGTCTTTCTTCAGGGCCGATGTGATGGTCACGCGATACTCCTTGCCGGGCACGATGGCGGGCTTGCTGTACGGGATGCGGATGACCTGCGACTGCTGCGGGCCGGCGGTGAACTGGATGTCACCCTGCTGGATGACGTCGCCATCGGCCATCAAAGCCCAATGGGAGGCGTATTGCGTGAGGTCGGTGAAGAAGAGCCGGTTGGTGACCTCGGCCTCGCCCGTCTCGGCGTTGAGCAGACGGACACTGACAGGCTGGGTGGTCCACTTCATCTGTTTCATCTCGGGCTGCGGGGTGCGGTCGGGCCAGATGCTGCCGTAGGTGCGCATATTGCCGCCGATGGTGTAGAACGTGCCCGTGTCGCCGCTGCCGTCGAAGGTGAGGTAGAGGACGGCATCCTCGGGACGGCCCTCGCCATCGGCCAGACACTTGCCGTAGATGGCGACGTTGTCCAGTTCGGCATCGGCCGTAAAGGTGGTCATCGGGTCGATGGCGTGGTTGCCTGCGATGCGGCCGATGTTGATGGGATACGGGAAGTTGCTCAACACGCCACGTTCGCCACCATTGCCACGACGGCGGTTGTTGTCAGGGGCATTGGCCACAACGGTCGCCTCCGTCCCCTTCAGCTGTCCGTCAATGTAGAGCTTCATCTCCTTGCCGTCCCACGAGGCGGTCACATGGTGCCATTGGCCCACCCAATCACCGGGCAGATCGACGTTAAGCGCGTGTTTCACGCCGGTATGGATGTAGAACTGGAGCTTTTCGTTGCCCTTCTGGACGACGCCGAACTGCGTATTGCCCTTCGTGACATAGGGCGCACCCTCGTACACGCCGCTCAACTTGCCGGGCTTCACGTCGAAACTGATGGTGAGCTCCTTGCCGGCCAATTCGACGTTCTGGGCACGATAGACCTCGACCCACTCGTCATGGCCGTTCAGCTTCAGGATGCCCTTCTCAACCTTGGCCTGGCCCATGAGATGGGCGGGCGTGTTGTAGGGCGATTTGTCGGTCAATGGACGGATATGCTCCGTCAAGCCAGGGCTCACGAAGTCCCAGATGGCGCCGCCCATCACACGCGGATGGCGACGGATGACGGCCCAATATTCGTCCAGGCCACCACCGGCATTGCCTGCGACGGAAAGGTATTCGTCCATGAACGACGGACGCGGATCCTGCGCCTCGGGCGTCATGGCAGTGTTCATCTCCAGCTCATAGGGCGTCGGGTAGCGTGGGCCGATGATTTCCTCGCCGGGATGGGCATAGGCATTGCCGCCGTACATAAAGTAGCGCGTTGGGTCGAGCCGCTTGCCCTCCTTGACGACCTCGGTGATGTTGGAGCCCTCGCCGCTCTCGTTGCCCGCGCTCCAGAAGAGGACGCAGGGATGGTTGCGGTCGCGCAGGACCATCTTCTGCACGCGTTCGAGGTACATTGGCAAAAATCTCGCATCGCCCGAGATGTATTCCGTGGCGTGGGCCTCGGTGCCGGCCTCATCGATGATGTACAGGCCATATTCATCGGCCAACTCCAGATATCTGTTGACCGGTGGATAGTGGGACGTGCGCACGGCGTTGAAATTGTGCTGCTTCAGGATTTCCATGTCCTTGCGGATGGTCGCCTCGTCCATGGCGTGGCCCATTTCGGGGTGCTGCATGTGCGAGTTGGTGGCGTTCACCTTGATGGGCTGGCCGTTCAGGTAGAAGGTCTGATGGCGGATTTCCGTCTCCTTGAATCCCATACGGCTCGAGATTTCCTGCACGGTCCTGCCCGTCTCGTCGAGCAGTTCCAGCTTCAGGCCATAGAGCACAGGCGTCTCGGCCGTCCACTTGTCGGGATTGGCGATAAGCGACGAGAGCTCTACCCGTTTTTTCTCCTTTTTGGCCAATGTGAAGCGGTCGGAAAGCATCTCCTTGACCTTATTTCCCCGGTTGTCGGCCAATGTCGCACGCACGGAGAATGATCCCTGCGTCTCCTCGTACTTCTTCACATCGACGGCGATGCGGAGCGTGGCGTCGCGGTACTGCTCGTCGAGGTCGGTCGTCACGTACCAGTCGAAGAGGCGCGTGCGTGGCGTGGCATAGAGCGTCACGTCGTCGAAGATGCCGGCCAACCGCCAGTAGTCCTGGCCCTCCAGATAATAGCCGTCACAATATTTCAGGACGCATACGGCCAATGTATTTTTCCCGACCTTCACATAGGGCGTCACGTCATATTCGGCCGGTTCCTGGCCGCCCTCGTTGTAGCCCACCTGCTGGCCGTTGAGCCACACGAACGAGGCACTCTGGGTCTTCTCCATGCGCAGGAAGACCTGCTGGCCCTGCCACTTGGCGGGCAGGGTGAATGTCTTGCGGTAGGCGCCCGTCGGGTTGTATTCGCGGGGCACGTAAGGCGGCTTGGCCCTGAACGGAGCAGGCACGTTGCGGAACTGCGCGTCGCCCCAGCCCTCCATCTCCCAGTTGCTCGGGACGTGGATGGTCGGCCACTTGCTGTCCTTGAAATTGGCCGCAAAGAAGTTCTGTGGAACCTCTTCGGGTGTGTTGGCGAAGAAGAAACGCCATTGTCCGTTGAGCGATAGATGGTCATCGGCCAGATAATAGGCGTGGCCCTCCTCCTGACCCTCCTCGAAGACCGAAGTGTCCTCGATGTAGTCGTACACGTGCTCCAGATACTGAGCACCTGATGGCAGCCAGCAGGCCGCCATCAGGCAAAAGGTAAGTCGTTTTAAGTTCATATAATATTGAATTAAACAGGTTGTTGTCCAATGTCTTGCGTCCAGGAGGCACGTCCACGGGACGGACTCGTCCGGCGGCAGAAGACCATTGGCCAAGAACACACGTTCAATTCAACCGATGGGTCTTCACTCCTTGAACTCGATTTCGTAGATGGAGAGCGTCGTGCTCTTCGATGCCTTGGTCGAGACCTTCTGCTTGGCGGCAAGTTCGGTCATCGAGGCGAAGGCCTCCTTGACGGTGGCGGGGCCCATCATACGGATTTCATAGACGCTGGCCGATGTGGGCTCGTCGATGTCCAGATAACAGTCACCAAGGGTCTTCGGCGTGTAGCCCTCCCAGATGACCTTGCCATCGGCCAAGACGCGAAGCGGATAGCTCGTCGTGCGGAATCCGTCCATGCGGAGGGCAATCTGGCGGATTTCGGCCGGATGTTCGAGTGTGAAGCGGGCCCAAGCGTGCTCCAGAAGGCCGTCGCTGCTCCACTTCGAGACGAAGGGATACGAGCGGTCGTCGCTGGCCTCGTTGTCATCGACCATGCGTGCGGCGTCATCCTCATTGGCCGCAACCTCAATAATCTTGACGGGCACGGCGGTGAGATGCTGGCGGAACGATGGGCGGATGGGGGTCTCGCCGCGCTCCAGATAGAGCGGGAGTTTGGCCGATGCATTGGCCTCAACAGGCTCGCCGATGCTATCGACATAAAATCCGCCACGCGTAGGCCGGGCCAATGTGGTGGCCGTGAGGGTGGCCGCCTTGAGGCGCGAATGCTTGCCATCGACCGTAGTGGCTGTGGCCGTGAGCTTGATCTTGCCGGCCTTGCGGGTCGTGCGCAAGAGGATGCGGGCCACACCGCCTTCGAGCATAAGTTCTTGTTGGCCAATGCCGTTCGTGTCGCGCGAGTGGCCACCTTCGCTGATGATGCCCTCCTCGCCCGATGGCTTGGCCTCGGCATTGAGACGGCGCTCCTCGTCACTCACGACGCCCGAACAGCCACCCAGATATTCGGCCTCGCCCGTGACGGCGAACTTCACGTTGTCGTGGGCCAATGGATGCCGCCTGCCCTTGGCATCGACCGCCTCGACCTCGGCCAGCAGGAGATCCGCGCCATCGGCATCGGCCACAACCGGAACCGACGTGAGCGAATCGAGACGCACCCAGCGCAGTCGGAGCCGCACAGGTGCATCGGCCGAAACAATCTCATGGCTGGAGACCTCATGACCTCGCTTGCGGGCCACGGCGCGCAGGGTGCCGGCCTGCCACTCGACCTCGGGCCACGTGAAGAGGAAGGTGTGGGAACGTTGGCCAATGCCCAGCGAACGCCCGTTGAGGAAAAGCTCGACCTCGTCACCCGTCGAGGCAACATAGACCGGTTTCACGACCTTGTGACCGTCACGGTCGCCCGCCTCATAGTTCCAGTGGCCGATGATGTGCGTATGCTCACGCTCGGTATCGACCCAGCCGTCCCACAGGGCGCGGTGGACGAACCACGAGTCTTTCGGAATACGCATCGGGTCAACGTCGCCCGAAGTGCGGTAATTCTTCTCGCCGCGAGCGTGCGTATTGCTGTCCGAGAAGATGATCTTCGCGCCGCCGGCATTGACACGTCGGCCCTGACCCGGACGGGCACGCCAGTATTCATTCCAGCGCACGATGTTCTCGATGGCCAATCCATCCTGGTTGTGGTTGTACGAGGCCGTGCGGTCTCCACGGTAGAGCGGGCCCTCGCCCTCCTCATGATAGGGATAGGACCAGCGGTCCCAATAGCGGCGTATGCCCTCGTCGCGGTTGTACTCCATCTGCCACATCGGTTTATTGGCCGACTTGTTGACATAGAGCATCTCACCGCCATATTCGGCCACCTCGCTCCACAGCATGTTGCGGCAGCCCGAGGCGCGTCCGCCGTGAGGGTCATAATGGTCGCGGATGGCACGCAGATCGGCCATGTGCGCATCCGAAATGACATTGTTGCCGCCCTCGTAGAAAATGATAGACGGATTGTTGCGGTTATAGATGATGGCATCGCGCATCAGCTCGCAACGCTGCTCCCAGCGGCGGCCGGTGACGTCCTTCTCGGCATCGCCCGCAGGCATCGCCATGATGAGGCCCAGGCGGTCGAACGACTCAATGTCCTGCTTGCTCGGCGTGACGTGCATCCAGCGGAAAAAGTTGCCGTTGCAGCCCAGGACCTGGCGGTTGCTGTAGTCGCTGAGCCACGCAGGGATGGAGATGCCGACGGCGGGCCACTCGTTGGTCGAGCGCTGGGCAAAACCCTTCAGTTGCAGGACGCGGCCGTTGAGGCGGAACATACCGTCGTGGAATTCGGTCTTGCGGAAGCCGGTACGGATGACCTGCTCGTCACCCGTCGAGAGCTTCGTCTTGACCGTATAGAGGTAGCCGTAGCCCCAGGACCAAAAGTGCAGGCCGTAGAGACGCTTCTGCGCCCGCAGTGTGACGGTATCGCCGGGGGCGATGACGCATCGGTCACCCACGAAATTGGCCACAACCTCACCGTCGTTGTCGATGACGGTGGCGCGCAGCTGTACCGACTGGACATCGGCCGAAGCATTGATGACCTGACTCTCGCAGCAGATGGTCGCGCCGTGCCGCTGGAGGTCAAATCCCTGCGCATAGACATAGACGCCCGTCGTGCCCAGATTGGTATAGAGCGGCAGGGTCTGATAGACAGGCTCCATGATGTGCAGCCAGACGTTCTTGTTCAGGCCGCCGTAGTTGCAGTAGAAATTCTTGTCGTTCCACTGGAAGCCCGAGTGGACGGGATTGCCGTTTTCGTCGGTTGTCGGCCGATGTTCCTTGTACTTCCAGTCGCTGTCAACCCACACGGCCAGCACGTTGTCGCCCTCGTAGTTCACATAGGGCGTCAGGTCGAAGCCGAAGGCCATTACGCCGTTCTCACACCAGCCCAGGTCGTGTCCGTTGAGGAAGGCGTGGGCGCCGAAGCGTGCACCCTCGAACTCGATGAAAATCTTCTTGTCTTTGGCCGATGGCGGTAGCACGAAATGCTTCCTGTACCACATGATGGTGTCACTCAACTCGCCACAGACGCGCGAGAAGGCCTCGTGCTGGTTGTACGCGTGCGGCAATGTTACCAGCTGCCATCGGGCATCGTCGGTCGTGACGGCAGCGCCATTGGCCAAATCGCCCAAAGCCAATCGCCAGTCGGCATTGAAATTGTAGCGGTCGCCCGCCGGCAGCGTCACAAAACTAAAGGCTGCCAGCATTGAGAGAAAAAACTTCTTCATAAAATATATCTATTCGGTTAAGGCCCCCTCCCCGCAGGAAGGGGGCAGTCATGGTTTTTCGGTGCAGTTGGTTATATCACTCCGTCGTGAACGGAGCTACGGGCAGGCCTGTCGTGCCGTAGAGCGTGATGAGCGGGTCATCGTCCCATCCGTAGCGGACGCGGGCGGGATTCGGGACATTGGCCGATGAGACAACCACCTCCTGCGTTGCGGTCGCACGGTCGGCGGGACGGATTTCGGCCTCGGCCCAATGGAAACGTCCGTCGGCCGCAGCAATCTTGAAGCCGCGCAGGGTGCCGTCGGTCGTGATGATGCCCTGGGAGGTGTGTTGTGTGGCCGATGGCGCGATGCAGAGGCTGTCACCCGCCTCGACGTGGAAGGTCACGATAGCGCGGCCACCCTCAAAGCGCACGTTCTGAAAAGTCGGCCCTTCGGAAATGAGCTGCTTGTCACCGCGCAGGCGGCACATCTGCAACGCAGCACGACGGGCGGCCTCCTTCTTGTTCAGCGGGTGGATGTCGTTCCACTCACCCAAATCGGCCATATTCACGAACGCCGCATTCTCGAGTTCGGCGACAGACTTGCGCTGTGCTTCACGCATCTGTGCCCAACCACCGGGATAGTTGGCGTCGTCGTGGCGGCTCATATAGTTGGCCAATGAGAATATCAGGACAGGCACGCAGCCGAAGCTCTTGCGCCAGTCGGTGATCATGGCAGGAAGCAGGCGGCGGTATTCCTGATGACGGCCTGCATTGGACTCACCCTGATACCACAGGATGCCGGCCACGCGATAGGGCAGCAACGGATGTATCGTGTTGACATAGAGCGCACTGGCCACACTGTTGCTCACGCCCTCGACGCCCGGCTGGTTGGGCATCATGACGCCGCGGTGCATCTTGTATTCGCCCTCCAGGTCGATATAATTGCCGCCGTGGAAAATCATGCGGTAGGGCTTGTCCTTCACGAACTTCTCGCGCGAGCCATTGGTCTTCAAGCGGATGCAGAGCACGTTGCGTCCGGCCTTCAGCAGGTTGGAGCGCACGGCATACTTGCGTGGAGGATACTGGTAGCCCGTCTCGCCCACCTTCTCGCCGTTCAGGTAGCAGACATCGGCATCAATCAGACAGCCAAGGCGGAGCAGCGAGTCGAGGCCGACCAACGAATCGGGCACGATGAACTCCTTGCGGAACCACAGCGAGCCACGCCAGGTGCGTCCATTCTCGTCGCCGATGTTCATGTCATATTGCGAGACCGTCTCCCATGACGAGTCGTCGTATTCAGGCGTCATCCAATGTTCGGTGAGTCCCGGGTCATGCGCCTCATACTGTTCATTGTAGGCGTGTGTGATGGCACGCGAGATGGCGGCATTGCGCTGCAGATAACCCGGCGTGCGCAGATGGGCGCGATGGTCGAGCGTCCGTGGGGCATTGGCCGACAACACAGCCTCGCTGCACCACGCCACGATGTCGCTGCCGCCCATCGAGGCACTGATGATGCCCTGCGGGACGCCGGTGCGCTCGTACATCTCCTTGGCATAGAAATAGCCGATGCCCGACCAGTGGCCGACGTTTTCCGGCGTCATGCTCTGCCACGGATAGAACCCGGCGGCGACGACGTCATCCTGCGGATCGACGACCTGGGGCACGCGGCCCAGCTGGACGAGATGGATGGCGGGATTGCTGTCCGTGTCGAACTCTTGCTTGTAGAGGTCCTCCAGACGCTTGCAGTGCAGGTCCATGTTCGACTGGCCGGAACAGAGCCAGACGTCACCCACATAGATGTCGTCCAACTGCAATTCATTGACCTTCATCGTGTAGGGGCCACCCGTCATGCTCTCCTTGCGGGTCGGGATGGAGACGCTCCATCGGCCATCGGCATCAGCCACAGCAGAATATTTTCGGCCAATGAACTGAACCTTGACCGACGCCCCTGCATCGGCCCAACCCCAGATACGCGCCGTATCGCCGCGCTGAAGGACCATGCCAGAACTGATGAAGCGGGGCAGGCGGACAGACGGCTCGGCCTTGGACTGAGCGGAAACAGGGGACACTAAAGATGATACAAAAAAGAAACTAAGCAGTAAACGATGTTTCATAATGTTTCACTGGTATAATAGCGGCGCAAAGATAAGGTTTTATTTTTAAAAAACAGGCCTGTAAGGTAACAAATTTGATAGAAATTTGAAACAATCGGGGTTTCAAAATTGAAATTACCGACTTTTGATTTGCTTTTTTGAAACATTCGCATTAACTTTGCGGCGAATCTAATCGCAGGCATCACATGAAAAAAAACCTTTTGCTTATACTTTCTTTAACGTTCAGTTCTGCCCTTTTTGCACAGTCGCCCACGCTCTACAGCACGGGACAGGGGCTCATCAGTACGCGCATCTCACACCTCGCATTCGACCACGACAATTTCCTGTGGATTGCGACGGGCCAAGGCCTGTCCCGCTTTGACGGACAGACGTTCATGACCTACCAGCGGCAGGCGGGCAGCCCCTATTCGCTGCATGAGAACCATATCTCCTATACATACGTCGCGCCCGATGGAGAACACTGGATCGGCGGTTCGGACGGTCTCTACCACCTTGACCCGACGCGCAACCAGCTGACCCACTTCTCGCCCGACAGCACACAGCCGAACATCAGCATCTCGGGCATCATGCCCCACCCGAAACAGCCGAATATCCTGCTGATTGGCACCTACGGCTACGGCATCTACTTCTTCGACACGAAGGCGATGGACTACGACCGCATCAACACGCGCTATTTCCAGCCCCTCCTGAAATGGTGGAACTGCCAGCACATCCTGACCGACACGCACGGCCACCTCTGGATTGCCTCACCCAACAACCTGCAATGTCTTGACCTCGAAGGGAAAATCGAGCTGCCCCTGCGCGGTGTGATTTCGGCCGATGGCAACGTCGTCGTGCAGGACATGATTGAAGACACGCGGCACAACCGCATCTACTTCGCCACGCTGCACAACGGCCTACTGTACTGCGACCTGACGACGATGAACATTGGCCACATTGAAATCCCAGAACTCGACCAACGGAACCTGTCGGCACTCGCATTGGCCCCAGACGGAAGCCTCATGGTTGGCACGGAAAGCAACGGCCTGTGGCGCGTCCACCTGGGCAAAGCGACCCACATCAAGGTCGATGACTGTCCCGTGGACCTGGACCGTGTGAAGATCCACGGCATCGCCTACGACAACCAGCGCAACCTCTGGCTGAGCCTGTACCAGCGCGGCGCACTCGTCATCCCGAACCAGAAGCAGCTGTTCAACCACCGCGCGATACATTCGGCCAATGAAACCTACAACCTGGGCAGCGTAGCCACGTTTGCCTCGATGACCGACGGCTCGCGGCTGTACGGCATTGACGGCGAGGGTCTCGTCCACGAGCGGAACGACGGCACGACCGTGCGGTTTGACGCCGACAACAGTGCGCTGAGCAACAACGCCGTGCTCTCGCTGGCAGCCCTGCCCGGCAACACGGCCTACGTGGGTACCTATAATTATGGTCTCTATCTTTATGATGGCCGATGGCTGCGCCGCGATCCCGTATTGAGCATGCTGGACCACCAGAGCATCATGACGATGGTCTATGACAGCCTCGCGCAGACGCTCTACATCGGCACCAACGGCGACGGCATCTACGCCTACAACACGGGGACGCACCTGCTGAGCCGTCTGTCGGGCGAACGCGACCTGCTGTGGATCGTGTCATTGGCCATAGACCGCCGCCACCGCCTGTGGGCTTCGACCGAGGGACGCATCATCTGTTTCGACATGGAGAAGCGCCGCCGGTTCTCGCCACTCTACAAGCGCTCCATCCGTTCGTGCGGTTGCGCCGAAGACCAGAACGGCATCCTGTGGTTCGCATCCGACCACGGCCTGCTGACCTTCGAACAGACCGGCGACAGCCTGCAACTGGTTGTGGCCGATGGCAAGGCCCTCGACGAGTCGTTCTACTCCCTGCTCTACAGCGACGACGGACGCATCTGGATGCCCTCCAACCAGGGCATCGTCTGCTACGACCCGCGCCGCAGCTCGGCCACACGATAC
>CACZAY010000031.1 GCA_902779265.1 uncultured Bacteroidales bacterium | reverse complement strand
AAAGTAGTAGTACGCTGACCCCTCTCTGTTGAGACAAGGAAGAGAAAGGACAAGTATGTCCGTGAACTTAAATCCATCACAAAGCGTAATAATGGCAAAGGCTTCTTATGGCTGAAGCAACGTTTTACGGATTATGTCCATGGTTGGATAGAATATTACTACATGGAAGATATGAAGTCGTTCCTTCAAGAGACGAAGCAATGGTATCATAGACGCCTGCGTAGCTATATCTGGAAATTTGGAAACGAGTTCGCACCCGATTCAAGAACCTAATGAGATTGATTTCTCACAGTTTGAAGGTAAGGTGTTACTGATTGTCAACACAGCCAGTAAGTGCAGTTTTACATCCCTGTTTACAGGATTGAGGAACTGATTCCCGAAGCCTCTAGCGGTCACACTACAACCTTAGCACCATTGGCTTTGCAACCGGCTTCGTACTGAAGATGGTGCTCGATGAAGTGATGGGTTAGATTATTGTAAAATTATGGTAAAAATTGAGTAAAACAATCTTTTTATTATGTAGTCTGTTTTTCATGATACCGATACGTAGTAACGGCATGACAGGCTTTCCTAAAGTTTCAGAAAAAGTCCATACCAATTGGTTCCCGTTGGATAAGGCTACGATTTGCATTGATGCGAGTGATTATAAAGTGGTGAATATTGCCACACAGATGCTGGCAGACGATTTGGAACGAATTATGACAATCCGTCCTGCTATAGCATTGGCAACATCCCTAAAGAAACTCATGGGGCAACCTTTTATATTTACTTTTGCCATGTCATTGATGATTTTTGCTTGTTTTTATTTGCAACACTAAGGTAAGTGAAAAATCTGATATGGTAAAATCCTGAGCAACTTTTTGTTGCTCAGGAACTTATAAAGAAAGTTAAACTAAAGTGCTGCGGAATTTAGGAGAAATAATTTAGAAATCGGGTTATAATCCCAATTTTTTTACGAAATTTGCCCCCGAAAAAGGTGAAAAAAACATGGCAAAACAAACACTAATCACCGAAACTGCAAAGAAATTGTCACTCTGTGACGGCATGATTTCCATTGCAGACAAAGAAACTGGCGAAATCGCTCTTCGCCCTCTTGAAGATGTGCAAACCGTGATGATTGACCACCATTCGGCCCGGATTACAACGCCATTGATTGCTGCATTGGCAAAAACAATGCAAGCATCATCTATTGTGACGAGGCCCACATGCCCATATCCATGACCATGGATATGGAATCGAACACTCTCCAGTCCTTGCGCTTTCAAGGCCAACTGTCCGCATCGGTCCCAATGAACAAGCGACTTTGGAAGCAGATTGTCGAAGCCAAGAGTCTCACTCTTCGCCCTCGAAAGCCATCACACCGAGATAGCAAAACTAATGCGCGACTTTCTTGCAAGGACTATCAAATAAATCGGAATTAGCGTATGGTAAAAGATATCATCTTAGTTGGAATCGGTAGCGGCATTGGCGGAATTTGCCGTTATCTCATTTCACTTTCAATGAGTCAGGCACGCAATGGTTTTCCATGGGGAACATTTACCGTCAATGTGGCCGGTTGCCTTCTCATTGGAATCCTGTGGGGGTTGACGAGCCGTTTCCAGCACCTCTCCCCGTCTTTATCCTTGTTCCTCATGGTTGGTTTTTGCGGCGGATTCACTACCTTCTCAACCTTCTCGAAAGAGGGTTTGACTATGCTGCAGGCCAATAACTTTACCATGTTCTCCATCTATGCAACAGGAAGTGTGGCATTGGGCATTATGGCGGTAGCATTAGCTTATTATACAACCAGATACAACTTATGACAGAAAAGCAGATAACGGGCGATACTGCCAATGAGCAAATCAAGCAGCTGTATGAAACGGCATTTCCTGAAGACGAACAAATCCCATGGGATGACTTGATGCGCCTGGTCGGAGAAATGTCGCTGGATTTCACGGCCTACTACGATGGCGAAGAATTCATCGGCTTCACCATCGTCTATCCACGCAAGACATTCAACTGGTACTGGTACTTTGCCGTGCGGGAGGATCTGCGTGGCAAAGGTTATGGACAACGGATTCTGACTCGGCTGATTGAAAAATACAAGGGTCAGACCTGCGTCCTCGACATGGAGAGTCCGACTCAGGAATGTGAGAATATCGGCCAACGCAAACGCCGCCATAACTTCTACCTGCGAAACGGATTCCGCGACACGAATGTCTATCGCACCTACAACGACATCACGATGACCATCATGATGATGGGCGACGGTTCTTTCACCATGACCGATTGGGACGACATCATCCACGAACTCCAGCAGTTCTGGTGGCCGGACGACATCAAGGAAGGATAATTTTTCATCTTTACGGCCGATGCTCATGCGGCAAAAAGCATCCGCTACGTTGATTTCTGTTTGTGTCCAACGGGTTTTACGCGCAATGCCATTGGCCACAAATACAAGAATAATGGTAAAAACATCGTAAAAATCGCGTAGAATCTGCGGAATTGGTATATATTCAGCCAATATGTGTAATGGACGCATCGGGAAAAAGTCATACCTTTGCGGCAGATAAAATAACAGTAAAAAATCGACCTATGAAGAATGTTCTATTGGCCGCAGTGCTGTTGGGCGGAATGCTCGCAGGCTGCACACAGACGATTGAAAACCAACAAAATGGAAAGAATATGAATACTTTACAGCTGACACAGGAGTGGGACAAGGTGTTCCCTCTGAGTGAGAAGGTGAACCACAAGAAGGTGACGTTTGAAACTCAGTACGGGCTGACGCTGGCGGCAGACCTATACACGCCTAAGGATGCCAAGGGCAAGCTGGCGGCTATAGCAGTGAGCGGTCCGTTTGGCGCTACAAAGGAGCAGTCAAGCGGTCTCTATGCCATGAAGATGGCAGAGCGCGGTTTCGTGGCACTGGCCTTCGACCCTTCATATACAGGCGAGAGCAGCGGCGAACCACGTCGTACGGCATCGCCCGACATCAACACTGAGGACTTCATGGCTGCCGTGGATTTCCTGTCGAAATTGGACGATGTGGATGCCAACAGAATCGGCATCATCGGTATCTGCGGATGGGGCGGCATAGCACTGAACGCAGCCGCTGCCGACACTCGCATCAAGGCGACGGTGGCATCGACGATGTACGACATGACACGAGTAAGCGGCAACGGATACTTCGACAGCGAGGACAAGGAGGAGTCCCGCTACGCGACCCGTGAGGCATTGGCCAAGCAACGCCTGACCGACCCGAAGGCGATGGCAGGCGGTGTCATCGACCCATTGCCCACCGATGCACCACAGTTTGTGAAGGATTATTTCGACTACTACAAGACTCCGCGCGGCTACCACTCACGTAGCGGCAACTCTAACGACGGATGGCGCGTGATTGGTACGCAGGCGTATGCCAACAGCCGTTTCCTGTACTATATCAACGAGATACGCTCTGCCGTACTCGTGATGCACGGCGAGAAGGCCCACTCACGCTATTTCGGTGAGGCGGCATACAAATACATGGTGGAGGGCAAGGCTGAAGGATATAACGTGACAGGCAAGCCTAACCCTAATCCGGATAACAAGCAGTTGCTAATAATACCAGGTGCGACACACTGCGACCTCTATGACGGCGGCTACAAGGAACTGAAGGTCAAGGGTGAGGCAAAGAACCTGATTCCATGGGACAAGCTGGCAGTTTTCTTCAAGGAGAACCTTAAGTAGAGCCAATAATAAGGAATTAAGAGTTATAAGTCATGATTTATAAATGAAAAGAATCGTTTTACTAATAATAGTTGTATTGACCATGACAACAGCAAACAGTCAGGCGCTGACAGAGCGCCAAAAAGGATTGGCGGCATGTGCCTGCCTCATGGCGCAGGGCGACCTCACAAGACTTGAGCCTGCCGTGAGAACGGCTCTCGATAACGGTGTTACCATTAACGAACTGAAGGAGGCTTTCTCACAGCTCTATGCCTACACAGGTTTCCCACGCTCGCTGAACGCGCTGGGGGTATTAGGCAAAGCTTTGGAGAACAAGCAGCCAAACTGGCAGGAGGGCAAGCCATGGAAGCGCCCAGCTGAGTGGGACGACGCCAAGAAGGCTTACGAACTGGGCAAAAAGAACCAGACACAGCTCTCTGGCCGTCCGTTCAACTATGACTCCTGTCCACAGGATGACTACTACCTGAAGGCGCATCTCTTCGGCGACATCTTTGCCGGCGACCAACTCTCTGCTGCCGACCGTGAGATAGTTACCGTAGCGGCGCTAAGTGGCATGGAGGGCGTAGCTCCGCAGCTTGCAGCTCACAAGCAAGGCGCAGTGAACATGGGTAACACACAGCAATTGGTTGACGAGCTCTGCGCTTGGCTCTGTAATGAGGGCTACACGCTGAGCAGCAAGTGGCCGAAGGGCGAGAAGAACCCATACGGCAAATACTTTATCGGACAGAGTTATCTGGCTGATGTAGGTGGCGGTGTGATAAACATCACTTTCGAACCCCGTTGCCGCAACAACTGGCACGTTCACCACAAGCAGGTGCAGGTGCTCATCTGCGTGGCAGGCAGAGGCTGGTATCAGGAATGGGGCAAGGAGGCTGTTGAGATGACTCCCGGCACCGTCATCGCCGTACCTGCCGAGGTGAAGCACTGGCACGGAGCCCAGAAAGACTCATGGTTCCAGCATCTGACATATCATAAAGATGTGCAAGAAGGAGCATCCAACGAGTGGCTGGAGGCTGTCAGCGATGAGGTTTATGGCCAATTGAAATAAGCCCGTCACTTTCCCAAGAACTCGCTGGGCGTAAGACCCGTCATCCGCTTGAAGAGACGCGTGAAATGGTGAGGGAAATCGAACCCCAACAGACGCGAAGTCTCACCGACGTTGTGCCCCTGCATCAGCAGGCTTTTGGCCTGATTGACCACATAATTGTGAATATGGCCAATGGCGGTGCCGCCCGTAGCCTTATGGACGATGTCGCCGAAATAGCGCGGCGAATAGGCCAACTCCGAGGCACAATAGGCCACAGTGGGCAAACCGAGCGACAATTGTCGGTTCTCACGGAAATACGTTTGCAGCAAGTCGTGGAAACGTTTCAGCAGGTCGCTGCTCTCCTTGTCCTCCTCGGAAAGCTGACGCAGGTAGATCCGGTTGCAGTATTCCAGAATCAGGCGCAGATAGCCCAGCAGAACGAAGCGGAGAGAGGGCGAATCGTCATGATCGGTCAGTTCCTGCCGCATCAGGGCGAGCAGTTGCGTGATGCAGAGCCATTCGTTAGGTTCCATGCGCAGCGAATCGGCGAAAAAATAAGAAAAGAACTGGTAGCGATCAATCTGACGTTCCAGGTCGGTGCCATGCAGCAGTTCTGGCGACCATAGCAGCGCCCATCCGCTGATGGAGAACAATTGGCCGTTATCCTCTCCCCCCCCCCAACTGGCCGGGAGCCACCGCAATGATCGAGGCATCACTCACCTCCAGCTTCCGGACGCCATAGGTGAGATTCTTGGGAAACTCGCGCTGGATAAAGAGTCCGTACACACCGTAATTGTTCAGACTGTTGTGAATGGGCGACACCTCGTCATAATGGATGACGCTCACCAGCGGATGCAGCACGGGCGCGGACAGGAAACGCGCATAGTCATTGGGGTTGTCAACTTTCAGAATCTTCTTCATAGCACGGCAAAGATACAAAAAAGTGGTTACAAACTGACATTTCACGCGTTTTTTCTGCGGAATTGGTATATTTTTGGCCAATTTATGTAACAAGAGCATCGGAAATTATACGTACCTTTGCCGACGGATAGTGAAAAGATACGGTAACCCGAACCTGAAACCCTGCGGTTTACTGAAGAAGGGCGACACTTTCTATGCCACGAATACCTGTCCACGGGGCATGTGCGACTGTGCCTGGCGCACCATGAACCAGTATGTCTTTGCCCTATCCTCCGGCGTAAAGAAATTCTATGGTGACGACTGGACCAATCGGGACGGCATCGCCGTAGTGACCTGCAACGACGGTTTCCGACCCGTGACATTCCTACTGGAAGCCACCGATGAAGAAGCCGGACCATTTTATCAAAGCGAAAAACAGAGATGAAACAGATTCTATTATTTATGGCAGCAATGCTTTTCGGCGGCTGCACATCGGACATCGAGGTAAAGGCCAATGTGCCTGCCAACGTAGGCAAGACACTGGTCGTCTATTACAGCTACACGGGCAACTGTCGCGAGATAGTGACGACATTGACCGGCCAGATAGAGGCCGACGTGCTGGAAATCGAACCTGCGGAGAAGGGACTGAAATATGAGGCCAACAACTACGCATTGGGCACCGAACTGCTGAATGCCATCAAGGCCAATCCCAACGATGCTGCCAGCTACCCCGCCATCGACCCCGTGACGGTCTCGTTCGACGACTATGAGAACATCATCATCGTCACGCCGTTGTGGTGGAGCCAGATGGCAGCCATCATGCAGACATTCCTGTTCCAAAACGCTTCACAGATGGCTGGAAAGCACGTCGGCATGATTGTCTCAAGCCATTCGAGCGGCATCAGCGGGGTGGTGGCCGATGCCAAGCGGTTATTGCCCGAAGTGGTCTGGATGGCCGATGCCCTGTGGATAAACGCCAGCCGTCACGCCAACCGCGCCACCCTGACCGGAGAATGGATCACGACACTGAATTTTGCAGAAACACAATCAACTATGGAACAGAAAATCCACATCACCATCGGCGGAGAGACCCGGAGCGTGACGCTTGTGGCCAATGACGCAGCCAGGGCATTGGCCGAAAAACTGAAACAAGGACCCGTCACCGTGACGCTCAACAGCAGCGGCGGCTTTGAGATATGGGGTGCGCTGGGCTTCTCCCTGCCGACCAGCGACCAGCAGACGACGGCTCAGCCGGGCGACGTCATCCTCTACAACGGGAGCAACATCTGCCTCTTTTATGGTTCAAATTCATGGAGTTACACCCGATTGGGCAAGATTGACGGACTAACAGAGAGCGAACTGCGCACGTTCCTGAAAGCCGGCGAAAGCGGAATCTGCGTGACAATGTCATTGGCCAATGCCACAGCCATCCGGAGCATCAAGGGCGACGTCGGGAACGGCGGAATCTGCCACTCGCTGGCCGGCGCGGAAACAAAGAATCCCGGCCAAGGGATATTTGTCCGGAACGGCCGGAAAATATTTTTTTAGCATCACGCGAATCTTGTCCTTGGTCTCGTCCGAGAGATGTTCATTGGCCACAAACTCCAGATATCGCGCAATCTCAATCTCCATATTATCGGCAATGGTCTCGTAGCGCTCGATGCGGGCAAACTGACTGCCGATTTCCTTCTTGTCGGTCTCGTCAACGAGTGCACAGACCTTTTCAGCACATTCCCCCGCAGCAAATTCATCGGACAGAAGGGGGATATTGGCCAATGCCCTTATAATTTTTTTCACGGCCAATGGCACCAGTTTCGCAAATTTTGCGTACCTTTGGGCCCGCCTTTCCGCATCGGAGAGGACGAAACACATTGGCCATGAAGAGAATGGACATGGGCCAAAAACACAAAAGAAATGGTAAGAAAAGCGACAAAAAGCGACATCGGCCGCATCATCGGGCTGCTGCATCAGGTGAATATGGTGCACTACGCCATCCGCCCCGACCTGTTCCGGCAGCACACGACAAAATATGACGCGCAGGAGCTGGAAACCCTCATCGGCGACGAGAGCCGGCCGATTTTCGTCTATGACGACGGCGAGGTGCGGGGCCATGCCTTCTGCCAGGTCACCGAGGTCAGCGGACACCAGCTGCTCCAGGACGTCAGGACGCTCTACATCGACGACATCTGCGTGGACGAGACGGCGCGCGGCCGGCACGTCGGCAAGGCGCTCTACGAGGCCGTCATCGACTATGCGCAGAGCATCGGCTGCCATAACGTCACGCTCAACGTCTGGGAGGGCAACGACTCCGCCATGAGTTTCTACAGGAACATGGGCATGAAGGTGCAGAAGACCGGCATGGAGGTCATTCTGGATGAATCTGTTGGCCAATGAAACTGACCTATATCTTCCACAGCGGATTTGCCCTTGAGACGGCCCGTGCCATTCTCATCTTCGACTTTTGGATGGACCCCAGCGGCGTGATGGATGGCATCCTCCAGCGCGGGAAACCGCTGTACGTCCTGGCCAGCCACTTTCACGAGGACCACTTCACGCGCGAGATTTTCACGTGGCGGGAACGTGCAGCGCAGGGCGTGACCTACATCCTGAGCAAGGACATCCTGCGCCACCATCGCGCCGAAAAGGACGAGGCCGACGTCTGGTTGGCCAAGGGCGCGACATGGGCCGACGACACCATCACGGTCCGGGCATTGGGCAGCACTGACAGCGGCGTCTCGTGGATTGTCGAGGCCGATGGCCGACGCATCTTCCACGCCGGCGACCTGAACAACTGGTACGCGAGGTTCTTGGCCGATGCCGTTCCGGGACAGACCATCTACAGCCGCGAGTTTGACGAGGAGATTGACCCCATTGGCCACGAAAAACAATATCTGGGCGAGCTGAAGGACATCCGCAAGGTCACGGACCGCTTCGACGTGGCGATGTTTCCCGTCGACGGACGCATCGGCAACGGCTACACCCTGGGCGGACGGCAGTTCATCGAGCGCTTCAAGGTCGGGCTGTTCGTCCCCATGCACTTCGTGGCCAGCGGATTCGAGTCGGCCTGGCGCATGAAGGAGTTCACCGACGAGCGCAACATCCCCTTCTGGAAGATTGCACACGTCGGTGAGACCATCGAAATCGTTTAAATGTCTTTTCTATTTTCGGCCAATGCGCATCGCCGCACGCATCGCCAGAATGTCCTGCACATTGCCGATGGTGCAGATGATGCCAACCGTCATCAGAAGCGAGACGGCCGAGGCGGCAATCCAGCGGAAATTGTCGGCCAACCACAGGAGCGCGCCAGCCTTCACACGGATGGTGAAGAGCGGCACATCGGCCGGCAGCGAGAACATGAACATGATGGCGACCGCTCCGCCCACGATGCCCAGCGCGAAGGCCACGACCATCGCCATCTTGTAGCGGCGCAGGGTCGCCTCCTGCTCCCGCTTGAGGTATTCCACGGCATCGAGCCGCCGCGTGAGCCGCGCCATGAACTGCCCGTTGTCCGCAAACTGCGGCTTCTGGGCCTGAAACAGTGCCTCTAAAGCTTTATCCTTTTCCATTTCTTTCAATTTTCAATTTTCAACATCTCCCTCAGCTTGTCGCGACCGCGCGAGAGCTGTTTCTTCACGGCATCTTCCGACGTGTCGGTAATCTGGGCTATCTCCTTGAGGCTGTAGCCGTTAAGGTAAAAGAGCGTGATGGCCGAGCGCTCCTTGGGCGGCAGTGTGGCCAATGCGATGTAGAGCGACTGGTGCTCGAATGTGGCATCGGCCGATGCCTCGTCTTCAAGGTCCGCCGCCTGACCGATGTCTTCCGTCGCACGTCTGCCTGCCATGTAGCTCAGGAACGTGTTGTGCGCAATCTTGAAGAGCCACGAGCGGAATCGGCCATGGTCAACGTAGTTCGCCGACGCAAGGTAGGCCTTGACCAGGGCATCCTGGGCGATGTCGTCGGCATCGGACCTGTTGCCGCAGCAGAGGGCGAGCAGGAATCCGCGTAGTGCCTCCTGCTCGCGCTCGACGTGCTCTATGAATGTCTCGCGGGTCACTTTTCTGCCTTTGAAGTCAGACTTTTCTCCTCGGCCTCAATCTCCTTGGCCAGCATCTTCTTGCCGACAAAATAGTTGACGAGGGACGCGACACCGACGGCCATGACGATTCCGCTTATTTCGCCCATTATAAAAAGCATTTCCGTAGGGGCACTGCCGGCGTATCCCAGCCAGAGGATGGCACACAGCCCGGCAAAGCCAACCAGCGAGATGATGCTGCCAATCAGCAGTTTCGTGAGCAGTTGCTGCTTCAGGAGCTTTTTCCTGGGGTTCGGAGTGACTTTCCGCAGCAACTCTTCCAGGTCGATGTCGGGGTTCTTCTCGATGGCGGCCAATACGATTTTTGTGCGGTTTTCCGTCTCTTCCTTTTTGTGTCGGACGATGAGCCAGATGATCAGGACCGGCATTGCGCCGAAGATGGCGATGGGCACCAGATTATTGAACAGACTGGTAAAGATGAGACGAACTTGTTCCATTTCCATAGTTTTTGAGGTTTTAAGTGTTAGACGTTTTGTGAACCGATTCACCCAAATAACCGGATTGGAGGGCGAAAGGTGACGTCGCTACGTGAATTTTTTTCAATTTTATGGCCGATGGTGTTTTCCAACGCGGCGGCAAAGATACGACGAAATCCCGCAGCGGGCAACCCTCCGATGCAGATTTTTCCACATTTTCCATAAAAAAACAGGGCTGCACCGCAATTTCACGACACAAATGCACAGATTTCAGAAACATTTCCATATATTTGCGCCATCAACCCACAACGAAAAACACAAATCCACCATCATTATGGCCGACGTAAACAACCTCTACCGACTCGACGGACGTGTCCCCATCGCCCAGGCCATCCCCTTCGGCCTGCAGCACGTATTGGCCATGTTCGTCTCCAACATCGCCCCCATCATCATCCTCGCCAACATCGTGGGGACCGAAGCCTCCATCAGCGCCGCGCTGATACAGAACTGCATGGTCATCGCCGGCATCGGCACGCTGATCCAGCTCTACCCCATCTGGCGCATCGGCTCCCGCCTGCCCATCGTCATGGGCATCAGCTTCACGTTCCTCTCGCTCTCCATCGTCATCGCCACCTCCCAGGGCATGGGCACGCTGATGGGCGCCGTCGTCATCGGCGGCATCATCGAGGGCGCGTTAGGTCTATTGGCCAAGTTCTGGATCCGCATCATCACGCCCATCGTGGCGGCCTCGGTCGTGACGGCCATCGGATTCTCACTGCTGCCCATCGGCGCCAATTCCTTCGCCGGCGGTCAGGGTGCGGCCGATTTCGGTGCGTCCCACAACTGGATTGTCGGCTCGGTGACACTGCTCACGTGCCTCGGCTGTCAGGTGTTCGGCAAGGGGCCGCTGCGCTCCCTGTCGGTCCTGGTCGGGCTGTGCGTCGGCTATGCATTGGCCGCAATCATGGGCATGGTCGATTTCTCGCGGCTGCATGATGTGGGGGTCTTTTCATGGCCGATGCTCCTGCCCTTCAAGCTGGAGTTTGACCTGGGAGCCATCCTCTCGGTCATCGCCATCTATATGGTTTCGGCCACCGAGACCATCGGCGACACCAATGCGCTCTGTGCCGGCGCCCTCCACCGCGCGCCGAGGATTCGGGAGGTGAGCTCGGCCATCACGTGCGACGGCTTCCTGAGCAGTATCGCGGGTCTCTTCGGCTGCACGCCCATCACGTCATTCAGCCAGAACGTGGGATTGGCCAACATCTCGGGCGTCGTCAACCGCTTCACCATCGCCACGGGCGCAGGCATCATGATCCTGGGCGGCATCTTCCCCATCGTCGGCACGCTGCTCACGACAATTCCGCAGGCTGTCCTCGGCGGCTGTACCGTCATCATGTTCGGCACAATCATGTTTGCAGGCTTCGGCATGTTGGCCAAGTGCGGATTCTCGGACCGCAACATGGTCATCATCTCGCTGTCGCTCAGCGTCGGCATCGGCTTCACCCAGGCTTCCGGCCTCTTCGTCATCTTCCCGTCGATGGTCCAGACCATCTTCGCCGAAAACTGCGTGGCCCTGGTCTTCCTATTGTCCGTCACACTCGACCTGCTGCTGCCGAAAAAAGCCTGAGCCTTTTTGAATTAAGAAATAAGAAATAAGAGTTGATGGGGACAATCTCCTCCCCCTTGGAGAGGTTGGGAGGGGGTCTTCCCTTTAAAATCAAAAATGGACACCTTAAAAAGTGTCCATTTTTTGTCGATTGTTCCTGTGGCTTTATTTTCCGCCGAATTCCATCAGATAGGCCTTGATGAAACCGTCAATCTTGCCATCCATCACAGCGTTCACGTCGCTCGTCTGGAAACCCGTGCGATGATCCTTCACGCGGCGGTCATCGAAGACATACGAGCGGATCTGCGAGCCCCACTCGATCTTCTTCTTTCCAGCCTCGATGGCTGCCTGCTTTTCGCGCTTGTGCTCCATCTCTATGTTGTAGATCTGCGATTTAAGCAACTGGAGAGCCATCTCGCGGTTCTTCGGCTGGTCACGCGTCACGGTGCACGACTGGAGCAGCTCCTGCTCTACGCCCGTATATGGGTCAAGGTACATATAGCGAGCACGCACGCCGGACTCGACCTTGTTGACGTTCTGGCCACCGGCGCCACCGCTTCGGAAGGTATCCCACGTCAGACGACCCGGGTCGATGGTGACCTCGATGGTGTCGTCAATCATCGGGAAGGCGAAGACCGACGCAAACGACGTCATACGCTTGCCCTGCGCATTGTAGGGCGAGACACGCACCAGACGATGCACGCCGTTTTCCGACTTCAGATAGCCGAACGCCATGTCGCCCTCAATCTCGATGGTGCATGACTTGATGCCGGCATCGTCGCCCTCGACGAGATCCTGCACGGTGGTCTTGTAGCCGTGATCTTCGGCGTAGCGCATATAGAGGCGCATGAGCATCTGGGCCCAGTCATTGGCCTCCGTACCGCCCGCACCGGCGTTGATTTTCAGGACGCAGTTCAGGTGATCCTCCTCGCCCTGGAGCATGTTGCGCAATTCGATGTTCTCAAACAGGTCGATGGTCTTCTTATACTGTTCATCGACCTCGGCCTCGGTCACCAACTCCTCCTTGTAGAAGTCGAAGGCTGTGGCCAATTCATCGACATTCACGCTGGCCTCCTCATAGGCCTCAATCCAAGAACGGATACCCTTGACGACCTTCATCTGGGCCTCGGCAGCCTTCTGGTCATCCCAGAATCCGGGCACTTGAGTGCGGAGTTCCTCCTCCTCAAGCTGAATCTTTTTGTTGTCGATGTCGAGGTATCTTTTCAGGTCGGCAAGGCGATCCTGAGTTGCTTTGAGTTGTTCGATTGTAATCACGAAAAATGAGGTTTTTGGGCCATTTTCGCCCGATTTTTATTTTAATTTGGGCGCAAATATAGGCAAAAACTCTGAAAATTGCAAAAATAGTTATGGTTATTCTTGGAATTTAGTAAAAATGAGTTATCTTTGCGCCCGAATTTTAATACAATGATAACTGACCTGAACATTTCCGACGCCGCAATAGCCCTGCTCAAGCGGATGATCGCGATTCCCTCGGTGAGTCGCGACGAGGCAGCGGTAGCCGACATGTTGGAGGCCTACATGAGACAGGAAAGCCCCGTCGAGGTCCACCGCTCGGGCAACAATCTCTGGATGGTGGCCAATGGCTTTAATCCCGCCCGACAGACACTCCTGCTCAACGCACACATCGACACGGTCAAGCCCGTCGCCTCATGGACGCGCGACCCGTTCCAGCCGACCGAAGAGGAGGGCCGCATCTACGGCCTGGGAGCCAATGACGACGGCGCATCGCTCGTCAGCCTCCTGCACACGTTCCTTTATCTCATCGGCCATGAAGAGCTCAACTACAACCTGGTTTTTCTGGCCTCGTGCGAAGAGGAGGTCTCCGGCAAGAACGGCGTGTCAAGTGTCATCGGCCAACTGCCCAGAATCGACGTTGCCCTCGTGGGCGAGCCGACGGGCATGAACCCGAAAGTGGCCGGCGGCGTACGCGTCGCAGTGGCCGAAAAGGGTCTGATGGTCCTGGACGGGACGGCCCACGGAAAGTCCGGCCACGCAGCGAGGAATGAGGGCGTGAATGCCCTGTACGGCGCATTGGACGCAATCAACACCCTGCGCAACTACAGGTTCGAGCGCGAATCGGAGAGCCTCGGCCCCATCAAGGTGACGACGACGGTCATCAATGGCGGCACGGCCCACAACGTCATCCCCGACACCTGCACATTCGTGGTCGATGTGCGCACGACCGACGCCTACACCAACGAGGAGGTGGCCCGACGCCTGCAGGAGGCTGTCGCCCCCGTCGAACTCACGCCACGCAGCACCCGTCTGCAGCCGTCCTGCATTGGCCATGAACACCCGCTCCTGAAACGGATTGTGGAGGTTGTGCCCGATGCGACGCTGTTCGGCTCACCCACATTGAGCGACCAGGCCCTCCTGCCCTGCCCCAGCCTGAAGATGGGCCCCGGCGATTCGGCCCGCTCACACACGGCCGACGAATTCATTGAACGACAGGAGATTGTCGATGCCATCGGCCTCTATCGAACTATTCTGACCAACCTGAATCTGCAATGAGCACGAGAAAGAAACTGAAAGACTACATCAGCAAGGGAGTCCGGAAGCTGAAGCACCGCAAGGGCTACGGCGTCCACTCGCCATTCGCCTACGCGGTCATCACGGAGGTCATCGAAGAGAAGTTGCCGTATTACGCCTACCAGCGTATGAGGCGTATCTACGTGAAGAACAGCCCGATACCGTTCAAGGTAGCCACGCTGCTCTTCCGTCTGGCCAACCGCTTCCGCGCCCACCGCATCCTGGAAATCGGCTGTGACACGGGCTATTCCATCCTGCCCATGCTCATGGTGGACAAACGCAACGAGGTCACGACGGTAGCCGGCACGCATCAGCGGCAGGAGACCGAGCAGCATCTCTCGCTGTTCAAGAGCACCATTGGCCGCATTGATTATATTGAGTCGATTGACGTCTTGGCCGATGACTATGTGGCCGACATGATTGTGGTCAACGGTGCGCCCGCCGGCATGGACCCGGAGCCCTTCGTAGAATGGCTGAAGAGCCACCTGCAGGAACGTGGCATCCTGTTCGTGCGCGGCATCCAGCCCGGCCACCAGCTCGAATCGTTCTGGGACGAGGTCTGCGAGTGCGACCAGATTGAGGTGACGATGGACCTGTACGACTTCGGCCTCGCCATACGCCAGCCGCGCTTCTACAAGCAGCACTATGTGGTCTCGTTTTGAGGCCAATGTCCCGAATCCACGCAATTATCTGAACAACAATTACATACAACAAAACTCTAAAACTATCAACACAATATGTACTGGACACTTGAATTGGCCTCAAAGCTCGAAGATGCACCCTGGCCAGCAACCCGTGACGAACTGCTCGACTACGCCAACCGCTCCGGCGCTCCCCTTGAAGTGATTGAAAACCTTCAGGAAATGGAGGATGAGGGCGAAATCTACGAATCAATCGAAGATCTCTGGCCTGACTATCCGTCGAAGGACGACTTCTTCTTCAACGAGGAGGAGTATTGAGGACGGCACATTGGCCACGACCATCATCCACAACAAAAAGCCAGCGAGACGTTACATCCCGCTGGCTTTTTCATTAGGGTTATTATGGCCGATGCTCCCCGTTCAAGCCTCCTCCCCGTCTTCCTCGGCGGTAGAGGCTTCATCCTGCGCCTTGCCCGCACGGTATTCCGACGGCAGGACGCCGAACGCATTCTTGAAACATTGGCTGAAATAACGCGAAGTCTGGAAGCCCACCATGAGCGAAATCTGGTTGACGGCGACGTCGCTCTCGGCCAGGAGATGGGCCGCATGTTTCAGCCGCACACCCCGCATGAACTCGTTGGGCGTGATGCCCAGCATCTGCTGCGTCTTTTTATATAGGCTCGCGCGACTCATTCCGATATCGACGGCAAGCTGGTCGATGTTATAGTCGAGATTGTCCATATTCTGGCCAATGGCTTTCAGCATCTTATCGACCAGCTCCGTCTCGTCACGGTTGATGCCGATCTTCCGCGGATCGACGTTGATGGACTGCGCGAACTGGTGGCGCGCCTCGTCACGCAGCTCGAACAGGCGGTTCACACGCTCCTCGTTGAGACGTTCGAGCTTGAGACGGCGCCGTCTGAAATAGAGGCCCACGCCGAGCACGAACGCACCCACTGCCGCCAAGGCATAGGCCAACTTCGCCCACCACGTGAGCCAAAGCGGAGGCAGGATATTGATGGCCAATGTCGTTGTCTCGCCCCACTCTCCATCGGCCGTAGCGGACTGGGCCTCAAGCGAATAGGTGCCGGCGGGAAGTGCGGTGTAGGCGGCGGTGCATCGGCCGATGCCACTGTTGTCCACGTTCCACTCCATCTCAAGCGGCAGCAGGCGGTAGCGGTAGCTCGTGAGCGACGGCGTGGCGTAGTCGAGCGCCGAGAAGTGGATCGTCAGGTAGTTCTCATCGTAGCGCAGCTCGATGCCGCGGACGATGTCGAGACTTGTGCCATTGGCCAATGCCCCAGTGACGACCACGGGATGCGGATCGCCCGACACGATGAGCGAATCGGGATGGAAGACGACGGCGCGCGACGTGCTCGTGGTGAAGACCAGCCGGCCGTCGGGCAGGCAGCAGGCGGCGCGCTCCATCATGGCGGTGGCGGGAATGCCATCCTCGCGGCCCAGGTTGATGACCGAGGGCGTGATGCGCGAGATGCCGCACGAGGTGCCGGCCCAAAGATTCCCGTCGGACGCAAGGACAAGGCTGCGGATGCAGTTGTTGCTCAGGCCCTCGATACGGGTGACGAGGGTGTCATCGGCCACAGAGAAAAGTCCGTTCTGCGTGCCGATCCAGAGGCGGCCGTCGCTGTCGCGCGTCATGCAGTTGTACTTGGTCGCATGGGTCTCGATGAACTGGGCGGCGGGGAACTTGACCAATGTATCGGCCACGGTGTTGAGGAGGAAGATGCCGTTCTGCGTATAGACGGCCGTCCAGGTGCGGTCAAGGGGACACGCGCCGACGAAATAGCGGTAGCGGTTGAGGACGGGCAGCCGTTCGTTGAGCGAAAGGAACTCGCGGCGCGCCGTGTCGAGATAGCCGAGGGTCGAGAGCGAGTCGCAGAGGAGGTAACGCCCATCGGCCAGGGGCTGGATGAAGGTCGTGCGGTCGAAGGGCAGGCCGGAGACATTGGCCACAGAAAAGAGGGAGACATGTCCGGTCGTGTCTTCGCAGGAAACGCCGTGGGCCGTACAACGCCACGTGCTCCCGTCGCGGTCGGTGAGACTGCGCGCGAGGCCGACGAGCGGGTCACTGCCGGGGAACAGGCGGACGTTGTCGGGACGCGGCGAGAGATAGACGATGCCGTCGTTGCGCGTACCGATCCAGAGGCCGCCCTGGCGGTCGGTCGTGGCGCAGGTGAAGGTGCGCGAGAGGCCGAGTGAGTCGATACTGTGAAGTTGGCCGATGGTGGGTTGCGGCACGGCGTCGGGGCTCATGACAGCGGCGCGCAGGAGGCCCTCCTCCTTCCACTTGCGCTCGATGTCGTGGCGGAAGGCGCGCAGGCGCGTGTCGTAGAGAAAGATGCGGTACATGTCGCGCAGCCAGAGCAGCGTGTCGCCCTCCCAGTAGTAGGCGTAGTGGTTGCCGTAGCGCGGGAGGTGATAGACCTGGTCGCGGCCGCAGGGCACGACGTCGAATGTAGCGCCATTGGCTATACAGAAGACGCCCTCGCAGTTGGCCAGCATCTGACCATTGGGCAGTTCGACGAGTTGCTGTACCTCGCCCGTGGGAAGCCCGTCGGCGGCAGTCCAGCGGCGGTGTCCGGCAAGGGCATCGGCCATGAAGAGAAGCAGTAGAATCAGTGAAAAAATGTTTTTCATCTTGCGTCAGGTTTGATTTTCGGGTGCAAAGATAGGAAAAAAATCGTTTACTTGTGTGCCGATTGTCTCTTTTCTGGTGACAGAATCGTATTTTTTTGGCCGTGGACGATTGTTCGGCGAAGTTTGGACGATGACGGCGGCCGCGCTCGGGGGAATTGGCTTACCTTTGTGGCAAAAATCAATGCGATGAGAACCGCAATCCTGCTTATTGTATTTTTCTGCATCAATATTATGGCCAATGGACAGTCGATGTCGGGGCCGTATCCCGTGATTGCGCGCGACGGCGAGTTCCGCTACACCAAGGGCGGCAGCGAACGCGACATGCGGGCTGCTCTCGACGCGGCGCGCGAGGGTCGGACGGACACGGCATTGGCCATCATCAACGCCTATGCCACGATGCTGGAGCGGCTGGAGGGCCACGACGCGCCGCTGTGCCTCATCCAGTGCTACGACCTGGTGCAGGCGATGCACATCATGCGCCAATATCAACGCGAGGAATGGGCCGCGATGGTGCGCCGCGCGATATTGCCAGAAATCGAGCGGTTTGAGGCCGACAGTCCGTACGCCAACGGCAACTGGGGTGCCATCGTGAACCGCTGCCGGATGGCCTGCGCAATTTTTCTGGCCGATGGGATATTGTACCGGCAAGCCATTGACTATTACCTGCATGGCGAGGACAACGGCGCGCTTCCGCACTATATCGGTGAGGACGGCCAATGTCAGGAGTCGGGCCGGGACCAGAACCACGTGCAGCTGGGACTTGGTGCATTGGCCGAAACCTGCGAAATGGCGTGGCAGCAGGGCGACGACCTGTGGGGCGCGCTCGACAACCGGCTGATGAAGGGCTTCGAATATACGGCGCGGTACAACCTGGGCTACGACGTGCCGTTCAGACGTTGGGATGACTGCACGGGGCTGTATTGCGACTGGACGGAAATCGGGGCGATGGGGCGCGGCCAGCTGTGGGACATCTACCGCCTGCCCTACGAGCATTATGTGGGCCGATGCGGATTGTCAATGCCCTACACGGAGCGCATCGTGGGCGGCGAGAAGCCCGAAATCCGGCCCTACCTCCGGCTGCACGAGGTCCACACCTACCCGGCGCCCGATGGGGCTCCGCTCAAGCAGGACTATGCCGTCTATGTCCGTCCGCGCGACGATGACCATTGGACAAGAATCGACACCTACATGGCGCGCGTGAACGCCTCCACGGGCCACGGGAAGCACCGCCGCAGCGAGATTTCATACGCCTTCTTCGACTTCACGGGCGACGTCTTCGTGCGCGTCGTCAAGCGGGGCGGGACGTTTGCATCGGCCAAGATAAGACCCGACTACCGCGGCGTGATTGCCGACGTGAAGAACGACTCGACAGTCCAGTTCCTGCTCTTCCAGCCTGAAAACCTGAGCGTTGAGTTCGATGGTGACATTACGGCCAATCTCCTCCTCTTCACATCCAGACCGCCCGTCACGGCCGAGGCCGCGTGCGAAGAGGCCCGTCGGCAGGGGCGCAAGTTCCGCCGCTACGGACCGGGGCTCTATACGGCCGACACCATCCGCGTGCCGTCGAACACGACCATCTATCTCGACGGCGGGGCCTACCTGACTGGGACATTGGCCATAGAAAACGCCCACGACGTCAGCATCCTGGGACGCGGTGTGGCCCGTCCGGCGAGCGGATATGAGGGCTGTCACGTGTGGCGCAGCCGGAACGTCGTGATTGACGGACTGATCGTGAACACGTGTCCCGTGGGCGGCAGCGACGGGGTGACACTCCACGACGTGCGCAGCATCTCGCATCCGGCCTGGGGCGACGGGCTGAACGTCTTCGCGTCACAGAACGTCACGTACGACCGCGTCTTCTGCCGCAACAGCGACGACTGCACCACGGCCTATGCCACGCGCAAGGGCTTCACCGGCTCGACACGCAACGTGACGATGCGCAACTCGACGCTTTGGGCCGATGTCGCCCACCCCATCTTCATCGGCATCCACGGCAACGCGGAGCGCGGCGACACCATCGAGCACCTCACCTACCAGAATATCGACATTCTTGGCCAATGCGAAGCGCAGGTCGATTATCAGGGCTGTCTGGCCATCAACTGCGGCGACAACAACTGGGTGGCCGATGTCACGTTCGACAACATCCGCATCGAGCAGATCGAGCAGGGCAGCCTCGTGCAGCTCAAGGTGGGCTGGAACCAGAAATACTGCGCCGCACCGGGCCGTGGCATCGACGGCGTGACCCTGCGCAACATCCGCTATCGGGGCACGACGCCTTCGCTCTCGATCATCAACGGATACGATGACATGCGCCAGGTCCGCAACGTGCGATTCGAGGGACTGAAAATCAACGGGCGCGCCATCGGCAACGGGATGAAGGGCAAGCCGGGCTGGCACTCGGCCACGGACTACGTCCCGATGTACATCGGCAATCATGTGGAGGGACTGTCGGTTGAGCAGTGAAGAAGCAAGAAGTAAGAGTTAATAGTTGGAGCAAACGTCCCTTTCACTTCCCTTTCGCTTCCCTTTCACTTCCTTTAAATACCCTTTAAAAACAAGATAACATGAAAAAACTTCTACTCATTGCGGCACTGGCGATAATGACATTAGCCAATGCCACAGCACAAGACAACGGACGCGGCTTCCGACATCCGGGCGGCCTGCACACCGAGGCCGATTTCCAGCGCGTGCGCCAGCAGTTGGCCACGGGCAATCCGCGCGTCACGGCGGCCTGGACGGCCCTGAAATCGTCGCCCTACGCCAGCGCATCGGCCACAACCTCACCCGTCGAAACCATCGTACGCGGCGGCACGGGCGAAAACTACATCAACGCCGCACGTGGAGCCGCCATCGCCTATCAGAACGCCCTGCGCTGGAAGATTGAGGGGACATTGGCCAATGCCCGTCACGCCGTCGATGTGCTCATGGCCTGGGCGCGGACGACGCGGGCCATCTCGGGCACGTCGGACCAGTGTCTCGCCTACGGCCTCTACGGCTACGAGTTTGCCCAGGCGGCCGAACTGATGCGCGACTACGAGGGCTGGTCGGCCGATGACCGCGAGATGTTCCGCCAGTGGATGCTTAACGTCTGGTATCCGGGCTGCATCAACTTCCTGCGCGGACGCAACGGGACGTGGCTCAACAGCGGCAAGTGGTGGCAGGCGCCGGGCCACTACTGGAGCAACTGGGGATTGTGCAACGCATTGGCCGTCATGTCAATAGGAATCTTCTGCGACGATGTCTTCATCTACAACCAGGGGCTTTCGTTCATCAAATATGACCAGGTCGGCACCTTTGTCGATCCGCGCACGGCCAATCCCATTCTCAACGACGGTCTGACCGAATTCTGGGGCAATCTGGTGGTGACGACCGTCGCGTCGGACCTGGAGACGGGGGCCTACGGCAAGCTCGGACAGATGAACGAGAGCGGACGCGACACGGGCCACGCTGCCATGGCCCTCGGCCTCGCCATCGACATCGCGCAGGTGGGCTGGAACCAGGGCAACGACCTCTACGCCTATATGGACAACCGCCTCGCGGCCGGCATCGAATATGTCGCTGCCCAGACGCAGAGTGTCGCCGGCCTGCCGTGGACGAACTATTCCTACGGCACGAACGGCATCTACTACACCGACTCGCGCTGCTGGACCATGACCGAACCGGCCCTGGGTGCGCAGATGCGTCCCTACTGGGGCACCGTCATCGGCCATTATGAGGGCGTGAAGGGTGTCACGATGCCATTTTCCGAAAGGGCCTATGCCGCGATGCTCTCGACGGCGGCCGACTGGGGCGGACAGGGTTCGACCTCGGGCGGATACGACCATCTGGGCTACTCCGTCCTGATGAACACGCGCGACGTGCAGCTCTGTCCCGAAGAGCATCGGCCCACACAGCTCTCGCCCCGTCTGGAATATGACGGCAAGGTTCTTGGCCAATGCGAACTGGGCGGCCTGCGCAACACCTATGTCGTCCAGCCGACGCAGTGTCTCCCATTGGCCAAAACCGTCAAACTCTCGCCGCAACTGCCTGACGGTGAGGCGGATAGTGGCCAATGGCGCTGGAACACCGGACAGACGACACGCGAAATCACCGTGACGACCGACCGCAGCTACCTCTACCGCGTGACCTACACCAACGCGCGCGGCGTCGAGAGCGAACTGGCCTACAGCCTCGCCGTCGAGGGCGACTGCAACCCCAGCCGCACGAGCCAGAGCATCATCGTCGGCAATGCCACGGTGGGCGACACGGTGATCACCGTCTTCTACGGCACGGGCGTCACGCTGACCTGCACCGACGCTGCCGGCTGGTGGACCGACATCCGCTGGGACACGGGGGCCCGTGGCGAGCGTATCACATTGGCCAATGTCACCGCCTCGCGCACCGTACGCGCCGAAATTACGAGCCAGGGCGGCCGCATCGAGCCGGTCACCTACCGCATCGACGTGCGCAACGTCAGACCCGACATCGTTGTGGACGGAACTCTATTGGCCGACACGACGCGCATCGTGGCATCGGCCGCCAGCAACATCACGCTCCAGCCCTACGTGCCCACGGCATTGGCCGAGAAAGTCACCTACCTGTGGAGCGACGGGACGACGGGCGCAGCCATGACATTGGCCGACATCACAACCTCGGCCAAGCCGCAGGTCACAATCACCTTTCCAGATGGACATCAGGAAGTTATCCGCTACACCATCTATGTGGCCGATGCCGCCGGTCCCGTCTCGCTGCCCACGGGCCACTACATGGTGCGCCACGCCGCGAGCGACCGCTTCCTCACCGCCCACGCCAGGCTGGAATATGTCACCTTCGACGCCGGTTCGACGACGCGGCCCGATGCGCATCAGGTCTGGACTATCATGGCCGATGGCAACGCGCGCCACAGCCTGGTCTCGCTGGCCGATGGGCTGGGCCTCTCCACCCTCGGACTGACCAACACGAATGTGCCCCACGGCTTCACGCTGCTCCACGCGGCCGGCACCGAGCGCTATGCCCTGCACACGGGGGCAACGACATCGGCCAAATTCTGGCTCCCACGCGCCGACGGCACCCTCAACACGAATGCCGGGGCATCGGCCAACGACTTTCCCTACGAATTCATCCCCGTGACCGACCTTTCCGCGCTGAATCAGCCGCTTGCGACATCGGCCAAGGCGGCAAGTGACATCCGCGACCTGCTGGGACGACGGCTCGCCTCGCCGCCTGCGCGCGGCCTCTACCTCATCGACGGCCACAAGCGCGTGGTGCGATAGAGGGACATTGGCCAATGAAACTGACACACAAGAAAATCAGCATAGCTGTAGTCCGGAACTGCAACTATGCTGATTCGTTTTTTCTGGCTGGTGCATTGGCCAATGTCCCAAATCCGTCAATTTTCGGTCTTCACAACCAATTTGTCGCCGCTCAAATCGACCTCGAAGAAGTGCGGGATACGTACGGTGCGTCCATTCTCGTCGTGGGCATGACTATGAACCGACATCATCCATTGGCCGTCGAAACGTTGGAAAAGCATCGAGTGGCCGAAGTTGGGCGGTGTGATAGGTTCAGGCTCTTGAATCCACGGACCATCGAGCGTACCGCTCTCGCTATAAGCTACGCCCTGTGTGTAGTCGCCAAACACCCACGACGTCCAAAGCATTCCAAGTCGGCCTGTACCTGTGCGGAAAAGCCAAGGACCGTCGGTCACTTTGTTCCAAGTGACATTGCCCTTGTCGTCCTTCTCTCGGCTCCAAGGTGAGTCACTGGCGCGGAAGAGGACTTGAGGTTCGCCAACGGTGCCGCTAAGGTCGGGCTTGAGTTCTATTTTTTCCATCGTGCCGTTCCAGTTCTGAAGCCATTCGCCGCAGAAGACCATATAGGGCTTGCCGTCGGTGTCGCGCCAGAAAGTGCCGTCGAGCGTCGGACGATCGGCTGGCAGATAGGTAGAATCGCCGAATGCGCGATATGGGCCCATTGGGTTGTCGGCACGGAGCACCTGACTTGCACGGCGTTCGATAACGTTGCCACGCACAGTGTCGATTTTCACAGCGCTATTAGTGAAGGTGGCGAAATAGTAATAGTAGTTATCGCCCGGATTGCGATGAAGTTCGGATGCCCAAATCATCGGATGCGCGCCCATCCACGAGTCGGAGTCGAACTCGGTGACGCGGAAAGGTCCATCCCATAGTTTCAAGTCGGTGCTGCGCCACATCAAACCGCTGGTACCAGTCATATAATATGTATGTGAAGCCGAATCGGCCAAGATAGCTGGGTCGCTGAGGCGGATAGAGTCGGTAGGAACGTTGGTGCGCGCATATCTACTGCAATATTTTTCGCTCCAATAATTCTCCAGACGTTTAGCCTCGTCGAGAGTGATATGTATGACACTGCCATGCTTAGGCGAAGTGAAATTTTTCATCTTCAACACACCTTCGTTGAATCGTCCAAGTGGGGTGAACGTCTTGAAATCGCTGGTTTCCACAAAGCCGAAGTTGTGCGGATTGACACTATAAATATCGTACATAATCACCCACTTATCTTCGCCAATGCGCTTCCAAACATTAGGCGCCTCGCAGCCGCGGTTTTCGCCATCAATCTGCTCATCTACATAATCTTCGTAGTGATTGATGCGGTCGGAAATCATATATTTTATGCCGCCAGGATTTTCCTGAGCCACATACGACATGAAGTAGCGGCCGTCGGGCATCGGGCAAATATCGGCATCGAGCACCTGAATGGTGGTGTCGGGATATTCGAAGAGCAGTTGCGGTTCGGTTTCGAGTGTGGTGAACGCCTCGTCGGCATAACTATAATATAGCTTAGTACGTCCGCCAGGGTTCTGACGAATTGTGAAATATACCATCGGTTTGCCAACTTCTGGATCCCAGATTGTCTGCGGAGCCCAAGCGCAACCGAGTTCGCCGAATTTTTCGGGGAATAGCTGGTCAATGCGAGCCTCGTGGTGAGTCCAATGTATCAAGTCGTCGCTTGCCATAAGCACAAGACCGCGATTGTTGCCCCAACCATATTTATCGGGACGTTCCCATTGAGTGTCGCGCAAACCTTTTTCCTTACCAAAGACGTGGAGGTCGGTCATGGCGATATAGAACTTGCCATTTGGCGAACGGTAGATATGCGGGTCGCGAATGCCACGTTGGTCGGCAATGCTATCGCCACCGATGACAGGTTCGCCGCCATTTAGGGGCGTGAAGGTATAGCCATCGTAGCTGATGGCCATAAAGAGCGAGTGCGTCGGATCGCTGAAGTAGGTGAATAGGTATGCGCCCATATCCTCCTCGGTAGGCTGGTGCTGCGTGTTGCACGAAGCGAGAAGCATCGGCCATAAAGCCAGTAATGACAGGATTTTTTTCATATCAGGTTGTGAGGTTTTAAGGGTATAAGGTTGTGAGGTTGAAAAGCAGAGTGCCAACTTATTGTTTTGTGGACAATTATCACCACACTTTATAGTCGAACAATTTCTTGCCCTGACGTTTCTTGTAGAGGACGGTGATGACCACCACCAGCACTAAGGTCAGAACTCTGCCGATGTTCGATGGCAGGTTACCCATCGAGTGGTCGATACCCTCTATCGGAATGAGGCTCCATACGGCATCCATCCCGATATGAAGGGCAATGGGCACCCAGAGATTGAAGTTCCACTCTACATAGAGCCAACTGAAGAGGAGACTGCCGAAAGCGGTGACGGCAAAAACCTGCAACAGAGATGTCAAGTCGTGCGACTGAGCAAGGTGGCCCAACACAAACAATAAGGCCGTCGGCAAAGCAGCCCAAACGAAGCCCCATTTACAATAACGAAACAACATGCCGAAGAAGAATCCTCGGAACATCAGTTCCTCAAAGAGGCCAGGGAAGATGGCATACCGGAACATCGTATCGGTACTGTATTCCACCTTTCCGAATATCAGATGCACGATTATCATCGGCAAGCAGAACAGCAATCCAACGCCCCATCCCAACAGGAATCCGTGATTGACGCCCCATGCGCCGAACAGGTTTCTCCAACCAGCTATCCATACAATAACCAAGGCAATCAGCGCCGACGTCAGCACCTCTTTGACCAACTTGTAGAGTACGGCATTGTCCGGCACGAGCCAACTCGCAACTGCCCCCAGCACCGAGTGATAATCCCCATTCATGGGAACAAACCCAATATGAGACAAAACATACACGACCAGAATCGCCAAAAAAACCAAAAGAACTTTTTTCATGATTTGAGTGAATTATAAATTGATTTAAATGTTCAGAATTAATTGACTATAATTTACTTCTATTAGGATGTGGAGGTCCGTTTTGACCAACCAAGTGAGTACAAAGAGGGGTGTTGTTCACCACGGCACCGGTCACCCCCTTGGCACGGAGGGCATAAACGATCTTGATGCGCCCCCAACGTTCGTAGGTGAATTTGTCGTTCACAAAGGCATGGACATAACGTTTCTCGTCCAGGAAACGTTCCTTGCGGAGGGACTCCAAGATGCGGGCAGCATCATCGTCCGACACCCCCCAGGCCTCCAACTTCTGAAGCACCTCCTGGGTGGCGCGTTCCGCCTGACTGCAATATATGGCCGATGTTCCATTCGTCGCGCCACCTGACGACGGGTTTTCCGGCCACAAATTCGATGGGCAGCCAGATGTAGCGGGCATCGCTCGGGTGACGCGGACGCCAGATGTCGGCCATAAAGATGAAGCGCGGTTC